>NZ_JBEYWW010000031.1:0-115599 GCF_040644635.1 Microbispora sp. NPDC046933 | reverse complement strand
GCCCAGGTCGCGGGCGAGCGCCATGGTGAGCTCGACACGTACGGGCGCGAGCGGACTGCCGCCCCGCACGCCGCCCGACGCGGAAACAGGGACAAGGGACGGCAAGATGACCATGACGGAAAGCCAAGCCGGCGCAGTGGGAGCCACTGCCGCGACCCCGAAGCCGGCGGCAGGCAGACAGCGCGCGTACCGCATCGGCTACGGCTACTGGTGGTGGGCGCTGCCGGCCGTGGCGCTCATGCTGGCCTTCATCTACGCGACGACCGCCAGCGGCGCCTTCTACGCCTTCACCAACTGGACGGGCATCGGCTCCTTCGACTTCATCGGTCTCAAGAACTTCACACGGATCTTCCAGACGGAGGAACTCACCGGAGCGCTCGTCAACACGCTGCTGCTGGCGTTCGGCTTCGTGCTCGGCAGCAACATCCTGGGACTGCTGTTCGCACTGGCCCTCAACCGCGGCCTCAAGACGCGATACGTCCTGCGGACATTGTTGTTCATGCCCGTGGTCATCGCGCCGATCGCGGTCTCCTACATCTGGAAGTTCATTTTCGCGTTCGACGGCCCGCTGAACGAGACACTCGGCGCCGTCGGCCTGAAGAGCTGGCAGCGCGACTGGCTGGCCGAGCCGAAGCTCGCGCTCCTGGCCGTCCTCGTCGTCATGGTCTGGCAGAACATCGGCTTCACCATGGTGATCTACCTCGCCGGCCTGGCCACCGTCCCCGTGGAACTGGAGGAGGCCGCCGCCCTGGACGGCGCGGGCCCCCTGCGTCGTTTCCAGTCGGTCACGATGCCGATAATCCAGCCCTCCATCGCGATCGCGACGACACTATCACTCATCCAGGGGCTGCGGATCTTCGACCAGGTCATCGCACTCACCGGCGGGGGCCCCGCGGGCGCCACACAGACGCTGGCGACAGAGGTGTACCAGCACACGTTCGTCTTCAGCAATTTCGGTTTCGGCGCGGCCCTGGCCCTGGTGCTGAGCGTGCTCATCCTCATCTTCACCGTCGTCCAGCAGTACGCCACCCGCGACCGCCTCTAGATCGGACGAAAGCCGTGTTCCACTACACGAAGAAGACGCTGCTCCTCGAGATCGTCACGATCCTGGCGGCGGTCGTGATGTTGATGCCCTTCTACTTTCTGATCTCCACGTCGCTGAAGACGCAGGATCAGGTGCTCACCACGTCGTCGCTGTCCTTCCCGGTCAGTCCGACCTTCGAGAACTTCGTCACGCTGCTTTCGCCCTCCAGTGACGCGTCGTCGAGCATATTCCAGGGGTTGCTCAACAGCGTGATCATCACCGCCGGGACCATCGCCGCCCTCGTGGTGATCGGCTCCCCCGCGGCCTACGTGTTCGCCCGCAGCACCAACCGCTGGAGCACCCGGACGTACTACCTGTTCATGATCGCAATCCTGCTGCCCACCCAGCTCGGCGTCGTGCCGCTCTATGTCGAGGCGCGCAACCTCGGCCTGGTGGGGACGCCGTTCGGGATGATCGTGGTCTACACCGGCATGCTCATCCCGCTGTCGGTCTTCCTCTACGGCGGCTTCTTCCGAAGGCTGCCGCGAGACTACGAGGAGGCGGCGACGGTCGACGGCGCATCCCGGACCAGGATTTTCGCGCAGGTGGTGTTCCCTCTCATGGGCCCGGCCACCGGAACGGTCGCCATCCTCGCCGGCCTGATCGTGTGGAACGACTTCTTCACCGCGCTGATCTTCCTGAACGGTTCGGGATTCCAGACGCTGCCGGTGGTCATGTACAACTACGTCGGCTCGCTTGTCTCACAGTGGAACCTGATCTTCGCTGTCGTGATCATCTCGATGGTTCCCATTCTCGCCTTCTACTTCTTCGCCCAGAAGAAGTTCATCCAGGGCTACGCCGGCGGTCTGAAGGGCTGACCACTTCCTTAGCGCCCCGGCAACCCTCTCACACCTTGAGGAACGCCTGCATTGATGCCGGAACAGATCATCGAGCCCGGGACGCTGGCCGCCCGGGGGGACCGGGTGCGGCTCTCCGTCCGCATGCCCTGGTATCGGGCCCTGCCTCTGTCGTCCGTCGCCGACGTCCGGTGGACGGTCGACGGGGCGCAGGTGCCGCATGACTCCATCACCTGGACCGTCGACGGTCGCACCCACCGGCTCGACGATCTACCTGCCCGCCATGACCTGTGGTGGTACGTCCTCGACTCCGCGGAGCTGGAGGGCGATCTGCCCGCTCTGGACGACCGGGCCGAGCACCAGGTGAGCGTGACGTTGAGCCTGTACATCCCCTACATCACCACCGACCTGGGGGTTCTCAGGATCGAGGAGAAGGACGCCAAGACGATGCCGCTGACGGTGACGCGGAAAGGTGGCGCCACATGACCGCGCCCGGCACGCCCGTCCAGGGAGTCACGCTCTACAGCTTCACCCGCGCCTTCCACGGGCGGCGGTACACGTTCGAGGAACTGGTGCGCGAGGTGGCCCGTCGTGGTCTCGGCCCCGGGCTGGAACTCGTCGGCTTCCAGAGCATCAAGGGATTCCCGGACGTCGACCCGGGTTTCGTGACACGCTTCCGGTCGCTGATCGACGAGACCGGCCTCGTGCCGACCTGCCTCAGTGCGAACGCCGACGCCGGGCTGCGCCGCGACCGGATGCTCACCGACGACGAGCTCGTCGACTACATGCGCCCCCAGATCGCCGTCGCCCGCGAGCTCGGCTTCCCCGTCGTACGGGTGCAGATCTCGCTCACCCCCGACGACATGGAGCGGCTGCTCCCGGTGGCCGAACAGTACGGCGTCCGGCTCGGCCTGGAGATCCACTCCCACCAGCACCCCAGGCACCCGCGCATCCAGGCGCTGCTCGAACGCTACGAGAAGCTCGGGTCGCCCCTGCTCGGCTTCGTCCCCGACTGGGGCGCGTCGCTGCGCGCGGTGCCGTCGACACTGCTGCGCAAGTACCGCGAGGCGGGGTACGACGAGGACCTGCTGACGGGGCTCGAGGAGCTGTGGCGGGAGCACCACGCCGAGGGGCCCCCGATGACCGAGCCGCAGCACGGACGGTGGTTCGGGCAGGTCGTGGAGCTGGCCCACCGCCATGGCGCCGGTGACCGGGCGATCGAGATGGCGGTCAACATCACCGGCCTGTTCGGCCACGCGCCGGCGTCCGACTGGGCCGACGTCCTCCCCTGGGCCGTGCACACCCACGGGAAGTTCTACGAGATCGACGCCGACGGCGACGAGCCGTCGGTGCCGGTGCGCGAGCTGATCGGCCTGTGGGTCGGGAGCGGCTACTCGGGGGCGATCTCCAGCGAGTGGGAGGGCTTCCACTGGAACGACTGGGACGACCCCTTCGAGGTCGTCGCCGGTGAGCAGGCCCTCATCCGCGCGAGCGCCGCCGCGAGCGGCTCGCGCGTGATCGTCGATCCGGCTGAGGCCCGCCGCCTGGTGGGTCTGCCGGGAGGAAGGAACATCTGATGGCCACCGATGACACGGTCCTGACCGAGGACAGCCTGACCCTGCGTCCCGGCGGTCTGGCGGTCGCCCTCAAGGTGCCGTGGTACCGCAGCCTCTGGCTGTCGAGTGTCAGCGACATCGCCGTGACAGTGGACGGAGAGCGCGTCCCCCGCGACGAGCTTCGGGTCGAGCTGGGCGACCGCACCTACCACGTCGGCGAGCTGAAGGACCAGTGGGACACGCTCTGGTTCATCCAGGACCGCCTCCAGGTCGTGGTGCCACGCGAGAGGCCGCCGGCGGAGGGCCAGGAGGTCGATGTCGAGGTGGCCGTCGAACTGCGGCTCCCGTACATGCAGATCGCCCCCATGACGTACGTGACCAACCACGCGACCAACCGCCGCACGCTGACTGCGCGTTGAGAGGGCCCCTGATGACGACGACTGTCCCCTCCCCCGTGGCCGCGCCCGCCGTACCGGGCAGCGACATCAAGCTCGGTCTCACGCTCTACTCGCTGACCAGCGAGTGGGCCGCCGGCCGCTACGACCTGCACGGACTGCTCGACGTGGTCGCCGCGGCCGGAATCGGACCCGGCATCGAGATCGTCGCCTCTCAGACGATCCGGACCTACCCCGTGGTCACCGACGAGTTCGTCCGTGAGTGGCACGAGGCGTTCGACCGGCATGGGTTCGCCCCGAGCTCGTTCGGCGCGAACCTCGACATGGGCCGCCGCCGCGACAGGGACATGACCCTGGACGAGGAGTTCGAGTTCACCGCCGCCCAGTTCCGCAGCGCGCGAGCGCTGGGCTTCCCGCTGGTACGCATCCAGAGCGCCAAACCGGAGCTCATCCGCCGGCTGATGCCGCTGGCCGAGGAGCTCGACCTCACACTCGGCTGGGAGATCCACGCCCCCCTCGGCCCGAACTCTCCGCAGGTCGTGCGGATCCGTGAGCTCTACGACGAGATCGCCTCGCCGCGGCTGGGCTTCGTCGCCGACTTCAGTTCGACGATGCACAGCATGTCCCCCACCCTGCTGCGCGGGCTCACGAAGAAAGGGCTCGCGCCGGAGGACCTCGCGCGGCTGCAGGAGATCTGGGCGAAGGACTCCGGCATCAACGAGCGGCACGCCGAGTTCGTCGACTATCTGCGCTCACGCGGCATCGCGCCGGAGAGCCTCGGCTCGTTCGCGCGGCTCGCCTTCAACATGCACGGGCATGTCGACCCCCGCGAGTGGGCCGACATCATGCCGCAGATCGTGCACGTGCACGCCAAGTTCTACGACATCGACGAGAACGGCGACGAGCCGGCCATCGACTACCCGGCCATCGTCAGGGAATTCGTGACCGGCGGCTACTCGGGCTTCTTCTCCAGCGAGTGGGAGGGCCACGCCTTCGCCGACCTGGACGAGGCCGACCCCGTCGATCTCGTACGCAGGCAGCACGACCTCATCCGTCGCGCCATCTCGAACACCCTGAACAACGAACGAAAGCAGGCCTGACCGTGTACCAGCTGTCCCCCAACATCGAACTGCTCTTCACCGAGGCCGGGCCGGACGCCGCCGACCGGGTGCGCGCGGCGTCCGCCGCCGGCTTCGACGCCGTCGAGATGTGGGGCACCTCCGACAAGGACGTCAAGTCGCTCGCCGGCGCCCTCACCGAGACCGGGGTCGCCCTGACCTCGCTCCTCGCCGAACCGCGGACCAACTTCACGCTGCCGGGGACCGATCTCGGCCCCTTCTTCGAGGGCCTCGACCGGGCCGTCGAGAACGCCCGCCTGCTGGGGTGCCCGCGTGTCGTCCTCGGCTCGGGCATCGGCTTCCCCGGCGCCAAGCGCGCCCAGAACCTCCAGAAGCTCGTCGAGGTCTTCTCCCAGGCCGTCGACCGGACCCGCGGCTCCGGCGTGAAGCTCGTGCTCGAACCGGTCAACACCCGGGTCGACCATCCCGGCGCCCTGCTCGACCGCACCGCCGACGCCGTCCTGGTCGCGCGGGGCGTGAACTCCGGCTCCTTCGGGATCCTCTACGACCTGTACCACTCCGTCACCGAGGGCGAGGATCCCGCGAAGGAGCTGGCGAACGCCGCAGGGCTGGTCGACTACGTGCAGATCGCCGACGCCCCCGGCCGCGGCGAGCCGGGCAGCGGCGCGATCGACTGGACGCGGCACCTGTCGGTCCTGCGGGCCGCGGGCTACGACGGCCCGATCGGGCTCGAATACTTCCCGACGGTCCCGTCCGCGGAGTCCCTCACGTACATCAGGTCCGCGGCCGCCGGCGCATGAGGGAAGGGCAGGCCGTGCCGGACAAGCTCGATGTCATGATCGCGACCGGCCGGGTCACCGAGGAACACGACAACGAGCACCGCAGCTTCCGGCATCACACCGGGATGCTGACCACCCTGCTCGAGTCGACCGGCCGCTTCCGCGTGCGGGTGCTCGAGGAGTTCCGCGGGGTCGGCGAGGAGCTTCTCGACCGCTTCGACGTCGTGCTCGTCATGTACGAGGGCCGGGACAACTACCGGCAGAAGGCCGAGGGTTTCGGCGCGACGACGAACGACGCGCTGCTGCGTTTCGTCCGCGACAAGGGCCGTGGAATGGTGTGGTTCCACGGGTCGGCCGTCCAGGAGAGCGACTGGGGTTACCCCGAGGAGTTCAACGCGATGCGCGGCGCCACGATGAGCCGCGATCTCGGGCTGCGCCCCCGCCCCGTGGGCGAAGTCGTGGTCCGGACGGCGGAACCCCGCCACGCGATCACCGCCGGTCTGGATCCCGAGTGGGGAATCTCGAACGACGACATCCTGACCGGGGTCGCGACGCACCCGGGCGCGCGGGTCCTGCTGACCGTCTTCGACGACGTCGAGACGTACCGCCGGGCCGGATGGCCCCGGCCGCACACCCCGGTCGAGATCCCACCCGGCGGGCTGGAGGATCTGCACGGGATGAATCAGGACCAGCCGCTCGCCTGGATCAACGAGTGGGGCGCCGGCCGGTGCTTCACCATCACCCTCGGCCACGACTGGGACACCTTCCGCCGGGTCAACTTCATGACGCTGCTCTGCCGTGGCGTGGAGTGGGCCGCCTCCGGAGAGGTGACCCTCGATCCCCCTGACCGCGACGGCGAAAACCGGTGGCGCGTGTGGCCCTACTACGCGGGTGACACCTCCCGCTGGGACCGTTCAGGGTCGTGACGTCCACACCGGGCCCCCGTCCGCGTCATTGCGATGACGGGGGCCCAATTCTGCGCCCATGTCCCGACACCGTGACACGCAGATCCGCCCGCTGTGGAATAATTATGTACGAATACAACGGAAGTCGGAGTCCGCGAGATTCGCGGAGAGCGTGGGCTGATCAGCATGGCCCCAGCCGGGCCCGCGCAGGGAGGAGACAGACGTGCAGCCACCGCCGTCCGCTCGGGACATCCTGGTCCTGGCCCAGATCGTCGATCTGGTCCGGGCCGGGGTCGCCATGACCCGTCCGGAGCTGGAGGCGGCGACCGGCCTGGGCCGCACCGTGGTGAACGAGCGGCTCCGCGAGGGGGTCGAGCTCGGCGTGCTTGCCGAGGTCGACGCGGTGCCGTCGGGCCACCGTCGTGGCCGGCCGTCCCGCTCGGTCCGGTTCCGCACCGAGGCGGGGCTGCTGCTGTCCGCAGCCCTGGGCACCGTCTCACTCCACGCCGCCGTGACCGACCTGGCCGGCAACGAACTCGCTCGGGACTTCCGCGACATCAACGTGCAGGACGGTCCCGAGGCCGTGCTCGGCACGGTCCATGAAGTGTTCGGGGAACTCGTCAGGCGGGCGGGCCGAACAGTGCCGGTCTGGGGCATCGCCGTAGGCGTCCCAGGCCCGGTCGATGTCGCTTCCGGCCGCACCGTCGCTCCGCCCAGCATGCCGGGCTGGGACGACTACGACGTACGCTCCTGGTTCCAGTGCCGCTGGGAGGCACCGGTGTGGGTCGACAACGAGGTCAACCTGATGGCACTCGGCGAGTGGGAACGCGGCGTGCCGCGGGAACGGCGCGACCTTCTGTACGTCAAGGTCGCGACCGGGATCGGCAGCGGCCTGGTCACCAACGGCCGCCTCCATCGCGGCGACAGCGGAGCCGCCGGCGACATCGGACATGTGCGGGTCACCGACGACCGGTCGGCGCGCTGCCGATGCGGCAAGATCGGCTGCCTCGAGGCCGTCGCGAGCGGATGGTCCCTGATGCGGACCCTCTCCAAGCATGCCAAGTCAGGAGAGAGCCCGCTGCTCGCCGAGCGGCTTGCCCGTCGGGGCCGCATCACGGCCGAGGACATCGGCCAGGCCACCGCCGCCGGCGACGAAGTCGCGCGGTCCGCGGTCGCCTCATCGGCTCGGATCACCGGCAGGACGATCGCCGGCGTGGTGAACTTCGCCAACCCGGGAACGCTCGTCCTGGGTGGCGGGGTGATCCGCTACAGCTCTCTCTTCTTCGAAGAGTTCCGCAGCGCCGTCCTGGAGGGCACGATCGAACTCGCCGCGCGGAACCTGACCATCCGCACGGCGTCGCTGAACTTCGCCGAGGGGACGATCGGCGGCGCGCTACTTGCCGCGCACAACCTCTTCCGGCCCTCGGCACTGCAGATCTGGCTGGGTGCGGGCACACCGGTCGGTTCGGCGCTGTGCCTGCAGACCGCCGCCTGAGACTGCCGACTCGGCAGCCGAGAAGCCCTGCGACCTACCGGAGGACTGGCAGCCCGGGTCGGCCGGCGCGCAACCGCCGGCCGACCCGGGCTGTTGTGGTCATGGGGAGACCACCGTCGCCGGCTGGTCCTCGAGCAGCCGCTTGAGCATGTCGTGCTGGGCCCTGACCTGGTCGAAGGCACTGTACCTGTCGGTGTAGGCGTGTGCCTCGTACTCACTGGAGATGAAGCCGGTGTAACCCTGCTCACGCAGCACCCGGGCGATCGCCGGGAAGTCGATGGACGGGTCCTCCCCGTCCGACACCCCGTAGAACTTGCCATGCACGTGGATGACGTGCGGGAAGAAGTCGGCCCACCGCTCGGGATCCATCCGCCCGTGCATCGTGAAGAGCATCTTGAGATTGCCGATCTCCGCGGGGCTGGCGCCGAGTTCGGTGGCCCGCCGTTCGAGCTCAGGGAACTTGGCCATCGTGGGACCGGGCTCGGCCCAGAGCCGCCGGGTCAGTGCCGTCAGCTCGGGCGGGATGCCCGCCTTCCGGTGCGCGTCGTCGACGGCGGCCGGCACGGCGCGCATGCTGGCGGAGAAGTCGGGGATGAAGCCGAGCCAGTCGGTGTCGAGCCGGGTGAACAGCTCCTTGAGCTCGGCGACCGGCGGTGCGTCGATGGTCAGCGGGGCGTGAATCTCCACGCCGATCTTGACGCCGAGCTCCTCGGCGAGCGGCAGCAGCCGGGTCATGATCGCTGGTCCGCACTCCGCGCCGACTCGCACGGCCGGGAAGCCGAGCGCGGCGGCGCGGCGCATTTGGACGGCGACGTAGTCGTACGCCTCGTCGTCGGTGAGCAACCGTCCCGGATGGAGGGCGAGGTCGAGGTTGACGGCCAGGCAGGCCGGCGTCAGGCCGGAGTCTGCGATCAGGCCGCGGACTTCACGGACGGCCTTGTCGTCCAGTCGTGGCCAGCCACGCAGGCTCTGGAAGGCCACCATTTCGACGCCCGGGCCCAGGTCGCGGGCGGCGACCTCGCGGATGAGAGCGGCGAGATCGTTTCCGGGCGCGCGCTGCTCGAGAGTGAGGCTGAACAGGGTGATGCCGAGGCGGGGCAGGCCGGGGGCGGTGTCGGTCATGAGCTTGCTCCTGTCAGGCAGCCGTCAGCGTCTTGTCGGTCGAGCTGGGCGCGAGAAGCGGCACCCGGTCTGGGCCGGTGAGGATGTACGGGATCGACAACCCGAGCAGCAGCTGCACCCGGTGCCGCCGGCCGGACGCCGTGGATACCGGCACGTGGAGCACCACCGGGTCGGTCGTGAACCAGAAGTCATCGGTCCTGTCCGCCAGCTCGCCGAACTCGTAGCGGCGCCCGTTGGCGGTCACCGACAGCGTGTCCGGGTCGATCCGCCGGCCGTCGACGGTCAGGTCGACGCGGGCGAGTGAGGTCAGGGGCAACGCCCGGTACCAGTGGGAGTAGACGGCTATGTCCAGGCCGTCAGCGGTGGCGGTGAGCGAGTCTTCGCGCACCACCTGGTCGTCCAGCGGACCCATCGATCGGTTCCTCTCAGAAGTTCCGGCGCCTGCCGCTGACCAGACCGATTTCCAGCAGCAGGCGCCGGGCGGACCGCAGTGCCGTCAGCGGAAGGTGTCCTCGAATTCGGCGTAGGGCTGCGGGGGCTCGGGCAACAGGTGCTGAGCTGTGTCGATGCGGTAGGGCTGCGAAGGCGTGACGGTGGGCCCGTCCACGGGCGGCAGGAACACCGGCTTGCCGTCCTCACCGAAGTACGCGAGCTTCGCCTCGTAATCGGCGCGCTCGTGGGCGGCGAAGGAGATCCAGTTCTCGTCATAGGGCGCGCGGGCGACCTCGAAGCAGCGGAACTTCCAGATGCGCCACTGGCCGTCCTGTTTGAGGAAGTCGACGCCGTATTTGCACCAGACCCAGTGCGCCCAGACCTTGCGCCCGTCGACGTCTTCCTTCGCGAAGAAGAACGGCGGGATATGCTCCGCCTCCGCCGGCTCGGTCAAGCCCGATTCCAGCCCCATCATGACCCACAGTCCCTTGGCGGTCGTGCCGTCGGCGGCGACCTCGATGACCGGTGTCGTGGTGTAGTGCAGGATCAGCTTCCCGACCGGGTGCGGCCGGCCCTTGTGGTAGGCCATGATCGTGTCCCAGTCCGTGTAGACGCCGTCGTCGTTGTACTGGGAACGGACTCCCTCGGTGCCACGGCGCACCCACAGCTCGTCGACGATCCGCTCGTCCTCGAACGCGTTGTGGTAGTGCATGTACCGCGAGAAGACGTTCTCCACGTCTCCCCGGTCCTGCGCCCGGATCGCGGCCCGCTCGGCGGCCGTGAGACGTGCCTCCAGGACGGCCAGCCGCTCCTCAAGCCCCTCGGCCGTCACTGCTCCGTCCCTTCACGCGTCCCGGCAGCGGCCTGCCTGCGCTGCTCGAACATCTCGCGGACCATCGGCTCCAGGGTGGTGGGCCACCAGTCGCCCCCGGGAACCGGCTCACCGAAACCGGCGGGCAGGCCAAGAGTCACCTTGCCGGTGGCCGCCCATTCGGCGCCCCGGGCGAACAGCCCCCGGAACGACGGGTGGGAGATCGCCTCCGGCCCGTGACCGAGCCCCGTGGCGAACACCCGGCCCTGACCGTAGCGATTCGTCCACACCAGGGCATGCTCCTGCCCCATCCCCGGCAGGGCGTCCCACTCCGCCGGCACCTGCGTGTAGCGCAACGGGTTGTCCCAGCCCGTCACGAGCACCTCGACCTCCGCACCCGGCGCCCACTGCAGGTTGACGTAGAGGTCGTCGTCATAGTGGGGCATGAACTCCGGCATGCCCGCCGTGACGGGGTGGTCCGGAGCGACCACACGCAGCCGGAAGTCGGGTATCGGAGCGCGGCGGCTGCAGTGCTCACGCATGACGCCGCCGGCCATCCGCTCGAAGTCGTCCTCCCACCCGGCCCCCATCTGCAGGGACGCGTGGTAGACGACGACTCCCTTTCCGGAGGCGACGTGGTCGTACAGCGCCTGCTCGGCGCGGGTGCCCCACCGCTGCTCAGGTGCGTGACCCCAGGGCTCGAAGCGGCCGAAGTAGTTGAGGACGACGAGGTCGTACGGCTCGAGCGTCTCCGGCCCGGCCCCCCGGAACTCCTCGGTGATGCGGACGTCGAACAGCCCGGTCTCCCGCAGCAGCTCGGCGAGCATCGGCGAGACCGTCCGCCAGTCGTGGTGGATATCGGTATGTCCGGTGACGATCAGCGCCCGGAGCTTGTCCTCACCGCCGAGCCGGCGCAGGCCGATGTCAGGCACGCGGCGTCACCGCCGCCCGCCTCGGCTGGGCCGAAGACGTACGCGACCGGTTCCGCCCGGTGTCATCCAGGTACAGAACTTCCATCGTCAGACTCATCCGCCGTTCCTCTCAGTGGGGTTGAGACGGGTGCCGCCATCTGCACGCGAGGTGTCGCGCGTTCTCGAGGCGGACGTCCCCGGCAAAGCCGATGCGTTAATACGCCGCCAGATGTAGGATTCTGCATGAAAACCACATAAGTCAATCCCTTCGCGTGGGCTTGCCCTCTCCGGGCGGCCCGTTCACCAGCGGGCGGCTCATCACTCACCGGCCGACCCGCATCTCACCAGGCCCGAACGTCAGGGGATGTCGCGGATGGGCGAGGAGCACAACGGCGACCGGCGCCGTCCGCTCGATACCCGCCGCGACGGCGCCTCGCCACCCGCGGCCCCCTCAGCAAATTACGTCTGAACCAAACTAAATTTGTCCGTGAAAGGTCAACCCGTGCCCCGACAGTCAGGGCGGTACCACCGCATCCTCCCGACGTTCGCGACACCGCTTCTGGCCGCGGCCTCGCTGGTCGGCTGCGCCCCCGCCTCACCCGGCTCCGGCCCCGAACCGCAGACGATTACCTTCTCCATAGAAGTGGCCAACCCCACCCAGAACGCCTACCAGGACCTGGCTCAGCAGTACATGAGGTCCCACAAGGGTGTGACGATCAAGGTCAACCCGATCAACCTGTCGTCCTACAACAGCACGCTCACCACCCAGCTGCAGGCCGGCAACGGCCCTGACGTCTTTTACGTCAATTCGGGCAGCGGTCAGGCCGCGTCGGTAGCTCAGCTGGGCAAGGCCGGCCAACTGCTGGAGCTGACCGACCCGGGGACGACCGCCGCCATCCCGCAGAACGTCAAGGACCTGTTCACCGTGGGCGGCAAGACGTACGCCGTCCCCGTCGACCTGAATGCCGCGGGGATCATCTACAACGACCAGGCCGCGCGAGCCGCCGGCGTCAACCTGGACGCGACCTCATCGTTCAGCGAGGTGCTGACCCAGTGCGCGACGGCGAAGTCCTATGGCAAGGCGCTGTTCGGCCTGGCCGGCGCGCAGACGCCCAACACGGCCTTCTTCGCCATGGAGCTCGCCGGCTCAACGGTCTACGGCCCCACCCCGGACTGGAATGCGCAGCGTGCGGCCGGAAAGACCACATTAGAGAAGACCCCCGGCTGGCACGCCGCCCTCGACGCGGTCGTCAAGCTGAACGAGGCCGGATGCTTCCAGCCCGGGGCGGCCGGAGCCGGCTATGAGGCCCTGACGCAAGGGATGACGCGGGGCGACATCTTCGGGTTCTTCGCTCCCGGAGGCGGCGCCTCCGACATCATGAAGGCGGCCCACGGCGCCGTGAAACTGTTGGTGATCCCCTTCCCGTCGCCGTCGGGGAAGACCTACCTCACCGCGGCCACCTCTGACGGCATCGCCGCCAACGCGAAGACCAAGAGCCCGAAACTCGCCGCCGACTTCATCCGCTGGTTCGTTCAGCAGCCGCAGGCGACCACCTTCGCCAACGAAAAGGGCGACCTGCCGATCGGCGATGTCAAGGCGGCCGACCTGCTGCCGCAGTACAGCGGAATCTCCGACGCCATCGTGCACAAGCAGTACGCGCAAATGGGCTATCTCGGCTGGTCGAACGGCCAGGTCTACGACGCCCTGGGCAGCGGGATCACGGGCCTGCTGACCGGGCAGAAGACCGTGGACCAGGTGCTGCGAGACATGGACGGGGTCTGGGGGTGACGAGCTGAAAGGACGGATAAGGGGCGGGCGGGGACAAGCCCCTCCCGCCCCTTATCCGTCCCCGGTCAGCGCTACGCCGCGGTCACCATCGGGCGCAGTTCGCGCTGCAGCAGGTAGCCGCCGAGGAGCGCGCTCGTGGCGGGATGCGGGCTCTGGTCGCTCTCGAACACCACCCATCCGGCGTAGCGGATGTCGAGCAGTGCACGCGTGACCGCGGCGAAGTCGACCAGGCCGCCGTGGGCCCCGGGCTCGGCGAACCACCGCGGGATCTCCCGGGAACCGCCTCGCTGCCGCACGGACCACTCGGCGTGCGGCTGGAGGTACTCCTCGTCCGTGTCGATGGCGAGCGCGTCCTTGTACTGGACGTGCCAGACGCGGTCGGGGTGGCGGCGGATGACCTCGGCCGGGTCGAGGCCCGCGACGGTCAGCTCGCCGGTGTCGACGGCCAGGCCGACGGCGGCCGGATCCGCGAGGCCGAGGAGCCGGTCGAGTGCTCCCGGCCGGCGAAGCGAGGACAGGAAGTCGACGTGCAGCGCCGTACGGACGCCGTGCGCGAGTGTCGCCCGGCCGACCGCCGTCCAGCAGTCTGCCAGCCGCCGCAGCGCCGCGTCGTCGAGCGGGCCTGCGTCACCGGCGGAGGGGGCGGCGCGGACGACGAGGACGGATCCGCCGAGCTGCGCGAGAGCCCCGGCGAACCACTCGGCCCGCGTCACGTTGCCGGCGACGTCCGCGGCGACCAGTGGCGAGTACGGAGGCGTCAGGTGCTCCATCGACCGCTGCTGCGGATCGTAGAACCAGCTGGGCACCGCCGCGATGCCGCAGCCCGAGAGGAACTCACGGAAACCGGCGAGCGAGCCGAAGTTCGCCACCAGCTGCCGCGGGTTGCCCAGCGGCTCCCACCGCCCGGTGCCGGCCGTCAGCTCGACGCCCTCGAACCCGGCGATCGACAGTGTCTTCAGCGCCCGCTCGTGGTCCTCCCGGCGGACGAAGTCGTCGAACTGCGGCTTCCACTGGTTCAGGGCGTAACCCCACCTGATGTCGGTCACCGTCGGCCCCCTACCGGTAGATCTTCTCGAGGACGTTCACCGCGTACCAGCGCGCGACCGCCGTGCTCTCGGAGTAGTCGCCGCCGTCCTTGTTCGCCTTGTCGTGCTCCACGCTGATCCAGCCCCGGTAGTCGTTGTCCCGGACAGCAGTCATCATCGCCTCGAAGTCGACCAGGCCGTGCGGAGTGCCCATCTCGTAGAACCACTTGCCCGTCGTCGGCGCCATGATTTCCGAGTCCGGGCGATGACGGTGATCGTCACCGGTCGCGACGTTGCGGGTGTCCTTGAAGTGGAAGCCGCTCACCCGGTGCGCGTGCCGCCGATACAGGGCCACGGGATCGACCGAGGCGATGCAGTGCTGCGCGGTGTCGACGAAGAGGGAGACGTACCTGGGGTCGGTGTAGGAGTAGAACACTTCGATGTCCGGCTCGCTCTGGATGCCGCAGAAGAACTCGTGATGGCAGGTCAGCTTCACGCCGTGGCCGGCGGTGATCTCGCCGACCCTGTTCCACAGCTCAGCGCTGATCTTGAGCTTGTCCTCGGTGACGGGCTCCATGTCGTAGTAGAGCGTCGCCGGCATCACGATGATGTTGTCCAGCTCGATACTCGACCAGTGCCCCATGGTCACGCGGAAGTCCTCGAGTATGTTCTCGTGCGTTTCCGGCACGTGGGGCGCGTAGTCGCGCAGGTCGTAGTCGGCGGCGTGGAAGATGTTGACGATCCGCTCCAGGCCGTGGTCCTGAACCATTTCCTGGTATTTGGCGGGGCCGCCGTAGTCGCCGTACATCTGCCACAGACGGAAGTCGAAGGTGTCGATGGCGTCGAAGCCGACCGCCTTGATCTGCTTCAGAAAGGACGACATCGTGCGGTGGGAATGCCACTGGTCGACAGGCCCGGCCGGGCCGTTGGAACGCCAGTGGTCCATGTAGCTCCACTTGATGCGCCGCTGCGGCGTTTCGCTGCGCTGAGCGAGCCGGTCGGCGGTCATGGGCGTGCCACCGACAACTCGTGCTGCAGATACCAGCTGTTGAGCATGGCCAGCTCGGCGGGATTGCCGCCGTGGTCGCTCTCGACGACCACCCATCCCGGGTAGCCGTGCCGCCGTAGAGCGCCGACGAACGCCTTGACGTCGACGAGGCCGCCTTCGGTGCCGAGCTCGAAGAACCAGCGCTCGATGCGGCGGCCGGCTCCGCCGCGCAGCATCGTGGTCTCGGCGCCGGGCATGCGGTACTCCTCGCCGGTGTCGGCGTAGCGAGTGTCCTTGAGGTGGACGTGGGTGACCCTCCCGTGCCGCTCCTCGTAGAAGGCCACCGGATCGATGCCGCCGATCGTCAGCTCCGCGGTGTCGAGCGCGAGCCCGACGAGCTCCGGATCGGTCGTGTCGAGCAGCCTGCGTAGCTCGTCAGCGGTGTGCACGGCGCTCAGGCAGTCGTAGTGCAGGGCCAGCCCTACGCCGGCGGCCGCGGCGACCTTCCCCACGCTGTTCCACACGTCCCCGATGGCCGCGATGTCATCGCGGCCGAGCGGAGGCTGCATCCACGCCGACCCGGCGGGACGGGCGACGAGCTGCTCGGCGCCGATCGCGGCGAGGAAGTCGACGAACGGCTTCGCGGACTCGACGATCGCCGCGTGATCGGCGCGGTTGCGGGTCGAGCGGAACGCCCAGCCCTCCTCCTCGACCGGCTGGCCCGGGTCCCAGAACATGCTGGAAACGCCGTTCACGGAGCAGGAACGGAGAAACGCCAGGAAGCCGTCTGGGCTCCCGTGGTTGATCTCGATGACCTCGGGACGGCCGAGGTTGTCCCACCTGCCCGTGCCCGCGGCCAGCTCGATGTGGTCGAACCCGAGCGCGGACAGCGTCTTGAGCGCCCGGCGCTGGTCCTCGTGCCGGACGAAGACGTCCATGCGGATGTTCCACTGGTTGAGGGCGTAGGCCCACCGCAGCGTGTCCCTCATCGCCCGGCCTCCAGCTGCGCCTCGGCCTGCGCCTCCGCGAGGACGTTGTCGATGTACCACTTGGCCACGCACGTGGCCTCGGCGTAGCTGCCCCCGCCCAGCTCGGCCTTGTCGTGCTCGACCGTCAGCCAGCCGTCGTAGCCGGAGGCCACGATCTCACGCATGAGCGCGGGGAAGTCGACCAGGCCGCCCTCTGTGCCCATCTCGTAGAACCAGCGGGTGACGTTCGGCGCCATCAGCTCCGGGTCCGGAGGCGTACGGTACGCCTCGTGCTCGTCGACGGTGTGGGTGTCCTTGAAGTGGAAGCCGGTGCACCGGTCGCGGTAGTCGCGGAACATCTGCAACGGGTCCACGCCGGCGATCGTGTGCTGCGCCGTGTCGCAGAAGAAGTAGACGTACCGGGGATCGGTGTACCGGAAGAAGAGGTCGAGCTGTTCCCTCGTGCGGATCGCACCCCAGAACTCGAAGTGGCATGTCGTCCGCATGCCGTGTTCGAGCGTCATCTGCCCGACCCGGTTCCAGAGGTCGGCCATGATCTTGATCTTCTCGTCCGTCACCGGCTCCACCTGGAAGTAGGTGGTGGATGGCATCACGATGAAGTTCTCGACCGACAACCCTTCGACGGCCCGCACCGTCGCCATGCAGTCGGCGACGATCCGGTCGTGGGTCTCCGGGACGTGCGGCGCGGTGTACTTCGTCGCGTACGGATAGGCGGAGAAGATCCCGGTGATCTTCTCGAAGCCGTTGTCCTGCAGGAAGTGCTCGAAGGCCTTCACCGAGCCGTACATGCCCTCGAGCATGGGCAGGTAGAAGAAGAAGGTGTCGAAGCCCTTGAAGCCGAGGGCCGACAGTTGCTTGATGTAGCGGTCCATGTAGGCGCGGTTGAACGACGGGGGCTGCGGCCCCTGCGGCGTCTCCGTCACCCAGTGATCCATGTAGGACCACTTCGTCCAGGCCATGATGGTTGCTCTTTCTCTGTCGTCGTCACACGGCGCGGTCGGGCTGTTGGCGGGTCCGCTCAGGTGAGCGGGGTCCAGCGTGTCGCGATGCGGCCGGTCAGGCCGAGGTGACCAGACGCCGGATGAGGGCGTGCTGGCGCCGGAGCTGATCGGCCGCGCGGCCGACGCCGTAGTCGCCCTCGTACTCGCTGGAGAGGTAGCCCGACCAGCCGCGGCGCACGATGATCTCCAGGAATTCCGCCCATGGGATGTAGTGGTCCCGCAGGTCGTCGTCGATCTCGTAGAACTTCGCCTGCACGTGGACGACGTGGTCGAGCACGTCCTCGAGGTCGGACACGGGAACGACCGGCACCTCCGGCGGCCGCGCCGATCCTTCGCCGAGCCGGCTCGCGACGCCTCCGCGGCGGTGGTGCATCCGGGTCTGGAAGACACCGGTGTCCATCAGCAGCCCGAAGTGCTCGGTGCCGGTGCGCTCGATGAAGGCGAGGTAGTCGTCGACCACCTTCGACCTGATGACGGACGGCCAGTGGATTTCCGGGCAGATGACGATCCCCTTCTCCGCCGCGAGGTCGAGCACCCGCTCGGTGGCGGGCTCCCAGACCGGATCGGGTTCCAGGTCCGAGGTGACGACCCCGAGCTTGGGGCGTACGAAGCGGAAGCCGAGCGTCGCGGCCAGCCGGATGTCGGTCTCCAATTGCCAGACGGCCTCGTCCACGGTCATGGGACGGCCCCCGAACCGGCGGGTGTCCACCCAGGAGCCGTAGCACGTCGGCGTGAGGCCGTACCGCTCGAGCCGGGCGAACCACGCGTCGATCCAGGCCGCGGGCGGGTTCGGGTAGTCCTGAACGTGGGCCTCGCCGAGGATCTCCAAACCGGTCGCGCCGAGGTCGGCCACATCCTCGACACAGTCGTCCAGCGTCATCGTCACGCCGTACTCGCCCGTGTAGCTGTAGAGCGAGACGCCGTACTCGAAGCGGGGCTCCGTCATCGCGTGATCACCAACCTGCGTTCCTCGCTCCAGACCGTCGGCTGGAGCTCCTCCGGGATGTACGACATCCGCAGCCGCAGTTCAGCGGCCACGGTGTGGAAGCCGATCGACAGCGGCTGTGGGCGCGGGACCGAGAGGAGCGCGGGAACGTCGACGGGCCAGCGGGCGGTCTTGGAGGCGCGCAACTCGGCCGGTGAGTACCGCACACCCCCGATGCTCCAGCCGATGTCGCCGGGAGCGAAGCGCTCACCGTCAACGGTGATCGTCGCGCCCTCTATCAGGTTGGTCCACAGGCCCCGGTAGTACGGCAGCCGCAGCCGCACCTCGAAGCCGTCTCCGGCCGCCCGGTTGCGGAACCCCCGGGTCTGGATCATGGGAACCTCCAGCACGGTCACCACCCTCCGATCGTGGCCGTCGACGCGGCCGTGTCCTTCGTGTCCTTGGTCTCGACGGCAAGCCGTGCCGCGATGTCCCGGGCTCCGCCGACCGCCAGGGCCACCGATGTGAGAGTCGGGTTGCAGGCGATCGGGGTCGGGATGACGTTGTTGCCGGCCACGTAGAGGCCGGACACACCCCACACCTCGCTGTTCGGCGCACATACCGAGGTGCCGTCGTCGACCTGGCCCATCCGGGTCGTGCCCTGGTAGTGCAGCGACGCCCCGGGCGACAGGACCATCGGCTCGTCACCGATGAAGTCGCCCAACACACGTGCGGCTCGCAGGATGGCCGCCCGGGCCCGCCCCAGAGTCTCGTGGTCGCGCGGAGTGAGCGTGTAGTGGATCCGTGGCTTCGGCATGCCGTAGTCGTCGGTCGCGGAGTCGTCGAACTCGATGCGATCGGACTCCTGCAGGTCCTTTCCGCAGAACCAGCCGAGCCCCACGATCGTGCCCGGAGCGGGCTCGTCCTCATCCAGCAGCGGGATCGGGGACGCGTCGAGCTGCATGACCTGGCCGTGGAAGGGCTCTTCGTCGATGTAGGGGACCCAGGAGACGCCGCTCTCCTCGGCGATCGCGGTGTCCCCCCGCCGGCTGCGCCCTGCCTCCGGCTGACGCCCGACGTCACGGAGCCGTACGGCGAAGATCATCTGTGGCTGGTCGTTGAGATACCGGCCCAGCGCCGGAGGGCGCACCCCCGAGGCGTACAGCAGCTGCGGGGTGCGCAGGGCATCGGCCGCGACGACGACGAACCGCGCACGCACCTCTCGCTCGGTGCCACCGATCCGGTCCCGGACGATCACTCCGACGGCCCTGCCGTCCTCGACAAGCACGCGGCACACCTGCGCGTCGGCGAACAGCAGGAAGTTCGGGTTGTTCCTTGTCGCGTCACCGAACACGACATCGGAGCCGCTCCAGGCAAGGGCCCCGTCCGCCCGTCGCCCGACGGCGAGGGGCATCGGCCGCACGCGCCGTTCTTCGGGCCGGCTGGGGTCGAACTCCGTTCCCAGCCGCGCCCGCACCACATCGGCGTAAGGAGCATCGTCGAACGGGTGCCGGTCGACGCCGAGGAGCCGCTCGGCCTCGTCGAGCAGCTCGTCGAGGTCCGGTAGGAATGCGATGCGCTCCGCGCCTCCGGGGCGCGGGCACGCGGCGGTCCAGTGGGCGCCCATGCCTCCGACGTTGGTCGACATCGCCAGCGCAGGCAGGCCGTCCTCACCCGGCTGCCGGTAGCCGTCAGGCAGCAGGTGCGTGCCCGGGCGCACCACCCGCCGCGCGGGGTCCGGGTAGTGCCCCTCCGGGCTCTGCGTGTGCGGTCGCAACCCCTCGGAGCTGCGCTGGGCGGCGACCCTCGCCACGGGGTCGGCGATGTTCTTCACGTGCATGCCGGGCGGGTCGGTGAGCACCGGCCCTGACTCGAAAACGGCGACGACGGCTTGGGGAGCCTGCTCGCTCAGGATCCGGGCGTACGCCGCGCCTGTGGGCCCACTGCCGACGATCGCCACGTCGACAGCGTTGGGAAAGGACCTGGTCATGCCGCTCCGTTCGGTAAGAGGGGGATCACAGCGCACGCCGTCGAATGTGGCAATTCTGCCGATTTTCAACATAACTGGTCAACGCGGTGCGGCCACGTACCTGCTGATAGCGGGTATCAACCGTGCCGATGCCAGGGGAATCGCATCACCCCTGTCACCCGCCCTCGTGCGACGCGACCTGGTGGCCGACCGCTTTTCCCTGCCCGGTCGTACGAGCGCCACCGCTCAGCCGGCGGTCCGGGAGGAACAGCGACACCGCGAGAGCCACCACGAACAGCAGCACCAGCCCCAGGAGCAGGGGCGTGAGGGCCGCCAGGTAGGTCTCGGCATAGGCATGTCTCAGAGCAGGAGACAGTGTCCGCAGTTGCACCGGCGACAGCCCCGCCAGGTATTGCCGATCGCCCAGGCCGCTCAGGAGGCGGGCACTCAGCAGGCCGCCCAGCGCGGCCGCTCCGATGGACACCCCGATCTCCCGGACGAGGGCGACGGTGGAGGTCGCGGTGCCGACGACCCGATCCGGGACGGCGTCCTGCACCGCCACGGTACTGATCTGCATGAAGCAGCCGACGCCGAGGCCGACCACCCCGATCCAGACCGCGACGAGGAGAACAGGGGTGCTTGTCCGGACGGCGGCCAGACCCAGCATGCCGGCGGCGGCGATCGTACAGCCGAGCAGCGGAAACTCGCGGTAGCGACCGGTGCGCGCCATCCGGTGTCCGGCCAGCAGGCTCGTCGTCATGAGACCGAGAACCAGGGGCAGTATCAGCGTTCCGGCAGGCGTGGCGGACAGGCCGAACGCCGCCTGCATCACGCCGGGCAGGTAACCGACCAGGCCGAAGACACCGGCGCCGACGACGAACGCCAGCACGCCGCTGATCACGACGGTCCGGTTGCGGAAGATCGAGATCGGGATGATCGGGTGCGGATGCCGGCGGCACCGGTGGACGAACAACCCGAAGGCCACAAGCACGAGACCGGCCGTACTCAGGATGACCGGGGACGACCACGGGTAGACGGATCCGCCCCATGCGGCGACGAGGACGACACCGGTGGCCCAGACGGCCAGCAGGCCCGCTCCGACGATGTCGAACGTTTCCCCCGTTCGCCCTGGAACGACCCGGGGGACGGACCGGAAGGCCAGGAGGAGAGCGACCCCGCCCAGTGGCGCGTTGACCCAGAAGATCCAGCGCCAGCCCACCGTGTCGGTCAGCGCCCCGCCGAGCAGCGGTGCCACGACGCTCGCGACCGCGAAAACCGCGCCGATCGGCGCGAGGAACCGGCCCCGATCCCGGGCGGAGACGGCGTCGGCGACGACCGCCTGGCCCAGCACCAGGATTCCGCCCCCGCCGATCCCTTGGGCGAACCGCAGTGCGATCAGAGAGAAGAAGCCGGCCGCGAAGCCGCACAGAACGGAGGCGAGCACGAAAGCGGCGACGCAGCCGAGATAGAGCGCTCGGCGGCCGCGGAGGTCGCCGAGACGTCCGAAGACGGGCATCGCCAGGGTCATCGCGAGCGTGTAGCCGGTGAAGACCCATGCCGTCTGCCGTTCTCCGCCCAGGTCGGCGACGATGGTGGGCAACGCGGTCGCGACGATGGTCTGGTCGAGCGCTGTGAGCAGGGTGATGACGATCTGCGCGACGAAGAGCAGGCGCAGCCGGGCCGGACGGCCGTTCGCCGCCCCGAGATGAGGATTCACAGGGAGAAGTCACCTTCTCGACCCACGGGAGGGGTCACCGACGGCGGCAGGGTGCGCGGCTAGCGGCGCTGCGCCGAGCCGACGGGCACGCTCTTCAAATGAGACGACCCCGACCGTCGCTCTAGTTTAGCGGGAAACATGCACAATCACCCGTCAGCTGCCGTACGCTCGGCCCGGCAGGCACCTGTCAGTGCTCCGATGTGCTCACGGCCGCGCCCCGACGCGCGGGCATCCCGCAGCTCGGCCGCGAGCGCCCGGGCGCCGCGGACAGCCAGGGCGACACTGGTCAACGTCGGGTTGCAGGAGTTCGCTGTCGGAATGAGGCCGTTGCCCGCCAGCACCAGCCCGGACAGGCCCCACACCCGCGACCAGGGGTCGCACACGCACGTGCCGTCGTCGGCGGGGCCCATGCGCACGGTGCCCATGTAATGAAGGGAGCTGCCGGCGGGCATCAGCACCGGCGTCCCCGTCACGAACTCGCCCAGAGCCGCCGCGGCGCGTGCCTGATGGGCGCGGGCCCGCTCGAGCTCCGCGTGCTCGCGCTCGGTGAGCTCGTAGGCGATGCGGATGCTCGGCAGTCCGTTCTCGTCGGGCTGCTCATCGTCGAAGAAGAGCCGGTCCTCGGGCCGCGGCCACTTGCGCACCCCCCAGCCCATGCCCACGTAGCCCGCGGGGTTGTCACGATGCGGGCTGTCCTCAGGCAACGGCATCGGACAGACGGGCGAATACATCAGCTGTGCGTGGTACGGGTGCCGTTCCTCGTCGTAGCCGATGGAGACGACGGCGCGGATCGGGTCCACCGGTGTGGCAACCCCCTGCTGCGACGGCAGGAGTCCTTCTCGGACCGCCACCACGCCGAAGACCAAAGGATGCTCGGTGAGATAGCGCCCCAGGGCCGCCGGCCGGATGCCCGACGCCCACAACAGCTGGGGGGTGCGGATCGCGTCGGCCGCCACCACGACGGCGTCGGCGCGCACCTCCTCCTCGACGCCGCTGCTCAGGTCCCGGAGAACGGCGCCGACGACACGGTCGCCATCGCGGACCAGCCGTACGCACAGGGTTTCCGGCCGCAACGTGAAACGCGGGTCGTCGAGGACGGGGCAGAGGACGACGTCGGTGCCGCTCCACCGCAGGGTTCCGTCAGGCCGAGGATCCGCCGCCACCGGCAGCGGGCGGACCGCGATCCCATCGGGTGCGAACTCCTCGCGGACACGCTCGAGGATCGCCGCGGCCTGAGGCGAGTCGCCGAAGGCGGCCTTGTCGACGTGCAGCAGCCCCTCCGCGGTAGCGACGTGCTCGTCCCACTCGGCCTCATCGACGAAGGTGATTCGCTCACTTCCCGCGGGCCTGGGCGTCGCGCAGGTCCAATGCGCCCCCTGGCCTCCCACACAGGTGGCGACGGCCGCCGCCGGCATTCCGGGCGAGCCCTCGGCCGCACGGCCGATGAGGTGCGTGCCCTGCCGCGCGGTGATCGTCCCCTCCACGACGACACCACCCGGGATACCCGACACGCCCGCCTCGCCGGCCCGCCCCTGCGAAGCCAGCCGCGCGGCCGCCTGCTCCTCGGGGGAGGGGATGTTCTTCACGTTCATTCCCGGCGGCGAGGTGATCAGCGGACCGGCCTCGACCATGAGAACGGTCGCCGACGGGACCTGCTCCAGCAGCACCCGCGCGTAGGTCGCCCCCGTCGGGCCGCTGCCGACGATCAGAACGGTCGGGTGAGCGCTCATACGTACGCCTCCTCGGCGGTCGATCTGAATCCAGAGGTGGTGGCCGCTCTCCCGGTACATGCGCGGCATGCCATGACAACTTCTACTGATCTGAGGGCTTGCGCGGATCGACCCAGCCCGGGAGGTCCCACGGACGGGCCAGTACGCCGCGCAGCCGTGCGGCCAGCTCGGCGGGATCCGGCAGCGGCGAGGGACGCCCGTCGGTCCGCTCGTAGACGCGACAGGTGAGGGCGGGCGGGGCGTCGCTGGGAAAGAGGTCACGCCGCCCCACCTGGAAGGTGGGCGAGCCGGGAAACCCGAGCCGCTCCGCCTCCTCACGCGAGGTCACCTGCCGCTCGACGACGTGCACGTCGCCCCGGCCAAGTTCGCGGAGCGTCCCCCGGAGCAGTTCGGCGGCGCGCTCGTGCGTCGGGCAGCCGTCCCACCACAGCAGCTCCACCCGCCACTTGATGGAACAGCCCGCCGGAGAGGTCAGCGGCCGGGCCACCTCGCGGCCGGACAGGACGTCGTCGAGCGCCTCACGCAGCCACGCGGCGTTCTGAGCCGGGTCGTCGTGGTCGCCGTCAGGTGCGCCGTGGTAGCGGACGAGGCCCATACGGTCGATCACGAAGATCTCGGGGGTCGCCGTCGCGCCATACGCCTGGGCTACCCACTGGTCGGAGTCTCGCAGGAAGGAGCCGGCGAGCTCGCCGGCGGCGACCCTCTCACGCATGGCCGCGCTCGAGTCCTCCGGATGGCCGGTCTCGTCGTTGCTCACCACCTGCAGCACCGTGACGTCCCGGTTCGCGTAGTCGCGGGCGACCTGCTGGATTCGGTCGTGCCAGGCGCGGGCGAACGGGCAGCCGTTGGCGGTGAAAACAACGACGGTCGCGACGGACCGTTCCGGGCTGAGGCGCACAGGTGCTCCCCCGGTGTCGGGCAGCTCGAACAGCGGCGCCCGGTCACCGACCGTCAATCGTCCACTCAGCACGGAGCCACCTCCACCCACGTCTGCTTCTGCGCGGCCTCCAGGACCGCGGCGGTCAACCGTGCCGCGCGCAATCCGTCGGCGAAGGTTGGTAGGCCATCCGGCTCGACACCGTCCACTGCTGCGTAGGCATCCGCGACGAAGGCGTCGAAGCAGTCCTGGTAGCCCTGCGGATGTCCGGCGGGTACGGCGGTGTACCGCGCGGCCACCAGGGACTCGCTGGTGCCGCGCAGCAGTTGCCGGTTGATCTCACGGCCGCCGATCCACAGCGTCTCGGGATTCTCCTGGTCGATAGTCAGGCTCTCCTTCGCACCGTCCACGGAGAACCACAGCCGGTTCTTCCTGCCCGGGGTGACCTGGCTGACGGTGACATTGCCTACCGCTCCCCCGTCGGTCTCGAAAAGCACGACTGCCGCGTCCTCGGTCTCCACCCTCCGCCCGCCGCGGGCAGGCACCGCGATCATCGTCTGGGCCGCCACGCGCACGATGCGGTGCCCGCTGACGAACTCCACCAGGTCGCACCAGTGGACGCCGATGTCGGCGAAGGCTCGGGATGGCCCGCCGGCCGCGGAGTCCACCCGCCAGTTGTCGTCGCTGTCCTCGGCGAGCCAGTCCTGAAGGTACGAGCCGTGCAGCAGGCGTACGGGCCCGGTAGTGCCGTTCGCGACGCGGGCGCGAGCCTCCCGGACCGTCGGGTAGAAGCGGTAGACGAACGGGACGGTGGCCGTGACGCCGGCATCGACGGCGAGCCGCACCAGTTCCTCAGCCTCGTACGGGTTCACCGCGAGCGGCTTCTCGCACACGACGTGCTTGCCGGCGGCGATGGCCGCCCGCGCCAGCCGTGCGTGGGTCGCGTTCGGTGTGCAGATGTGCACGACGTCGATGTCGTCGGCACTCAGCAGTTCCTCGACCGTTTCCGTGGAGACTTCCGGACGGAGGTGCTCGGCGGCGTTCCGGGAAGACTCAGGGGTCGAGCCGACGGCCCGGACCACCACACCGCCCGCGCGCCGGATGGCCCGCGCGTGCACTGTTCCCATGAAACCGACGCCGACGATGCCGGCACGCATGCGATTGACCACCAGACCTCCAGAGGGTACCCGTGACCCCGACCACGGGACTGCCTGCACATATTTATGAATGAAATCGACGGAAGTCAACGCATACGGGGGTCATCAATCCCTGATGGCACACATAGACGAGACTGATTCCCTTGGGATGGGCCGTCCGGGCCACCCGCCATCTGCGGGACTACAGATCAACGCTCCGCCAGCCGGAGCATCCAAGGTGGCATGCCATGGGAGGTCTGGCTGCCGCGATTCAGGTCACCAGCACGATCTTCCCGCGTGCCTGACGGCTCTCGCTCAGCTTGTGCGACCGTACGATCCGGCTGCTGCTCC
The DNA here is from genome assembly GCF_040644635.1 of Microbispora sp. NPDC046933. Classification (NCBI taxonomy): domain Bacteria; kingdom Bacillati; phylum Actinomycetota; class Actinomycetes; order Streptosporangiales; family Streptosporangiaceae; genus Microbispora; species Microbispora sp. NPDC046933. The sequence continues at coordinate 89,736 of NZ_JBEYWW010000031.1, read as the reverse complement.
AACTCATCCGGCATGCGAAGGAGGCGGGTGGCCTGCGAGCGGACTTCGCCCTGGAGGACTTCATCTTGGCGATGACCCCGGCCTGCGCGACCGCGTCGGCGTTGGGTCGTCCACCTGCCACCGCATCATCGGCCTCAGCTGCGGCAGACTCGCGTTCGAGGAGCCCGTTCAGGATTGATCGCGAGCAGACCGGCCCGCCTATGGCCTCGGCCTCCGATGACAGCCAGGCAAACGATCCCCTAGGACGCAAAACGGGCACCCTTCGCCCCGAGATGAGGTGGATGCCCGTAGCGCAGATCTGTTTGGTGCCCCCTGCGTGGCACCGACCAGATCTGCACCGGCTCCACCAGCGGTTGTATCCGGACGAAGGCTGAGCGTCGAAGCCCGCGTCAGTTTCCGTGGCTGATCGCAATCCATCACCCGCCGTGTGCGACACCGCGGCGACGACCGTGATCCCCCAGCCGTTCCCGCTCCGGCCACAGTCTGGTGCCGCAGCGCGAAGGCGCGGTAAGTAGGCGACCCTGGACTCCGCGTCAGGCGGGAGCGAGGACGCAGAACTCGTTGCCCTCCGGGTCGGCGAGGACGATCCACGGGACGTCGCCCTGCCCGACGTCGGCGAGCGTCGCGCCGAGGGTCCGCAGCCGGGCCACCTCCGCCGCTTGATCGTCACCGCGGTACGGCAGCAGGTCGAGATGGACGCGGTTCCACACGGTCACGTCGGGCGTGCGGAGGAACTCGAGATACGGCCCGACACCCTTGGCTGAGCGCAGCCGCGCGTGATCGTCGGTCACCTCGTGCAGGGTCCAGTCGATCGCCTCGCCCCAGAACCGGGCCATGGCCCGGGGGTCGGCGCAGTCGACCACCACCGCGGCGATCGGCCCGGTGTCCCGGTAGATCTCCCGAGGCTCCAGCACGCAGAACACGTTGCCCTCCGGGTCGGCCAGGACCGTCCACGGGACGTCGCCCTGGCCCACATCGGCGGGCGTCGCACCGAGCTCCTTCAGACGCGCGACCAGTTCCGCCTGATGGGCCGCAGAGGTGGTGGCGAGATCGAGGTGCACGCGGTACTTCACCGTCCCGGGGTCCGGGACGGTGACCACACAGACGCAGACGGCGACGGGGGCGCTGAAAACACCCCAACCAAGCGCCTCCGCCCAGAACCGGCCGAGCGCCGAGCTATCCCGACCTTTGATCCGCCCGGCTGGGCCGAACTCGTAGTACTGGTACTCACTCATCGTCAGGGACACCCGTACCGGTAAGCCTCGATCCACTCGGAGCCCTCGGGCGGCGGATTCGGCAGCGGAAGATCGAGGAGGCCGATCGCCTGCCGGTGCCGTCCCCGCACACAGATCGCAACGAGGCCCCTCCCCACGCGCAACTCGACCTTCTCGACGGTGACTTCCACACCCAGGACGGTCGTCCGGACAGATTGTCCTCGATCATGACGTGGAATCCGGAGAGCCGCTCGTCGCCGTCATAGGCGTCCGCGGTGGCCTGCTCGACCAGCACGTCCAACTGCGCCGCACTCAACTTCGCCACAGCGCCAAGCGTAACCTCCGGCGGCCATCTCGATGATCACGCGCAGCTGACCGCATCCGTCACCCGTAGTGCGCGACACGGCGACGACCGCGACCCCCAGGCGTTCCTACTCCGCTGGGACGGCAGGGCCTTTCGTCCACAGCCAACCTCTCCGGACACGAAAGCCTCTGTCGTAATGACAACCGACCGGGGCGGCTGTAGCCGGAGGATCATCCACATAGGCCGTGTGGCCGGCGTCTGCCGCCAAGATCGCCGCGTTCATCCTTCGCGCCAGACCCGGCGGCAGGAGCTTGTCCAGGTCCGCAGCAGGGCTGAAGGAGTTCTCACATTGTGAGACCGAGGGCGATGAGCGGGTTGCGGAAGTCGTCGCGGGCCCAGCGGGTGCCTTCGGCGATGTTGGTGTGGTTGAGCAGGCGTAACGCGCCGATCGCGTGGCTGCGCATGACGGCGAGGATGGACGGGGCTGAGGCGGTGCGGACACGGCAGCGGTCCTCGCCGAGCGTCACGTCCCGGACGTAATGATCTCTGTTTTCGATCGACCATTCGCCTCTGACCAGTTCGGCCAGGCGTCGTGGGCCGGTCAGTTCCGCGGTCAGGTTGGTGACGCCCAGCACCGCGACCGCCGACAGCGGCTTCCAGCCCAGGTCGTAGACGTGGCGTTCGAGCAGGAAGACCTGCTTGACGTGCGGGAAGCGGGTTCCGGCCGGGGCGGGCATGACCTGGATGGTACGGATCTCGGTGCGGCCGTAACCGCGGTCGTAGGTGACCCAGTCGATCGGCACGTTCTTCCAGGCCAGGGCATCGAGTTGGTCGAACAGGCCCGGCTGGTTGCCGCCGACGGGAAAGACGTAGAACGCCTCGCGCCGGTGCAGGTAGCGGGCGTGCTCGCGCTGGGTGTGCAGCCTGTCCGCGCTGATCACGACGTTGTTCAGGCAGTCGATCTGGTCCAGTAGCGGGATGAAGGCGGTGATCTCGTTGCTCTTGGTGCCGACGTCGAGGGTGGAGACAATGAGGGCATCGTCGGCCAGGTGCGCGCCAAGCCGGTGCTGGGCGGGCTTGCCGCCGGTGGCGGTGCCACGCTGGGTCTTGCCGTCGACGGTCATCGGGATCAACTCATCAGGGTCGTCGTACAGCTCCCGCAGTTGAGCGGCCCGGTGCGCGGCGTAGGCAGCGTCCACGCCGGCGGCGTTGACCTGCGCGATGGTGCGGCACACGGTGTCGGGATGCGGGGCTGTGAACAACCCGGTCCGCCGGTCCCGGCGGGCCCCGAGGTGGGCCAGGACCTCCTGGGGTGCGCGGGCGATCCAGTGCCTGATCGCCCGCGTAGGAGACCGCGCCGGACACGATCGCCGCCTGGACCAGCGCCAGCATCACCACCAGGGGATGCCGGCGCCCGCGCCGATCACGAGAGTCGGGGATCTGCGCCCAGACCTGGCGAAGATCGGCCATGTCCACGATCTCCTCACCGCAGGATGAGCGCCCACGGTGTGCCGGAGCGCGGTCGTGGCCGAAAGATCGCCTTCGTCGTGGGACGCTGGCGCCGCGTTCGGTCGGACGGGGATCGCCACGGGCCCGATGAGCGCGAGAACGCGACAGAGGTGAGAGGAGACGGCGAACGCCAGCGAACGCAGGGCTCGCCAGAGCGCGCGTTCGCCCACCGACAGCCAGAAGGCGACCAACGCGCCCGCCGCCGCGTGCGCGGCGAACATCGCCAGGACAGACATCCCGTCGTGTGCGGGGATCGCGCCGTGCGCGACGGCCATCGGGCCCGTGTGCCCCGGCATCATGGCGTGCGCGCCGACGCTGGATGTTCCGTCCGCCGGGGTCGTCCAGGTGAACCACACGTGCAGGTAGAGCTGGACCGTCTCCACAGCCGCCAGAAGCCAGCGGGCCGACCACTCACGACCAGCCAGGCGGTAGCCGATCAACGTCACCAGGCCCAGGGCCATGCCGACCGACCATGCCGGCACCAGCCGTGGGGCCATCAGATCATGACCTGCTTGGGACAGGCCAACGCACACCAGGGCGAAAACCCCGGTGCGCATCAGCCGAAACCATCCAGGCGGGTGCCGCACGCGTCTGCCGCCGCAGCGGTCCCATGTGGCGGACCCGTACGTAGGTCAGCGACGGGAGAGCAGCGAGGTGACCCGCATTCGTTCGCTATGGATCCACACGTCGGAGTACTCGATCGGCCGACCGTCGTCGAGGTAGGTGATCTGCTCCAGGTACAGCAGCGGGAATTGCTCCGGCACCTCGAGCGCCGCCGCGATTCGTCCAGCGGCGGCAGTCGCGCCGAAGGTACGTCGCCCAGTACTGATCTTCAGCCCGTACTCGTTCTCTAACAGGCCGAACAGGGAACGGTCGGCCAGGTCGACCCGGTCCAGGCCGGGAGCCAGATCGATACGTACGTAGTTGACCAGCCAGGCCACCGGGCCGGAGGAGGTGGCGCGGAGCCGCTCCAAGCGGAGCACTGACTGGCCGGGACGCAGGTCGAGCAGGGCAGCCACCGGCGAGGGTGCGGCCATGATCTCGTGGGTGACCACCTGGGTGGTCATGGAGACCCCCTGCCGGGCGAAGTCCTCGGACAGGGTGGTCAGCTTCTGCGCGATCGAGGGCTCGATGGTGGTGGAGGTGACGAAGGTGCCACGCCCCCGGACCTGCACCAGTAGGCCGTCCCGGATCAGGGTCGACAGCGCTCGACGCAGGGTACCCCGGGAGATGCCAAGCTCGGCCGCCAGTTCCGGCTCGCTGCGTAGCCGATAGTGCGGCGGCCACTCGGCGGACAGGATCCGCGCCCGGATCTGCTCCGACACCTGCGCGTGCAGGGGCATCGGCGCGTCACGGTCGAGGTGCTCGGACGCACCGGACGGGCCCAACTGGTCGGACATGTCACCTTCCATGGGGGACTCCGCCGCCCCTCGACCCACGGCTGCCGATCACAGCCGCTGCCTGTCGCTCGGGTCGAGGGGCGGACGGATGATCAATAGCTCGTAGTCTGTCCGTCTGTCGTGTCCGTGACAATAGCCACCCCGGCGCTGGTGCCAAGCAGCACCGCCCCGGCCCGCAGCAGGGACACGGCCTGATCGAAGGACTTGATCGAGCCGGAGGCCTTGACCTTCACGCCCTCCGGTGCCCGGGCCACCAGATAAGCGATACTCTCCGGGTTCGCCACCTCGATTGCACCGCTGCTGGCGTTCTTCAGGATCGCCGCACCGGCCTCGATCGACAGTTCGACGGCCGTCTCCCGCTCGGCTGGGGTGAGCAGCGGCAACTCGAGCATCACCTTGATCGGCACGCCGGACGCCCGGACCACCCCGGCGATGTCGTCGCGGAACGCGTCGTATCGGCCGCTCTTGAGCCAGCCGATCTGTACGCCGATGTCGATCTGCGTGGCACCGGCCCGGACCAGGCTCTCAGCTTCGGCGGCCTTGCCAGCACTGGTGGTCACTCCGACGGTGGGGAAATCCAGCGCGGAGGCGACCTCGACGCCGGTGCCGCGCAGTACCTCGGCGACTTCTGGGACCCAGGAGCCCGGCACCATCGCGGCGTTGAAGCCGTATCGGACGGCTTCCTCGGCGTGGGCTACGATCCGGTCCCGGGTCACTCCGGTCTCAATCAGGGTGTGTTGGATGTAGGGGGCCAGCGCCGCAGGAGTGGCCGCGGCGTCGGTCTGAGTGGCAGTGCTCACGTTCTATCTCCAATTGGGTACGTCGTGGGGGCGATGACGCCGCTACATCCGGTCCTGGTAGTAGTCGGGCACGATGACGCCGGGCTCGTCGAACCATCGAGGGACGTCCACGCCGCAGATCAGCCCCACGTTGCCCCACGGGTTGAACGCCCCGGTTCGCACGATCACCTTGGCCTGGTGGGCCAGCTCGCCGAGCATCTCGGCGTGCTGCCGGGTGGTCAGCGGTACGCCGGGGAAGCGCTGCCCCAGCCAATCCGCGAGGGGCTTGTTGTGAGTGGTGACGTCCTCGGCGACCACGAGGCCCTCGACGATGATCTCGTCGGCGACGAGGTCCAGCACGGTGGTGAGCCTGGGCAGATCCTCGGTGATGGCCAGGTCGATGCGGTGGGCGGTGCGCGGGATGGGGAAGCCTGCGTCGACCACGAGCAGCAGATCGGTGTGGCCGAGGGTGGCCAGCGCCCCGGACAATTCGGCGTTGAGCACGCCCCTGCGTTTCATGCCTTCTCCTTCATAGTGTGAGCGCCGGTGGCCAGGGCCATCACCCTCTCCTCGGTGGCCTCCGCCGCAGGGATGACGCCGACCAGGACGCCGGCGGCCATGACGGCAATTCGGTCGCTGACGGTCAGCAGTTCGGGCAGGTCCGACGAAGAGACGACGAGCGCTACGCCCTTGTCGGCCAAATTGCGGAACAGTCGGTAGATCTCCGCCTTGGCGCCGACGTCGACGCCCCGGGTGGGCTCGTCCAGCAGCATCAGCCGGGGCTCGATGGACAGCCATCGGGCCAGCAGCGCTTTCTGCTGGTTGCCGCCGGAGAGCTGCGTGATGCCCTGGGCGGTCGTCGAGGTCTTCACCCGCAGTTCCTGAGCCCGGGCGTCCGCGTCTCGACGCAGGGCCCGCCGCTGCAGCAGGCCGAACCGCTGCCGACGATTCAGGGCCAGGATGTTGACGTTGTCGGCGACGCTCATCGTCGGCAGGATCCCCTGCTGCCGGCGCTCACCCGGCAGGTATGCCACCCGGGCGGCGATGGCGTCGCGCGGTGACTTCGCGGTGAACGCCTTCCCGTCCAGTGAGAGCTCACCGCCGGTCACCGGATCGGCGCCGAAGATGCCGCGCAACAGCTCGATCCGGCCGCTGTCGGGCAGCCCGGCCAGGCCGACCACTTCGCCCGGGGCGACTTCCAGGTCGACATCTGTGAAACCGGTGCCGGAGATGCCCCGGACTCGTAGGCGGGGGGCGGCCGTGGCGACGGGTGCGGGGGTGTCATGCCGGCTGAAGTCGGCGGCGAGTTCCCGGCCCACCATCGCGGCGACGACCTGGTCGGGGGTGACTTCCGCAGTGGGCCAGTGCCCGACGTGCCGACCGTCGCGCAGGACATGGACGTGCTGGGAGAGGGCGAACACCTCGGGCATCCGATGCGAGACGTAGAGCATGGTCACCCCGTCGGTCTGCAGCGACCGAATCACCTCAAACAGTCGCTCCGACTCCGATGGGGAAAGGATCGAGGTCGGCTCGTCGAGGATCACCACTCGCGCCTCGCGGGCCAGGGACCGGGCGATGATCACTAGCTGTTGGGAGGCGGCGTCCAGGTGGCGGATGCTGCGTCGGGGGTCGACCCCCAGACCGAGCCGGTCCAGCAACTCCGCTGCCCGCTCGTTCATCCGACCGCGGTCGGGGAAGGGGCGGGATCCCGGTTCGACGCCGAGCATGATGTTTTCGGCGACGGTCCGGTCCTGGGCGAGAGCCAGCTCCTGGGGCACCAAGGCGACCCGATGCCGACTGAGCAGGGTGGCCGGATCGTACCGGCGGACCGGCTCACCGTTTACTCGCACAGTGCCGGAAGTGGGGGTGTCCAGCCCGGCCAGGATCTTCATGAGTGTCGACTTGCCGGCGCCGTTCTCACCCATCACGGCGGTGAGGCTGCCCGCAGGGACGCTCAGGTTCACGTCCTGCAGCGCGCGGACGGCTCCGAAGTGCTTCGACAGACCTGTCACCTCGACGGCGGCCGCCGTCGAGGCGGCATTCGTGGCCGGGCTGGTCATCGGCTCAGCCCTCCACTGGCACGGAGGCCACGTTGTCAGGGGTGACCACAAGTGCGCCCGTGTCCACGTCCTTGATCTCGGTGCCGTTCTTGAGGAAGTCGGCGAGAAGCTTGACCGCCTGATAGCCCTGCTCGGCCGGGCCCTGGCTGATGGTGAGGTCGACCACGCCGCTCTTGAGGTACTCCACCGTCTGCGGCTGAACGTCAAAACCGACGGCGTGAATCTTGCCCGCCTTACCGGACTGCTGAAGCCACTTGGCCCCGGCGGTGAAGCTGCAGCAGTCGAGGGAGACGAGCGCGATCGCATCGCTCTGTGCCGCCATCGTGGACTCGATGGTGTTGTAGGCCGCGCTGGGCTCGTTACCGGTGTTGATCGGACCGACGACTTGCAGGCCGGAGTCCTTCAGCCCTTCCTGGAAGCCAGAAAAGCGGTCGTTGGACCAGCCGGCACCGGAGTCGACGGAGACCACGACGACCTTGCCGGTCTTACCCTTGAGCACGCCGAGCAACTCCTTCGCGAGGGACTTGCCGGAGGACACGAGGTCTTGGCCGACGAAGCCCATCTGCTTGGACTCGGGGTTGTTGGTGTTGAACGAGATGATCGGGATGCCGGCGTCGTACGCCTGGGCGATGACGGGCTTGAGGGCGTCGTTGCTGGCCGAGGAGACGGCCAGGCCATCGATCTGCTTCTGGTTGATCAGAGTCTGCAGCTCGGCGACCTGGTCGGCGGGGTTGCCGCCGGACGGCCCGATCATCTGCGCGTCGACGCCGAACTCCTTGGCGCCACGCTCCATGCCCTCTCGGATCGGGACGGCGAAGGCCAGCGATGGGTCGTGGTAGCTCAGCTTGATCTTGAGTGGCTTGCCCTGCTTGACGTCTTCCTTGATGTAGTCGGCGAGCTTGAAGCCGCCGTTCTCGGCGGAGGCGGTGCTGGCCGGGGTGACCGCGCCGCAGGCGGCGTTCGCCAGCAGCGCCAGGCTGAGGGTCACGGCGACCGCGACCCGACGCCCGAGGGAGAACTTCATTTCGGGTGGCTCCTTACGGTGTGGGGGGACGGGTAGTCCGGGGCGCGTGCAGGTGAAGGTCACCGACGTCCGGAACGTCTGCGAAGCCAGGTGTCGGCGGCTACGGCGAGGATGATCACAGTGCCGGTAGCCACCGTCTGCCAGAAGGAGGAGATGCCGCGCAGGTTGAGGATGTTCTGCAGGACGCCGATGAACGCGACGCCGATGACGGTGCCAAGCATGGTGCCGGAGCCGCCGAACAGGGCCGCGCCGCCGATGATCACTGCGGAGATCGCGGTGAGCTCCATGCCGGAACCGGTGACCCCCTGCACGTAGGAGAGGAAGGACAGACCGAGCACGCCGGCCAGACCGGCGAGGGTGCCGGAGAGCATGAAAGCGGTGACCTTCACGCGGCCGGTGTTGATGCCGCACAGCCGCGCGGCCTCGGCGCTGCCGCCGACGGCATAGGTGTTGAAGCCGTAGCGGGACTTTGAGAGGACGATCGTGCCGAGGACGGCGACGACGGCGAAGATGACGAGCTGCATCGGCAGGACGCCGAAGAGCTTGCCCTGACCGAGCAGGTTGAACTCGGCGATGTCAGGGTCGTTGGCGGACAGGGAGATCGGCGACCCGCCGCTGAGCAGCAGCGTGACGCCCCGATAGACACTCAGCGTGCCGAGAGTGACGATGAAGGACGGGATTCTGAATCCCACGGTCATCAGGCCATTGATCAGGCCTGCGACCGTTCCGGCGGCGATCCCGGCAAGAGCGGCCAGCGGCCAGGCGACATCCGAAGTCATAAGGAGACCGCAGACGACGGCTCCGAGGCCGTAAATGGAGCCGACGGACAGATCGATCTCAGCGTTGATGATGACGAAGGTGACGCCGATCGCCATGATGCCGATCTGCGCGATCTGCTGGCCGACGGTGAGGAAGTTGCTGGTCCCTACGAAGCCCGGAGCGAGCAGAGTGCCCAGCAGGAAGAGCACGACCAGGGCGAGGAAGGTGCTGGACTCCCGGGCGTGCAGGAACCGCTGGAGGGGCGAGGGGTTGCTGGGGGCCGCGACCCCGGACTTCACCGGAGGCGCCGCCTGAGTGGTCATCTGGGCCATCTCTCTCATCTCTTCAACAGGGTCGCGACATCGTCCAGGCGGGGCAGGGCGGGTATGACCTCGGCGATGCCGACGCTGTGGGCGCCGGCCGCGGCGGCGAACCGAACCGCCTCGGTGAGGTCGTCGCCCCGGACTAGGGCGACCGCGAGCGCCCCGGTGAAGGCGTCGCCTGCACCGGTGGTGTCGACCACGCGGGGCACGGTGACCGGCGCGACCCGGGTGCGCTGCCCACCTGAGTCCACCAGTGCGCCCTGGGCGCCGAGGGTGAGCACGACTGTTCCGGCGTAACGGGTCCGGAGCAGGTCGACGAGCTCATCGCCGCTGGCTGTGCTGTCCGGGTCTCGACCGGTGAGCACCCGAGCTTCGCTGGCATTGGGGGTCAGCACATCGATCCACGCCCACGCCTCGTCGGGCAGGGCCACGGCCGGGGCGGGATTGAGCAGCGTGCGGACCCCGTGCTCGTGCGCGGTCCGCAGGGCCGCGAGCGCGACCGGCAGGGGAATCTCGAGGCTGACCATGGCGAGGTCTGCCGCAGCGATTCGGTCGGCGAACCCTTCGACGTCTGCCAGAGTCAGCTCGTCCAGTGCTCCGGGTGCGATCGCGATCCGGTTCTCCCCCTCGTCGTCGACGAGGATGATGCCGACCATGGTGGCGGCGCCGGCGGTGCGGACCCGACTCGCGTCGACCCCTTCCTCGGCCCATAGCCGGCGGGCGGCAGCGCCGAACTGGTCCGGCCCGACCGCGGTCAGGAAGCTGACCTCCGCACCGAGGCGGGCCGCGGCCACTGCCTGGTTAGAGCCCTTGCCTCCGTGCCCAGAGGTGAACTGGCCGCCCAAGAGGGTCTCCCCCGCGACGGGCATCCGGGGCACCTGCATGGTGAGCCCGGCACCGTAGCTGCCGACCACTGCAATCTTCATCCTGGCCTCTTGTTCATGGACAACCATGTACAAACTTGGCGGTGACGCTACCGACGGCGTGTCGTAGGTGTCAATAGTCAGGAGGGTTCCCCTGGCACATCCCCTTGCCCAGGAAGGCGATCCGATCCTTGGCCCACGACCAGCGAGCGCTGATGAGAACGGGCGGGACTCCGTAAGACTGGAGGCCCGCCCGTTCCTGTGCTGTTGGGCTGGTCAGCGGCTTGATCCGCTGGTCAAGGTCTGGTGCCCCCCGCGAGGGTCCCAACAGAAGGGAAACAAGAGGCACCCCTTCTAACCAGGCAATTCGCACTCGTCCACGATTGAGGTGGTCCACCCCCTCCCGAAGCGACGAGTCCGTACCGTCCGAGTCGCAGCGGAGAGGTGAAGACAATGCCTGATATCGCCCAACTGCTGGATCCGGCGAACGTCGACGGGGCAGTGTGCTTCTCGTTGCGCAGATCGCCGCGGTTGGTCCGCTCGCATGTGCAAGCCATCTGGCTGGGCGCTTGTTCTATGTAGCGGCCCCCTAAATGCGCTCAAGAGTTCCGCGAACGTCTCGAACCGCAGCTCATCCTGGAGGCGCAACCATCGCGGCAGGACCACGCGGAAGAGTTACTCGACCGGCTCCCCCTCCTGACCGCCAACCTCGCCGAAGCTCCTGAGGAACTCCAGCGCGAGCTGTTCGAGGTCTTTCACCTGGAGGTCCGCTACGACGCCCGCGCGAACACCGCCCTGATCAGGGTCACGCTGGACGGCGACACGATCAGTGACATCGTCAGCCTGAGCGAGAGGATAGTAAGCAACCCGTCACCCTCAGGCAGGCCTCAAGCATCCATGATCGAATCCGACACCAGCTCGGGTGATCGCGAGCATGCCTGCCCGCCTATGGCCTCAACCTCCGATGGCAGCCCGGCAAACCATCTCATAGGACGCAAAAACGGGCACCCTTCGCCCCGAGATGGGGTGGATGCCCGTAGCGCAGAGCTGCTTGGTGCCCCCTGCAGGATTCGAACCTGCGCACCCGGCTCCGGAGGCCGGTGCTCTATCCCCTGAGCTAAGGGGGCTCAACCGCTGATAAGGCTACCAGCACTTGAAGGCCGCTCGTGACATCATTACGGGCCGCCGGAGGGTGGGGGCATGTGGATCAGCGAAAACCGCGCGCTCACCCCGTCTCATTGGCTAGCTTTGCCGCCGTGGGCGAGCTTCTGGGACGCGTGCTGGTCGTGGATGACGACGAGGTCATCCGGCAGCTCATAGCGGTCAACCTGACCCTGGAGGGGTTCGAGGTCGAGACCGCGTACGACGGGCAGGACTGCTTGGACCGCGTCCATGACGTGGATCCCGATGTGATCACGCTCGACGTGATGATGCCGCGTCTGGACGGCTGGGAGACGGCCACCCGGCTGCGGGAGGACCCGAGCACCCGGCACATCAAGGTCATGCTCATCACCGCCCGGGCCCAGGAGGACGACCGCAGGCGGGGGTACGACATCGGCGTCGACGCCTATCTCACCAAGCCGTTCGACCCGGCCGAGCTGATCCAGATCGTACGGGACCTCGCCAAGGGTCCCGGGGCGCTCTGAGCCGCATTGGTCCACGGACACGGGCACCGATTGGCCCGGGTGTGCGGGCCGCCACGCTTCTAGCCTCGGCAAGTGTGATCGACACCTCGACGTTCCTGGTGTACACGGCCGCCTCGACGGCCGTGGTGGCCGTGCCCGGCCCCAACCATCTCTACATCGCCGCCCGGGGTGTGGCCCAGGGCCGCCGTGCCGGGGTCGCCTCGGCCCTCGGTGTGGAGACGGGCACGCTGCTCCACATCGCCGCGGCGGCGGCCGGCCTCTCCTATCTGCTCGCACGGTCGGCAGGGCTGTTCGCGGCGGTGAAGTGGGCCGGCGTCGCCTACCTTGCCTATCTCGGTGTCCGCGCCCTGACCGGCCGAGGCTCGGCCGGCGACGAGCCGAGGCCCCAGCCGCTGCGCCGGGTCTTCCTGGAAGGCGTCGTGGTCAACGTGCTGAACCCCAAGACCGTGCTGTTCTTCCTGGCGTTCCTGCCACAGTTCGTGGATCCCTTCGGCGACGTGCCGGGGCAGGTCCTCCTGCTCGGGCTGGTTCTCGCCGTGATCGGGCTGGCCTCGGACCTCGTGTACGCGCTCACCGCCGGGTCGCTCGGCCGCCGCCTGCGCGCGAGCACGCTCAGGTACGCCTCGGGGGTGGTCTACCTGGCGCTCGCCCTCGTCGCCGCGCTGGGCGGAGCCGGGCGTGCGGCGCGGGGCTGATCAGGCCGGGCGGGTGGACAGGTCCTCGGCCGCCTCGTCGACGAAGCGGGCCAGCCAGGCGGGATCGGCGAGCACGGTCAGATGGCCCCGGCCCGGCACGTGCGTGAGGCTGCCGTGGGCGCAGGCCCGCAGGAACGCCTGCTCGTCGGCCCGGAAGGGATCGCGGGTGCCGTTCAGCAGCCAGACCCGCCCGGGGTAGGCCGCCAGCGAGGCGAGGGGGTCCTCCGCCGTGACCGCCGCGACGACGGATGCCACGATCTCGCTGCTCAACCCGCCCTCGATCATGGCTTCTCCGGCGGCCCCCGGCAGCATCCGGCGCAGCGCGAAGCGGCTCACCCGGTCGGCCAGCCCGGGGTTGCGGGCGGCCAGGCGTCCGGCGAGCCGGTAGGCGTGCGCCCTGGGCCGGTCCGGCCGCACCGTGCAGCCCATCGCGACCAGGCCGGCGACGAGGTCGGGGTGCCGCGCGGCGGCGGCGACGCCCACGTAGCCGCCGAGGGACAACCCCACGACGAGCGCCCGTCCGCCCAGGTCCGCGATCGCCTCCGCGACGACGTCGCAGGCCGCCTCCGTGTCGTACGGCAGGCCCCGGCGGCGGCCGTGGCCGGGCAGGTCGGGCGCGGCGGAAGGAGCCCGCAGCAGCGCCCGGACCGGGGACCACATCGTGCCGCTCAGCCGGGTGCCGTGGACGAAGACCACCGGCATGCTCATGACGCACCTCCTTAATCACAACGCAACGTTGCGTTGCTGGCGCCATTAAAACACAACGGTGCGTTGCAGTAGGCTCCCCGTATGGCCCCACGCAAGAAGGACGACATCCTGAACGCCGCGCTGGACCTGCTGGCGGAGAAGGGGTACGAGGGCCTGACCATCGAGGGCGTGGCCGAACGGTCGGGCGTCAACAAGACGACGATCTACCGGTGGTGGCCGTCGAAGGCCGCGCTGCTCGGCACGGCGCTGGTCGAGGCGCGGGCGCTCGACTTCGACGTGCCCGACACCGGGAGCCTGCGGGGCGACCTGCACGCGCTGCTGGACGGCCTGGCCCGGCTGCTCACCACTCCCCCGGCGGCGGACATCGCCGTCGCGGCGCTCGGCGCCGCCGCCAACAGCCCCGAGCTCGCGGAGGCGGCCAGGGGCTTCTTCGCCGACCGGTTGGCCCGGGAGCGGCCGATCTTCGAACGAGCCCGGGAGCGCGGCGAGATCGACGACTCCGCCGACCCGATGATGATCACGGATTTGCTCGCCGGCGCGGTCTGGCTGCGGGTGGTATTCCGGCAACTGCCTCTGGACGATGGCTTTACCGAGCGGGCGGTGAACGCCGTACTCGATGGGGTAGGGCGGCCAGGGGATCCGCAGGCGGGCCGACCGGCACGGGCCGGCGGCTGACCAGGCGGATCGATCGGACGGCCCGGCCGTTAGCGCACCGGTCAGGAGTGCCGCCGGCGGGCCCTCCGCGACGGGTTCGCGGGCGCCGCGCGCTCCATGCGCGGCCGCGTACGCCCGGCGCGTCCTTTCCACGGACGTTCCATGACCTGCCACGGTCACGTCCGCTCACGTCGTTCGCGCACATCCCAGCGGCGCCGGCCATGTCATGCCGCACCGTGTCATCTCGCCGCGTGTCATGTCGTGCCCCAGCGCCGAGTGGAGGGAGCACACCGATGACCATTTCCAGCAAGCCGCCGAAACCTCACGGCAAGCGGCCCCGGCTCCTCCTCGGAATCGCTGCGGCGCTCACCCTCGCCACCGGCGCCGGCCTCGCCGCGGCGGGCGCGCCGGGCCACGACCAGCCGCAGTACGCCCAGGGGGGACAGCTCCGGCCCGGTCCGGAGCGGTTCGGCATGACCGAGCTCGGCCTGCTCCAGCTCGCACAGCCTCAGCAGCCCCGCACGTCCCGCGACTACCAGACCTTCACCAGCCAGACGGGCTCGGTGGACTCGGTGAAGAGCGGCGCCCTGACGGTGGACGGCCGCACCTACACGGTCGACGCGTCGACCAGGATCGTCGCGGACTACAAGGGCCTGCAGGGGATCCAGCAGGGCGACCAGGTGTGGGTCGTGGGCACGACCGGCGGCAGCCCGAGGGCGATCATCGTCGCGGACGCCAGCCGCCCGGCCCTGCAGGGGCACGGCGGAGGCGGCGCGCCCCCGGCCCAGACCCCGCAGACCCCGTCCGCACCGGCCACACCCAGCCCGTCCGTCACGCCCAGCGAGTCGCCGTCGCCGGAGACCGTCTCGCCCACTGGGTGACGTACGTCCGGCAGTGGGCGGGGACCCGGAGCGGCCCCCGCCCACGGCGCGGCGGTCAGGACGTCGCGAACGTGAACCAGTTGAGGTTGACGAAGTCGGCCGGCTGGCCACTGCTGAAGGTGATGTAGACGGTGTGGGTGCCGGTCGTCGGCGCGATGTTGGCCGGAACGGTCGTCCAGCTCTGCCAGCCACCGGTGTTGCCGACGGCGAAGTCGCCGATCGGGGTCGCCGTCGGGCTGTCGAGCCTGACCTGGACGAGGCCGCTCACGCCGGCCGCCGCGCCGGAGGCGACCCTGGCCTTGAACTGCCGCGCCGCCGTCGAGCCGAAGTTGACGCCGTCGTAGCGCAGCCAGTCGCCGTTGGAGATGTAGCCGACGTTCTGGCCGCCACCGGTGTCCTGGGTCGTCTCCAGCTGGGTGCCGCTCTGCGCCTGGTAGCTCTCCGCCTGGATGGTGGAGCGGGCGTCCACGCCACCCGGCGGGGGCGAGCTCGGCGGCGGGCTGCCGGTCGCGCCGCTCTGCCAGACGGCCACGTAGTCGACCACCATCGGCCGTCCGGACACGGTGGCGGAGGTGGGCGTGGAGAACCCGGCCACACCGTTGGGGAAGCCGCCGCCGATGGCGACGTTGAGCAGGAGGAAGTATCCGGCGTGGGAGGTCATGTTCGACCACGTCGTGGCGTCGAGCTGGCTCTGGCTGATGCTGTGGAACTGCTGGCCGTCCACGTACCACCGGAGCTGGTTGGGGCTGACGCTGCGGTCCCACTCGAACCGGTAGGTGTGGAAGGCCGACTGACAGGTCGAGCCGGGGCAGGCCCGGCTGTTGCCCAGGCCGATGGTCTCGTTGCACGGCCCGTTGGGGTTCACCCCGCAGTGCAGGGTGGCCCAGACCGTGTTGAGCCCGTTCACGTTCTCCATGAAGTCGAACTCGCCGATCGAGGGCCAGTTCTGGTAGTTGCCCCGGTAGGGCGCGCCGAGCGCCCAGAAGGCCGGCCAGTAGCCGAGGGCGGCGTCGCCCGTGACGTTCGGCATCTGGATGCGGCCCTCGATGCGCAGGACCCGGCCGTCGGCCGGCTTGAAGTCGGCGCGGCGGGTCTCGATCCGGGCCGAGGTCCAGTTCTGGCCGCTGCCGATCGGGGTGATGCGCAGGTTGCCGTTGCCGTCCAGGCTCAGGTTGGAGGTGCTGGACGTGTAGTTCTGGATCTCACCGGTGCCCCAGTTGCCCGGGCCTCCGGGGTAGGAGTGACCGGTGTCGATGATCCAGTTGGTGGACGACGGAAGCGACCCGGCCGTGCCGTTGAAGTCGTCCGACCAGACGAGCGACCAGCCGGACGGCGTCGCGGGCACCGACGCCTCCGCCGGCCGTACGACGAGGGCCATGACCGCGGCGGCCACGGCGAGCAGCGCCAGCGCGGAGCGCCGCCATGGGGAGTGGAGCACACGCATGAGTACCTCTCTCCTCGGTCCGGTCGTCACGGCGGGGGGATTGGGGGGTGCGGACGGCCTCACGGAGCGGAGACGTGGACGTCTGGAAGGCCGGACGGCGGCGTCCGGAGAGGGTCGTGAGGGCCCGCGCACCGCGACCGCGGACCGCTTGAGCGCCACTGTCCCCTCTGGATCTCACTCACGTCAAGAGGGTCTGTGAAATCCGAGAGAGCGTTCTCAGTAAATGAACCCCGCTAGGAATAGCAATGAGAGAGCGCTCTCCAATTTGCTTCCCGAGGGGAGCCCCGGCCGGGGCCTCGGCGCCCCGTCGCCGATGTCAGGCGGAGTCCGGCCGCGCCCGGCGTTCCGTCGTCCCCGCCAGGCGGAGCATGGTCGCGCCCAGCGTTCCGAGCAGCGCGGTCGCGGCCAGGACCAGGGCGGTCTCGCGGAAGCCGGTGAGCAGCGAGCCCGTCGCCGCGCCGCGGGTGGTGAGGAACGTGACGAGCAGCGCGATCCCGAACGATCCCGCGAGCCGCTGCGCCACACTGAACAGCGTGTTGGCGTCCGGGACGCGTTCCGGCGCCAGGCCGCCCAGCAGCGAGACCACCAGCGGCTGGCTCGTGAACCCGATGGCAAGGCCGCGTCCGCACAGCACGAGCGTGGTGAGCCACACGGGCGTGTCCGGCGTGAACAGCGCCATCAGGCCGGTCATCACCGTCAGGAGCACCATCCCGAGCACCACCGCGAACCGCACCGACCGGCGTTCGGCCACCCTGTCCCCCAGCGGGGCGGACAGCCCCATGGCCAGGCCCTGCGGCAGGAGCGCGAGCCCGGTGACGAGGCTGGAGTGGTGCTGGATCGTCTGGAGATAGAGCGGCGCCAGGAACAGCACGGCGAACAACACGACGCTCGACACCGCGCACAGCGCGAGGGTCGTCGCCCGCGCCCGGTCCCGCACCAGGTCGAGCGCCAGGGCGGCCTGCGGCCGGCGGCGGGCCCACCGCACGTAGGCGGCCAGGAGCGCCAGGCCGATGGGCCACGACGGGGTGGCCCAGCCGTGGGCCGCCACCCGTTCGACTCCGTAGGTCGCCAGCCCGAGCCCGGTCGCCAGCAGGATCAGCCCCGGCAGGTCCGGGCGTACGGCGCGGTCGCCCCGGACGCCCAGACCGGCCCGGTACGCCGCGAACGCGCCGGGCAGGGCGAGCAGCCCGATCGGCAGGTTGATCAGGAAGATCGAGCGCCAGCCGTACGCGCCGATCAGCAGGCCGCCCAGGGAGACGCCGAGCGCGGGCGCCGCGAAGAACGCGAGACCCGCGGCGAGCGGCACCCTGCGACCCGAGCCCGTCGCGGCTCCGCCCTCCCCGATGAGCAGGCCGATCGCCAGCGGGACGAGCGGCGCGCCGCCCAGGCCCTGCAGGGCTCTGCCGCAGATCAGCGCGCCGGCGTCGGGGCTGAGCGCGCACGCGGCGGACGCGAGCGTGAACAGGGCCAGGCTGCCGATGTACGTCGGAACCAGCCCGAATCTCCTGGCCAGGAAGGACGTGAGGGCCAGGCCGACCGCCAGGGCGAGCAGGTAGCCGCTCACGGCCCACTGCACGACCTCCAGGGGCCGGTCGAGTTCGCGTGTGAGGTCGGGCACCGCGAGGTTGACCACCGACGAGTCGACCATCGACAGGATCGGGCCCGCGACGAGCCCGAGGGACATGAGACGGGTGGGCCTGCCGGCCTCGGCGCCTGTCATAAGGACTCCCGCGACGCGGGTTCCGGAAGCGCCGCCTCCAGTTCGTCCAGCCAGGCGAGTTCCAGCCGGTGGCGCTCGATGTTGAATCGGAGGACGCGCAGGCCCCACGGCTCGTGTCCCGCGGCCGCGGCCATCTCCTCCTGTGCCGCCAGCGAGTGCTCCACGCACTCCCGCCGCACCTCGATGATCCTGCGGCGGTCGGGCGCGGGCAGCAGATCGAACAGACCCACCCTGACCTGGAACTCCTCGTCCTTCATGAGGAGCATCGGATCGACCGTGCGCAGCAGCGCCCGCAGCCGCTCACGACCCTTGTCGGTGATCCGGTAGACGGTCCTCGGCGGACGGCCCGGGGCGGCCTCCTCCGCCACCTTCTCGATCTCGCCGCGCTGCTCGAAGCGCCGCAGGGCGGGATAGAGCGTGTTGTTGTTGAGCAGCCCTCCTGTGACGCGCTCGATGTACTTCTTGATCTCGTAGCCGTGCTTGGGCGTGTTGAGCAGCCCTCGGAGGATCACGATGTCGGAGTACATCCGTCCAATTTAACCTAGGTTAGGTTAACCGTACAGAGGGGTCAGGAGCCCCTGCCCCAGCGGTAGACGCCGTAGCCCATCAGCAGCAGGCTCACTCCCCCTGCCACGGCCCGCCAGGTGTTCCAGGTGGTCCACCGGGCCGAGTAGTCCGACCAGATCCGGGCGGCGGCCTCGGCCAGGTCGCCGTGGGCCGCCGCGGCGGCCAGGGCGTCGTTCATCGGCACGTTCACCGCGGCCGTGATCAGGATCACGCCGACGGCGTACACCGCGGCCGCCGCGAAGAACGGCCAGGCCGCGCCGGAGTGAGGGGTGGCCAGCAGCAGGGCGCCCGCCCCGGCGGCGGCGACCGGGGCGAGGACGAACGCCGCCAGGAACACCGGGTTCTGGATCTTGACGTTGACGGCGTTCATCGCGTCGACCGCCGAGGAGGCCGACGCCGCGTTCAGGCCCGGCATGACCCCGACCGAGAACCCGAAGAAGGTGCCCGCCATCCCGGCGGTCATGAGCATGGACAGGGCCGCCGCGACAGCGGCCAGAAGGTACGTCACGACGCCTCCGCCGCGATCCGGCAGGGGAGGGTGGCGCGGGCCCGGGGACCGCGGGCGGGGAGGGCATGGCGGCCCTCTCGCAGCCGCTGCCCGACCCGCCTTCCGGTCGTGCCCGTCACCGGAGTTTCCGCTGTCGTCGTCATGGCGATCAGTCAACCGGCGGACGGCTCCGGGCGACATCGCCGAGACGCTCGACCGCATATCCGGGCGTCTACGATTCGGGGCATGGACGCGCTGGCCGACCTCCTCGACGGGCCCAGGGCGCGGGGGGCCTTCCTGCTGCGGGCGACGCTCAGCCCGCCCTGGTCGGTGCGGATCCAGGACGAGGCGCCGCTGTGCCTGGTCGCGATGGTGCGCGACCAGGCGTGGATCAGCCCGGACGAGGACCGGGCCGTACGGGTGGGGCCCGGGGACGTGGCGGTCGTGCGGGGGCCCGGCCACTACACGGTCGCCGACGACCCGGCGACCGCGCCGCAGGTCGTGATCCATCCCGGGCAGGTCTGCACCACGCCGGACGGCCGCGCCCTGTCTGCGGAGATGGACCTGGGCACGCGCAACTGGGGCAACGACCCGGACGGCTCGGCCGTGATGCTCATCGGCACCTACCAGATGCGCGGCGCGGTCACCCAGCGGCTGCTGGCGGCGCTGCCCACGCTGCTGGTGCTGCACGGCGACTCCTGGGACGGCTCCCTCGTCACGCTGCTCGGCCGGGAGATCGTCAAGGACGAACCGGGCCAGGAGGTGGTGCTCGACCGCCTGCTGGACCTGCTGCTGATCGCCGTGCTGCGGACCTGGTTCTCCCGCCCCGACGCGCAGGCCCCGGGCTGGTACCGGGCGCACGGCGACCCGGTGGTGGGGCCGGCGCTGCGGATGCTGCACGCCGAACCGGCACACCCGTGGACGGTCGCCGAGCTGGCGTGCCGGGCGGGGGTCTCCCGCGCCGCGCTGGCACAGCGGTTCGGGAAACTGGTCGGCGAGCCGCCGATGGCCTACCTGACCGGGCTGCGGCTGGCGCAGGCGGCCGACCTGCTGCGGGAGACCGACGCGACGCTGGAGGCGGTCGCCCGGCAGGTGGGGTACGGCACCGCGTTCGCGCTGAGCACGGCCTTCAAACGGGAACGCGGCGTGAGCCCCCAGCGCTACCGGGAGGGCCTGAGCACCCCGGCCGGCTGAAGCCCGTCCGGACGGGTGTTCAGGTACAGGCGCGTGTCTCCCACCCCGCGCCGTGGTCCCCCGAGAGAGCGGCGCGCCGTCGACGGCGCGCCGCCCACCGCGGCCGTTCGTCAGGACGTGGCGAACGTGAACCAGTTGAGGTTGACGAAGTCGGCCGGCTGGCCGCTGCTGAAGGTGATGTAGACGGTGTGCCTGCCGGTGACGCCCGTGACGTTCGCGGGGATCGTCTGCCAGCTCTGCCAGCCGCCCGTGTTGCCGACGGCGAAGTCGCCGATCGGAGCGGCGGTGAGGCTGTCGAGCCGCACCTGCACGAGGCCGCTCACCCCGCCCGCCGCGCCGGAGGCGACCCTGGCCCTGAACTGCCGCGCGGCCGTCGAGCCGAAGTCGACGTTGTCGTACCGCAGCCAGTCGCCGTTGGAGATGTAGGCGACGTTCTGCCCGCCGCCGGTGTCCTGGGTCGTCTCGACCTGCGTGCCGCTCTGCGCCTGGTACGCCTCCGCCTGGATGGTCGAACGCGCGTCCACCCCGCCAGGAGAGGGCGAGGGTGAGGGGGACGGCGAGGGTGAGGGGGACGGGGAGGGTGAGGGGGACGGCGAGGGGGACGCGCCCGCGCTGGTCGCCGTGGACCGGGCCGGCACGGTCAGGGTCCTGCCGTCCGAGAACGTCACCACCCTGGCCGACGAGCCGAAGTTGTGCGCGACGTACGTCCGGGTGGAGCCGTTCACGAAGACGGCGGCGGTCGGGCTGTCGGCCGTCACGCCGGGATCGACCGTGCCCATCCGGGCCAGGTTGTAGATCCAGTGGTAGACGTGCGCGAGCGACTCTCCCGATTCCGGCGCCAGCGTCGTGTATCCGGCGTCCCACGCGCTCTTCGCCGCCGCCGGGTCGGCGAGCGCCCGGAACTCCCAGATCACGTCCTTCCACTCGACCGCCGGGCCGCCGTTGTTCGCCTCCATCTCGGACAGGTTCCGCTTCACGTCGGCCTGGTACAGCCCGTGGTAGAGCGACCCGCCGGTGACCGGCAGCACGTTGATCCCGTGGATCTCCTCGGGGTTGGCGGTCCACCAGGTGGAGTACGCCGCGCCGGAACCCCAGATCATGCCGGCCGTGTCGTGCCCGAATCCGGCCGGGAAGACCGCGTCGTCCTTGTCGAACCAGTACTGCGCGATGGCCGACGACTGGGTCGTGTAGAGGTAGACCCCGAGGTCACGCAGGGCGGTGTCGCCCGTGGCCGCGCCGAGGAGTATCGCCCCGGTCGCGAAGTTCATCGCCTCGGACGACGACTCCTCGTTGTTGCCCGCGGCGAACCCCTGGTGCCCCGAGGCCCAGCCGTTGCCGGCGTACGGGTCGAAGTTGCGCAGGAACGGGAACCGGGTCTCCGACCTGTCCCAGTTGTTCGCGTCGGCGGCCAGGAGCTTGGCCATGGGGGCCCAGTTCGCCGCCCAGGCCGAGTCGTACCTCGCCACGGTCGCGGCGGCCATCAGGTAGTAGCCGTAGTGGAAGTGGTGGTCGTTGACCTCGGTGTCGCTGCCGTACGAGGCGGGATAGCCGGTGAGCACGCCCCAGGTGGAGTCGTAGCGGAACTGCTCGGCTCCCCCGGCGGTGAACCAGCTCTCCAGCTCGCCCTTCAGCAGGCCGAGCAGCCTGTCGCGTGAGGCGGTGTCGCCGAGCTGGTCGGCGATCGGCACGAGCTGGGCCAGGCGGCCGAGCGCCTTGCCGGTCCAGTAGGTGTCGGTCGCGCCCTTCCACGGGTCGGCGGCGTTCGCCTCCTGCCTGACGTAGTTCCCGAGCCTCGTCCTGTCGTACGCGCCGAGGTCGGGCAGCGACGGCAGCACGCCGTGGAACGTCTGGACGGTGCTGAACGACGTGCCCTCGCGCAGCTTCATCGTGCCGCGCGGCGAGACGTACGTGTACGACGTCAGCGGGCTGCTCGTGGCCAGCCACTGGTGGCGGTAGAGCGCCAGCAGCGTGCCGGTCTGCGTGCCCTCCTTGGCCGTGGTGGTCGCCGTGTAGGTGGTGGTGAGCCGCGCCGACGCCTCGTCGTACGACCAGGTCACCCTCGTGCCCGTGACGAAGCTGAAGGCGTACTTGGCGAACAGGTCGAGCGTCGAGGCGGAGGCGTCGGGGAGCACGGCGACCGAGAAGTAGTTCTTCCCGCCGAGCGCGTCGGTCGCGACCGTGCCGCTGAGGTTCCAGTCGGTGCCGGACGGCCCGAAGATCCCGTAGTGGTGGCCGTTGACGGTGACGCCGAGGACGTTGCCCCGGTCGGCCCAGACCGCCGGTGTGGCCACGAACGCGACCCGGGCGTCGCCGCCGCTCGGCGTCGCGTAGACGTACGGCAGGCCGTGCCCGATGACGGCCTTCAGCGAGCGCGCGCCGTCCGACCAGTACGGCGTGACGGTCCAGTCGGACCAGTCGTCCACCTTGGTGTCCGGCGAGTTGAGGCCGGTCACGCCCAGCGTGAGGTCGCGGGCGTGCGGGAACTCGTACTGCCGGCCGTCGGAGCTGATCAGCGGGGTGCCGGGATAGCTGACCTCAAGCCCGCCGGCCACCGCGTGGAAGGCCAGCGGGTGGCCGTACATGTTCTCGGAGTACGGGTTCCCGGCGTACCGCTGGAAGGCGAGCGACGACCACCAGTCGTTGGTGGGCACCTTGCGGGTGACGTTCGAGGTGACCTTGGGCGTGACCGGGGTGCCGTCGGAGTTGGCGGGACCGCTCGCTCCGGCGGGCAGGTCGGTGGTGTAGCCGCCCGCCCCGACGGGGACCGTGGCGGCGCCGGCGGGCAGGGCGGGCAGGGACAGGGTGAGGGCGGTCAGGACCGCGAGGCCGAGGGTCGTGGCGGGACGGAGTGGCATGTGCGACCTCCGCTGGGGGGTCAACGACGGCGGAAGGCGGAACTCCTGCCGGTCCGTAATCCGGCAGCAACGCTGGAAGCGCTCTCAGCGCCGCTGACGCTAAGCGGGATGCAACCCCGTGTCAACGGGCAGAGCGAGTTTCACCAAGTGTGCGAGAGCGCTCTCTGGCGCGGATGCGCGGGCACCGGCGCGCCCCGGCGTGCTTTCACCCGCCCTCCGGCACCGGGCGGGACACCCCTCCCTGGCTGCGCCGATAGCTGTGGGAGCGCTCTCACCAGCGGTTTCGGCGCTTTGAGATAACGGGAATCGTTACTGATCCGCCCCTTGACGGCCTCACACCCGGCTCCCACTCTTGTGCGAGAGCGCTCTCTTCAAGATCGATTTCATATGCGGAACCCAAGGAGGGTTCATGGGCACTCCCCACGCGGGCCGCCGGGTCGTCCGGTTCGTCGCCCCCATGCTCGCCGCCGGCCTGCTCACTCTCACCGCCTGCGGCGGCGGGGGTGGATCCGACGCCAAGACCGGCGGCGGCCAGTCCACGGAGAAGGTCAAGCTCAGCGTCGGGCTCTTCGGCGACTTCGGCTTCAAGCCGCTCTACGAGGAGTTCAAGAAGACGCACCCGAACGTCGAGATCGAGGAGCGCCAGGCGGCGTTCGCCGACCACCACACCAACCTCGCCGCGCACCTCGCCACCGGGGCGGGCGCCGCGGACGTCGAGGCGATCGAGGTCGGCTACATCAGCCAGTTCACCTCGCAGCCCGACAAGTTCCACGACCTCAAGCAGTACGGCCTCGACAAGCGCCAGGGCGATTACCTCGACTGGAAGTGGCAGCAGGGCATCGCGCCCAGCGGCGCGCTCATCGGCCTCGGCACCGACGTCGGCGGCCTGGCGATGTGCTACCGCACCGACCTGTTCGAGAAGGCCGGCCTGCCGAGCAAGCGCGACGAGGTGTCGGCCCTGTGGCCGACCTGGGAGCAGTACATCGAGACCGGCAAGAAGTTCGCCGCCAAGGCGCCCAAGGACGCCAAGTTCTTCGACAGCCCCGGCGAGATCTTCCGGGCCATCATCGCCCAGGCCCCGGTCGGCGTGTACGACGCGCAGGACACCATCGTCGTCGCCACCAACCCCGACGTGAAGAAGGCGTGGGACCTGTCGGTCCAGATGATCGACGCCGGCCTGTCCGCCAAGATCGGCGCGTTCACGCCGGAATGGAACACCGGCTTCGCCAAGGGCTCGTTCGCGACCGTGATCTGCCCCGCGTGGATGACCGCCTACATCCAGGACCAGGCCAAGAACTCGGCCGGCAAGTGGGACATCGCCACCGTCCCCGGCGGCGCGGGCAACTCCGGCGGCTCGCACCTCACGGTGCCGAAGCAGAGCAAGCACCCCAAGGAGGCCGCCGAGCTGATCGACTTCCTGACCTCGGCGCAGAACCAGGCCGCGGTGTTCAAGGCGATCGGCAACTTCCCGTCGATCCCCTCGCTGTACGACCAGCCCGACATCCAGAACTTCACGAAGGACTTCTTCAACGGCGCCCCCGTCGGCAAGATCTACTCCGACGCCGCGAAGAACCTCAAGCCGCAGCACCTCGGCCCGCGCGAGGGCGACGTGCGCACGGCCATCGGCAACGGCATCGGCCGGGTCGAGCAGGGCAAGCAGTCGCCCGACGAGGCGTGGACCCAGGTCCTCAAGGACGTGGAAGGCATCAAGTAGTCCGTCGCAGGCAGGGCCCCCGGGCGATCCGTGCGATCCGCACGGCTCCGGTAGCGGGGGCCCTGCCCGGAGGAGGATCTCCCATGGCATCACCCCCGGGCGGGTCCCTCAGGACCGCGGCGCCCTCCCCCGGCGGCCCTCCGGCCGCCTTGCGTCCCCCCGGCCAGGCGCGAGCGGGGTCGGGCCGGCGCTCCCGCCTGCACCGGCTGGACCGGCAGGCCTCGCCGTACGTGTACGTCGCGCCGTTCTTCCTGCTCTTCGCGGCCTTCGGCGTCTTCCCGCTCATCTACACGGCGTGGGTGTCGCTGCACGACTGGAACCTGCTGAGCAGTGACAACCCGTTCATCGGCCTGGACAACTACAAGGCGCTGTTCGCCGACGGCTACTTCTGGAACGCGGCGTTCAACACGCTGTCGATCGGCGTCCTGTCGGCGGTGCCGCAGCTGCTGCTCGCGCTCGTGCTGGCGCACCTGCTGAACCGGCCGCTGCGCGCGCAGACGCTGTTCCGCATCACGCTCCTGCTGCCCAACGTGACCAGCGTCGTGGCGGTGGTGGTCATCTTCAGCCAGCTCTTCGGGCGCGACTTCGGGCTGATCAACATGGTGCTCGAATGGCTCGGGTTCGGCCGGATCAACTGGCAGGCGGGCGTGGCCACCTCGCACGTCGCCATCGCCGTGATGATCATGTGGCGGTGGACCGGCTACAACGCGCTCATCTACCTCGCCGCCATGCAGGCCGTGCCGAAGGAGATCTACGAGGCGGCGACCCTCGACGGCGCGTCCAGCCTCCAGCAGCTGTGGGGCATCACGCTCCCGATGATCCGGCCGACCGTCATCTTCACGGTCATCGTCACCACGATCGGCTCGATGCAGATCATCGCCGAGCCGCTGCTGTTCGGCGCGCAGGTCAGCAACGGCGCGGCGGCCACCGGCGGCACCGACCGCCAGTTCCAGACCCTGGCCCTCTACCTGTACGAGAAGGGCTTCCGCAGCTTCGAGTTCGGCTACGCCTCGGCGGCGGCGTGGATGATGTTCCTGCTCGTGGTCGTGGTCGTGGCGTTCAACTACCTCGTCGTACGGCGCATGCGGGGAGGCCTCGATGTCTAGAGTGCGTAAGCACCCGCTCACCTATCTCACCCTCGTGGCGGTGGCGTTCTTCTCGGCGTTCCCGGTCTACTGGAGTGTGATCGTCGCCTCGCACGACAACGCGGCGCTGGCCGAGGTGCCGCCGCCGCTGCTGCCGGGCGGCAACTTCTTCGCCAACGTGCAGCGGGTCTTCGACACCGCACCGTTCGCGCTGGCGCTGCTCAACTCGTTCGTCGTGGCCGGGACGATCACCGTGTCGGTGATGTTCTTCTCCACGCTGGCCGGCTTCGCGTTCGCCAAGCTGCGCTTCCGGGGCCGCAACGTGCTCCTGCTGATGACCGTCGTGACGATGATGGTCCCCACGCAGCTCGGCATCATCCCGCTCTACATGCTGATGATCAAGCTGGAGTGGACCGGCACGATGTACGCCGTGATCGTCCCGGCGCTGGTCAACGCGTTCGGCGTGTTCTTCATGACGCAGTACCTGAGCCGCGCGCTGCCGACCGAGCTGCTGGAGGCGGGGCGGATCGACGGCTGCAGCACGGCCCGGCTGTTCTGGCACGTCGTGCTCCCGGCCGCCCGGCCCGCGGCGGCGGTGCTCGGCATGCTCACGTTCATGACGGCGTGGAACGACTACTTCTGGCCATTGGTGGTCCTCACCCCGGACAATCCCACTGTGCAGGTCGCGCTGTCGCAGCTCGCCAGCGGCTACGTGCGGGACTTCACGCTCGGCCTCACGGGCACGGCGGTGGCGACCCTGCCGCTGGTGCTCATCTTCGTCCTGCTCGGCAAACAGATCATCGGAGGCATCATGCAGGGGGCGGTCAAGGGATGACGGCGACGACCATGGCATCTCGGGGGACCGGATCGTCCAAGTCGGTCTTCCCTGACGGCTTCGTCTGGGGCGCCGCCACGGCGGCCTATCAGATCGAGGGCGCCGCCGCCGAGGACGGCAGGGGCCCCTCGATCTGGGACACCTTCTCCAAGATCCCGGGCAACGTGGCCGACGGCCACACCGGCGACGTCGCCTGCGACCACTACCACCGCTACGCCGAGGACGTGCGGCTCATGGCCGGCCTGGGCCTGGCGGCCTACCGGTTCTCGGTGGCCTGGCCGCGCGTCCTGCCCACCGGGTCGGGGCAGGTCAACGCCGCGGGCCTCGGCTTCTACGACCGCCTGGTGGACGAGCTGCTCGGCCACGGCATCACGCCCTACCCCACGCTGTACCACTGGGACCTGCCGCAGGCGCTGGAGGACGCCGGCGGCTGGGCCGTACGGGACACCGCCGCGCGCTTCGCCGACTTCGCCGCCGTCGTGCACGAGCGGCTCGGCGACCGCGTCCGCACCTGGACGACGCTGAACGAGCCGTGGGTGGCCGCCTTCCTCGGCTACTGCTCCGGCGTCCACGCCCCGGGCAGGCGCGACCCTGCCGCCGCGTTCCGCGCCGCCCACCACCTGCTGCTCGGCCACGGGCTGGCGGCACAGGCGCTGCGCGCGGCCGGGGCCGCCGAGGTCGCGCTCACCCTCAACCTCGCGCCCGTGATCCAGACGGACGGGGGTTCGAGCGAGGCGAGGATCGTGGACGGGCTGATGAACAGGCAGTTCCTCGACCCGGCGCTGCGGGGGCGCTACCCGGAGGACGTACTGGAGATCGCCGCCCGCCACGGCGGCCTGGACCACGTCAGGGACGGCGACCTGGCCGTCATCCACCAGCCGATCGACCTGCTCGGCATCAACTACTACAACCCGTCCTTCGTGTCGGCCGCGCCGGGCGAGCCGGCCAACCCCGCCTTCCCCGGCACGCAGGACATCCGGTTCGAGCCGCCGACCGGCCCGACGACCGCGATGGACTGGCCCATCGAGCCGTCCGGCCTGGAGGCCCTGCTCGTACGGCTGTCGCGCGACTACCCCGAGGTCGGGCTGCTCGTCACGGAGAACGGCGCGGCCTTCGACGACCACCTTGTTGATCACGAGGTGCACGACGACGACCGGATCGCCTACCTCGACGGCCACCTGCGGGCGGCGCACGCCGCGATCGCCGCGGGAGCGGACCTGAGGGGTTATCTCGTATGGTCGCTCCTGGACAATTTCGAGTGGGCCTACGGCTACCACAAGAGGTTCGGCATCGTGTACATCGACTTCGAGACCCAGCGACGCGTTCCCAAGGACAGCGCGCTGTGGTATCGAGACGTCATCAAACGCAACGCTCTCATGGGGGAATGAATGAAACGACCCACTCTGGAGGCGGTGGCGGCGCGGGCAGGGGTGTCCCGCGCCACCGTCTCCCGGGTCGTCAACGGGCAGATGACGGTGACACCGCAGATCAGGGATGCCGTGATGCGCGCCGTGGACGAGCTGGGCTACGTCCCCAACTCGGCGGCGCGCAGCCTCGTCACCCAGCGGACCGATTCGATCGCGCTGGTCGTGTCGGAGCCGCCGACCCGGGTCTTCTCTGAGGACCCGATGTTCTCCACGGTCATCCGCTCGGCCAGTCTGGAACTCGAGGCCGCCGACAAGCAGGTCGTGCTCATGCTCGGCGGCTCGGCCCAGAGCCACGCGAGGATCGAGCGCTACATCGCCAGCGGCCACGTCGACGGGGTCATGCTGATCTCGATGCACGGCGCCGACCCTCTGCCCTCCGCCATCGCGCGGATGGGCGTCCCCGTCGTCTCGTACGGCAGGCCGGCCGTGCCGGTGCCCCTGCCGTACGTGGACAACGACAACGTGGGCGGCGCGGAGAAGGCGGTGCGCCACCTGCTGGACAGCGGGCGGCGGCGCATCGCCACGATCGCCGGGCCGCAGGACATGATCGGCGGCCAGGACCGGCTCAAGGGCTACCGCGACGCGCTGCGCGAGTCCGACCGGCGGTCGATCGTCGCCGTCGGGGACTTCACCCGGGAGTCCGGCGCCGTCGCCATGCGCCACCTGCTGCAGGACGACCCGGGCCTGGACGCCGTCTTCGTCGCCAACGACCTCATGGCCATCGGGGCGCTGCAGACCCTGCGCCAGGCGGGCCGCCGGGTGCCGGACGACGTGGCGGTCGTCGGGTTCGACGACATCGAGGCGGCCCGCTACACCGAGCCCCCGCTGACCACGATCAGGCACCCGATCATCGAGCAGGCCGCCGCGATGGTCCGGCTGCTGCTGGGCATGTTCCAGGGCGGCCCGGCCGACCCGGTGATCCTGCCGACCGAACTCGTCGTCCGCGACTCCGCCTGAGCGATCGGAACGGTCAGGACGCCGATCAGGACGCCGCGGTCAGCGACTCGACCGGCAGGCCGGCCTCGACCCAGTCCTGGATGCCCTCCCGATACTTGCGCACGTCGGTGTATCCGAGCGCGGTCAGCCGGTTGGCCACGGCCTGGCTGTTGCCGCACGAGGGATTCGAGCAGTAGGTGACGATCGAGGCGTTCTTGTCCGGCAGCAGTTCGGCGGCCCGCTCGGCGACCTCGGCCTCCGTGAGCGGGATCGCTCCCGGAAGGTGCTGCTGCGCGTAGTAGTCGCCGCCCAGCGCGTCGACGACGGTGACGGCACCGGCCTCGATGGCGGCCTTGAGCTCGTCCCTGCTGATGAGAGCGGTCATTGCGTCCTCCAATTAACTGGACTACAGTCCGGTTGTGTGAACAGCTCGGAAATTACCGGACCGCAGTCCGATTCGTCAAGGGACCTCACCTCCCTGCTGGCCGACCCGCCCCGCGAACGCGCGGACGCCGCCCGCAACCGGCGACGGGTGCTGGAGGCGGCGGCCAAGCTGTTCCGGGAGCACGGCGTCGAAGCCGTTTCGATGGACGCGGTGGCGGCGGAGGCCGGGGTGGGCAAGGGCACGCTGTTCCGCCGGTTCGGGGACAAGTCGGGCCTCGTGGCGGCCCTGCTCGACGACAAGGAACGGGAACTGCAGGAGCGGATCCTGTCCGGGCCGCCACCGCTGGGGCCCGGCGCCTCACCGGGCGATCGGGTGCGGGCGTTCGTCGCGGCCTACGCCGGCTACCTCTTCGAACACCTCGATCTGCTGCGCGTCTCCGAGACCGCGAGCCCCGGAGCCCGGTACCGGATCGGCGCCTACCGCTTCTGGCACCACCACCTGGCGATCCTGCTGGCCGAGGCGCGCCCCGGCGCGGACGCCGGCTATCTCGCCCACGCGCTGCTCGCCCCGCTGGCCGCCGAGCACGTCACCGCCGTGCTGCGCGAGTGCGACGCCGCCCGGGTCGCCGCCGGTCTGGCCGTCCTCGCGGACGCCCTGGTCGCGGACCGGCCGTGACCACAGGCCGTGATGGCGGTGTGGGACATCGGTGTGGGACGGGCACTGCGGCCCGTGGTCGGGTTCGCAAGCAGGCGCCCGTGATCAGGCGCCCCTGCTCAGGCCAGCGCGGCCAGGCCAGCGCGATCAGGCCAGCGCGGTCGGGCCAGCGCGGTCGGGCCAGCGCGGTCGCGCGCCCGCGGCCAGGCGAGCGCAGTCAGGCCAGCGCGGCCAGGCGAGCGCGGTCGCGCGCCCGCGGTCAGGCGAGCGCGATCAGGCGAGCGCCTCGGTGATACGGCCGAGCGCCTCGAAGGGCGTCAGGCCGTACGCGTGGAAGTCGGCGGCCCCGGCCCCCGCCGTACGGGCCGCGCGGACCTTGGCGGCCAGCCGGTCGGCGGAGTCGGTGTCCGGGACGCCCGGGCGCAGCACGACCCTCAGCTCCGGGTTCTTGCCCACCGAGCGCCGGTAGGCCGCCACGTCGTCGGCCACCCGGGCGGGGTCCCTGGCATACCCGAGGACCGCGAACGACGGGACCAGGTCGCCGAGCGCCACCAGGTCGATCCCGAGCTGCCAGGAGTCGTGCGCGGCCAGACCGGCCGAGGGCAGCCCGTGGACGTAGCCCTTGGCCGCGCCCGTCGCGTCCATGAACGTCAGCCGCGCGCCCTCGGCCGTCACCGCCGCCGCGACCTCGCCCACCAGCGACGTGACGCTCTCGGAGCGGGCCCGCGCGTACGCCACCGCCTCCGGGCCGGCGTAGGCCGTCAGCGCCGCCCGTGTGACCTCGCCCTCCGCGGGGGGATCACCGTCGAGCACGCCCCCGACGATCCTGGCGCACTCCTGCCTGGCCACCTCGGCGTTCACCCCGAGGTCGGCGGCCCGGCGCATGCAGTGGGCGCAGAAGCACAGGCCGAACAGGAACGCGTCCATCGGGCCGAGCGCCACCTGGCACCGCTCGTACGCGAAGGCCCCGAAGTGCAGCGATTCGGCGATGACCGTGTCCACCCCCTGCCGGGCGACGGCCCGGGCCAGCGCCACCGCGTACGCGCGCACGTCGGGATGCGCGGGGCACAGGTCGGCCGGGGAGCCGTGGTCGCCGAAGCAGTTCTCCACCGTCACGTCGGGGCAGGCCAGGCCGAGGGTCGCGTTGTGCAGGAACACCGTCCAGCCATGCAGCCGCATCCCCCGTTCCGCGCAGGCCCGGCGGAGCTCGTCGAGCGGCCGGTCCTCCGCCCCGGGCTGCACCGGCGGGGTGAGCCGAAGCCCGCCGAACAGGTCGTCCGGCGGGGGGAAGTGCACGCCGTCGCGGCGCAGCGTCAGCCGCGACGCGCCGTGCGGGGTCACGTCCCTGGCCTGGTGGTAGGCCGCGGCCACCGCGACGCCTCGCACGCCGTACGCCGAGGCCCGGTCGAGCAGCCCCCGCACGCCCTCGGCGCGCAGGTCCTCGACGAAGACGTACAGGGCGCTGTCCATCGTCAGCGGCCCGCGTACGCCACGAAGTCGATCTCGACGAGGATGTCCATGAGATCGGAGCCCACCGTGGTGCGCACCGGATAGGGCCGGGTGAAGTAGGACTGGTAGACCTCGTTGAACGCGGCGAAGTCCTCCTTCAGGTTCTGCAGGTGGACCGTCGCCTTCACCACGTCGTCGAACGTCAGGCCGTGGGCCTCCAGCACCGCCCCGAGGTTGCGCATGGTCCGGTGCGTCTGGGCGGCCACGTCGTCGCCCACGACCTCGCCGGTCTCGGGGTCGAGCGGCCCCATGCCGGAGGTGTAGAGGAAGTCGCCCACCACGAGCCCCTGCGAGTACGCGCCGATCGGCGCGGCCCCGGCGGTCGTACGGATCTCCTGCTTGCCAGCCATAGTCACCGCTCCATCAGAAACACGTATTGATCAAATCAATCACGATGTCGTCGTCGTCCACCACGGGGATGACGCGCCACTTGTCGAAGGCCGTGCACGGATGGGACAGCCCGAACGACACCAGGTCTCCCGGGCGCAGCCCGGCATCGCCGTCGAGATAGGCGTGCTGGTCCTGCACCTTGACGACCGTCACCCCGGTCAGGGGCTCGGCCGGTCCCCCGCCGCCGCGCCGCACGGCCCTGGGGAACGGCAGGTGGATGTCGTACGGAACGTCCCGCTTGCCCATGCCGACCAGCACGAGGCCGGGCTCCGGCACGGACAGCACCTGGGCCCAGACCTCCAGCGCCGGGCGCAGCTCGCCCTCCAGCCGGTTGTACGGCGTGTGCTCCCGGTAGTAGCCGTCGTCGTGGGCGACGTAGGCGCCGCTGCGCAGCACCACGGTCGCGCCCAGCTCCCCGGCCAGCGGCGCGAGCTCCTCGGCCACCAGGTCGAACCACGAGCTGCCACCGGCGGAGACCACCATGGGACCGGCCACCTCCGGCGCGAGCGTCCGCGCGGCGCGTGCCAGGTCGCGCAGGAACCCGCGCACCTCCGCGGCCTCGTGGTGGGTGCCCTCGTATCCGGCGACCCCGGCCAGCTCGGTCCCCCGGGCGTCCCGCGCCGCGCGGGCCACCGCCAGCAGCTCGTCCTGGCCGCGGCAGCCGGTCCGGCCGCCCGGGTGGCCCAGCTCGACCAGCACGCGGAACGGCACGTCGCCCGCCATCTCGTCGAGCACACGCACGCCCTCGACCGAGTCGGCGTAGCAGAGGAAGTCGAAGCGCCCGATCTCTCCGGCCAGCCAGCGCAGCGCGCCCCGGTCGAGGATCTCGTTGGCCAGCAGCACCCGGGGGACGCCGAAGGAGCGGTGGACGAGCACCTGGCTCGGCGTGGCGGCGGTGACCCCCCACGCCCCGGCGTCGAGCTGGGCCCGTACGAGCTGGGGCGACATCGTGGTCTTGGCGTGCGGCGCGAAGGCGAGCCCGTGCCGGTCGGCGAAGCGCGCCAGCGTCGCGATGTTGTGGTCGAGGGCCGAGCGCCTGGCCGTCATCACCGGCCAGGTGAACGAGCCGTCGAACAGGGAGTGCCGAGCCTCGGCGAACTCCCGTCCGCCGATCGGCTCGCCCGGCCACAGGAAACCGCGTGTACGCGCGTCGACGACGACCTCCGGCAGTCCTCCTGGCCGTGCCGGCGGGCGCACCGCGCTCTGCTCTGTGCTCTGCTCTGTGCTCTCTGGGGGGCCGTCCGCGAAACCCACGCCGCCCCCTCGCTGTCCCGGTTCAGACCACCTCGCTGGATCGTACTGGACCGCACCCGCGGGGGCGGACTCGCCGCCGTACGCGGTGGCGGGGCGCGGGCCGGGACACGACTATCCCGGGAGCTCCTCCCGCGATGTGGTCGCCGCGCGGATCGAGCGAGCGCTCAGGGCGACGGCGGCGGCGACGGCCTCGGCGACCCCGCAGCCCGCGAACGCGGCCGTGAGGCTGGAGTGCTGGACGACGACGGCGAAGACGGTGTAGGAAACGGGCACAAGTCCCAGGGCCGAGAAGCTGACCAGTGCCATGACGCGCCCGAGAAAGGCATGGTCGGTGTGGGTCTGGACGACACCGAGGAGCAGCGCGCCGGCGGGTCCCGTGGTGAACCCGAGCACCGCGGCGGCCACTGTGGTGGGTGTCAGGCCGGGCAGAAGCGGCAGCAGCGCGACACAGCCGGCGCCTGCGGTCACCCAGCACAGTCCCGTGACGGCGGGTCTGCGGGCGGCGGGCAACACCACCGGCAGCAGAGCCCCGGCGACGGCTCCGGCACCGAACCCGCCGATGACGAGGCTGAACCCGGCCGCGCCCCAACCGCGATCACCGGATAGGAGTGCCACACCGACGTTGAGCGGCGCGGCGAGAGCGAGGTTCAGCGTGCTGACGACCAGCAGGATCGGGCCGAGGACGGGCGTGGTGACCACATAGCGCACACCGGTCCACAGGGAGACGACCAGATTTCGCCGGTCGGCCGGGATCTCCGGCTCCGCCTCCCGCGTGCGAGCCGGCAGCCTCAGGTGTCGCAACAGCACCAGCGCCGTGGTGAAGAGCGCGGCGTTGGCAGCCGCGGCCAGGCCGGGGCCGCCCGCCGCGACGAGAACGCCACCCAGCGGAGCCCCGAGCACGGTGGCGGTGCGCTCCAGGGTCTGGACCAGCCCCTGGCCCGCGGGCAGCTCGTGCGGGCGCAGCAGGGAGGGCGGGAGCGCCGCCGCGGCGGGCATGTGGGCGGCGTCCAGCGCCCCGAAGAGCAGCGCCGTCCCGATCAGGAGCCAGAGGTGACCGGGGATGGCCGTGACCACCGCGACAGCGAAGGTCACCATGAGGGCGGCCCGAAGCGTCTGGCTGACGAGCGACACGCGCAGGGGCCCGTATCGATCGGCGAGCGTCCCCCCGAGCAGTATCAGCACGGCCCGGGGGACAGACGCGGCCGTCATGACCAGCGCGGTCTGCCGGGGATCCCCCATGCGGGCCGCCGCCCAGCCCAGAGCGATGAACCAGATCTGGTCGCCCAGCAGGGACAGGCCGAAACCGGTGAGATAACGGCTGAACCCGGGGGCGCGCAACACCCTCGTCGATCGTGCTGGGCTCCGCCGTCGAACGGAGCGCCTGAGAGCGAGGGGAGAGGCTCGATTCGGTCCGCGAACGTCTGGCATGGCGGTGTCCCGGGGGCGGATCCGGCTCACTCCGGCTGGTCGGAGGAGCGACCGACAGGTGGTGATCCCTCGATGGGGAAGGCGTGCAGGAAGAGGAAGACCTGTTCGCGATCCGAGCCGTCGTCCGGACGGTTCGCCCATCGCGCGATCACGGCGTCGAGTTCGTCCCCGAGCTCGCGCAGCTCGTCGGGGTCGAGGCGAAGCACGGTGTCGGTGCTCCGCGCGGCCGACGCCCAGGTGGGCCCCCAGCGTCGAGGGCCGGTCGCGAGCCATTCCTCCAGCCGGTCGATGTGGCGTCCGGTGAGCACTCTTTGCGCTGTCGCGGCCACCTCCCGCGCCCCCGGACTGTCCTCGAAGTCCTCCGGCGACCAGCGCACCCCGCCGGGTATCGCCCGCCACCAGCGTTCCCGGCCGTCGCTGCCCAGGTCGGGCGCTTCCTCGATGAAGCCGTGAGCGGCCAGTTGCCTCAAGTGGTAGCTCAGGGAGCCGGGCGCTCCGGCGACGTGCCTGGCCAGCTGCGCCGCGGTCGCCGGCCCACCGGCCACCAGGACCTCGTACAGCCGCAGGCGCGCCGGGTGAGCGATGACCTTGAGGGTCTTGGGGTCGGTGATCCGAGCCGTCTTCCTGCCCATGAGCAGAGGCTAGCAAATCCACAACGGAATTTGCACAATAAATTTTGCGCACCTGTGTTCTCGTGCGGGTCGAGCTCGCACGAAGCGCGCTCCTCGCGATCAGGGATGCATTCGATGACATGTTCGAGATAGGGTGTGACCGCCCTCACAGGGGCTCTACGTTTCCGCACGTCGAATCACTCGTGGCGAAAGAGGAGCAGATCCCCATGACCGAGCCCAGAACCCACACCCTTGAGGTGCCCGGCTGCGTTCTCCACTACGACGTGCGCGAGGCCGGGGGAACCACCGAGCCGATCCTGCTGATGATCGGATCGCCGATGGACGCCACCGGGTTCACCGCCCTGGCCCGGCACTTCCAGGATCGTACGGTGGTCACCTATGACCCGCGCGGGATCGGGCGGAGCACGCGGACCGACGGCGCCGCCGAGTCGACCCCCGACCTGCACGCCGACGACCTGCACCGGCTGATCGACGCGCTCGGAGGCGGGCCGGTGGACATCTTCGCCAGCAGCGGAGGCGCGGTCAACGGGCTTGCGCTCGTGGCACGGCATCCGGAACGGGTGCGCACGCTCGTGGCGCACGAGCCGCCCGCCGCCCAGGTGCTGCCGGACCGGGAGCAGGCGCTGGCCGCGATCGCGGACATCCGGCGGACGTACGATCGGGAGGGTTTCGGCCCGGCGATGGTGAAGTTCATCGCGGTCGTCGGCCTCCAGGGCGAGATCCCGGCGGACTTCGCCGATCAGCCCACGCAGAGCCCGGCCGCTTTCGGGCTGCCCACGGAGGACGACGGCACTCGCGACGACCCCATGATGCGGCAGAACCTGATGACCTGCACGCACTACGAGCACGACTTCGAGGCGCTGCGCGCGGCCCCGACCCGCGTCGTCATCGGCGTGGGGGTCGAGTCGGAGGGCCAGATGGCCCGCCGTGCGGGCGAGGCGGTCGCCGAGCGGCTCGGCACCAAGCCCGTGATCTTCCCCAGCAACCACGGCGGGTTCCTCGACGACACGTTCGGCATGCCGGGCGACCCCGACAACTTCGCGGTCACGCTGCGTCAGGTCCTGGCCGAGTAGAGCGGCACGGGTCAGGGGCACAATCAGGGCCCCAGGGTCAGGGGCGCAGGTCAGGGTCAGGGGCGCAGGTCAGGGGCAGGGCACGAGGTCAGGGGGCAGGGCACGGGTCAGGGGCTGCTCAGGGGCACGGATCAGGGGCGCAGCGCGCGGCCGGGGGTGGCCCCGGTGAGCTCGCCGCCGCGCAGCACCGGCACGCCGCCGACGAGCACGTCGTCCACGCCCACGGCGAGCGAGCGGGGCTCCTCGTAGGTCGCCGTGTCGGCTACCGTGGCCGGGTCGACCACGACCAGATCCGCGACCTGACCCCGCCGTACGAGACCGCGGTCGGGCAGCCGGAAGCGGCGCGCCGGGTGTGAGGCCAGGTGCACGGCGGCCTGTTCCCAGGTGAGGTCGCCGAGTTCGCGGACGTGCCGGCCCAGGTAGCGGGCGAACGCGCCGAAGCCGCGCGGGTGCGGATGGCCGCCCACGTAGATGCCGTCGGAGCCGCCGGTGTGGCCGGGGTCACGCATGACCGCGCGCACCGACTCCTCCCCCGCCGGCCCCTCGTCGGGGCGGGCCTGCACGCAGCCCGCCTGGAGCCCGGTCTTCACCAGCAGCACCCGGCAGAACTCTGCGGCGGTGGCGCCGTACTCGGCCGCGGCGGCGGGCAGCGTCATCCCCTCGGCCCACTCGAACCCGGGGGCGTGCGAGAGCGTGATACGCGGCCAGAGATCGTCGCGTCCCGCCCACTCCTTGGAGAGGCGTTCGCGTTCCGAGGACAGCATCGCCACGGCGCGGTCGGGGTCGGCGGCGGGCACCCACGGCGGCAGCGTCACCATCGCCAGGATCGTGCTGGCGCGCAGGTAGGGATAGGTGTCGAAGGTCAGGTCGACGTCCTTCCGCCGGGCGTCCTCGACCAGCGGCAGCAGGGTGGACGCCGGGCCGTGGAGGTGCGAGACGTGCACGGCCGCCCCGGAGCGCCGGGCGATCTCCACGACCTCCGCCATCCCCACCGACGCGGACGCGCCGTAGGCGCGCATGTGGGTCACGTACGGCAGGTCGCCCAGCGGCGCGCACAACGCGGCCAGTTCGGCGGCGTCGGCGTACCGGCCGGGGGCGTACTCCAGGCCCGACGACAGGCCGGCCGCCCCTTCGGACAGGCCCGCCTCGACCCTGCGGAGCATGGCCCGCGTCTCGTCCGCGTCCGCGGCCCGCTCCGCCGGGCCCATCACGTCGAACCGGATCGTCCCGTGCGGCAGCAGGTAGACGGTGTTGAGCGCGGTTCTGCCGTCGTATCCGGCGAGCAGTTCGGCGACGCCGACCGGCCCGTCCACGTGCGGATGCGCGCCGTTGACCGCGGCGAAGTAGCGGCTCGCGTACGCGAAGGCGGCCGGGGAGGTGGCCGGTGCGTACGACAGCCCGTCCTGGCCCAGCACGAACGTCGTGACCCCCTGCCGCAGCGCCGCCTGCTGCACGAGAGGGTCGAACACGACCGCGTCGCCGTGCGCGTGGCAGTCGACCAGGCCCGGCAGCACATACCTGCCCGCCGCGTCGATCCGCACGGCCGCCTCGGCCGCGTCGAGACGGCCCACCGTCTCGACCAGGCCCCCACACACACCCACGTCGGCCCGGAACGCGGGAGCCCCGGTGCCGTCCACGACCCGGCCACCGCTGATCAGCACATCGAAGGTCACGCCCCCGATTGAATCAGTCGTACAGGCCGGGCACACGCGAGGAGCCGGGGCAGTCGCCGCCTTTCAGGACGGGCCGCCGCTCCAGCACCTCGCGGGCGCGGGCGCGGGCGAGGTTCCAGCCGTTCCAGGGGTCCGGCTTGTAGAGGTCGTTGACGGCCACCACGTCACTCAGCACGCAGCTGCGGTCCGGCTCGGGCAGGCGGTCCAGGACCGGTACGGCCTCGGCCCCCAGCTCGCTCAGGTAGCCGTGGTCGAGCCGCTCCACGCCCCGGACCGTCAGCTGGGTCTCGGCCACCCGCGCGTCGGGGTCCCACACCGCGAACGCCAGCAGCGACACCCCGGTGAGCAGCACGAGGGCACGGAAGAACCAGGACGTGCCGCCGCCGGACAGGCGCACCGCTCCCGTCGCCAGCACCAGCACGAACACCGCGCCGAGCCACCAGATCGTCGCCTCCACCGAGGCCCGCAGCCGCGAGAGGCCGTACGCGTCGGTGTAGAGGCCGAGACGGTGCAGCGCCGAGGCGAGGATGACCAGCGTGAACGCGCACAGCAGGCCGAGCAGCACGGCGAGCAGCCAGCGGTCGGCCCGGCTCTCGCGGCGCAGCAGGGCGACCGCGGCCGCCACGACGCCGAGCACGAAGACGCTGACCGTGACGAGTTCGAAGAAGCCCGATCTCGCGTACTGCGCGTAGGTGAGCCCCGCCGTCGTCAGCACCCTGCGGCTCCCGCCGAACAACACCGTGATCTGCACGGTCACGAACGCCGCGAACAGCAGGTTCAGCCCGAGCAGCGGGATCACCCACACCTGTCGGCCGAGAGACATCCGCAGGTCGGGCGTGGTGGGCTCGGCCACCGGGCGCAGGCCCACCAGCACCGCCGCCCCGGCCAGCACGGCGAACACGCAGAACACGAAGACCCGGAACGGCAGGCTCTGCGCCCATTCCGGCGTCCGCAGCAGGTCGCGGAGGAAGGCGGAGAAGACGGCGTCGGCGGAGGAGAACAGCAGGCCGAAGACGGCCAGCAGGACGACGGTCACGGCGGCGCTGACCAGCGTGGGCAGCATCCGGCGCCGCCGCGCCAGGGTCCTGAGCGGCCCGGCCAGGAACCACGGCACCGGCAGCACCGCGAACGCGACCGAGATCCCTCCCCTGATCACCGCGACCCAGCCCCGCCCGCCGCCCGACAACGCGAGGGACCCGACTCCGAACGCGGCCAGCAGCACCGGCCCGACCAGCCAGTCGGCGTCGCGGAAGAGCGCCACGGAGACCAGCGCGTACGCCAGGAGGCCGAAGGCCACCGTCCACGGCGTGACCCGGCCACGCCGGAGCGGCAGAACCGCCGGGAACGCCGCCGCGCCCATCGCGACCGCCGTCAGCACGAGGCCCAGCCCGGCCGACGCGTACGGCAGGGCGACAGCGGCGACCAGACCGGCCGCCGCGGCGGCCGGCAGCAGCCACCGGGGCGCGTCCGGCAGTTCCGGCCGGGGGAACAGCGGCGGCGGCACGTACGCGGGAGGCGGCGGGTATCGCCCCGGCCCCTGCGGATCGGGCACGGGCGGCTCCGGGGAGACCGGCCGCTGCTCCGCGTGTCCCTGGGCCCGCGGGCCCGCCGGGTGCTCCGCGGGGGCGCCGGCCATCGGGGGCGGCGGCGAAACGTGCGCCCCCTGGACGGCGACCCCCGTCGCGGAGCCGGACGCTTCCATGGCGGAGCCGGGCGAGGCGGGGGACCCTGTGTGCGGCCCGGGGTGCGGCCCCGGCCCGTTGCTTGAATTGGCCGCGACCGGCTCCGACGCGGCCTCGGCGGAGACCTGGGGCACTCGCGCGACCGGCGCGGGTGCCGGCTCGGGGGCGTACCAGGGCGACGGCGGCGCGCCCGCCGCCGCGGCTCGGTGGGCCGACGACGAGCCGCGCACCGCTCCCACGATCGTCCCGAGGGTGGTGAACAGCATCAGCGGTACGACGCCCAGGTCGCCGCCGAGGCCGAGGAAGATCGGGCCGATCAGTCCGGTGAGGAATCCGGCGAACATGCCGACGCCCGCCCCCAGCGCCGCCCGCGCCAGGTGCCCGGCACGGTCGTAGACGACGTGCGGGTGCGGCGCGAGCACCCGCGGGCCGGTTCCGCCGGCGTGCGGAACCGCGTACGGGTGGTCCGCTCGTGCCTGGACGAGGTCCGGCCGCCGGGAGTCCTCCCGGTCCTCGCCGTCGCCGACGGCACCGGTGCCGTCCGAAGAGCGGCCGTGGTCCCCGGCCCGGGGGGCACCGGTCTCCGCGATCTCGGTCCGCCGGGACGGTGCCGGGACCTCATGGATGGGCTCCGATCCCTCCCCCTGGCGGCCCTCGGGTCGCTCGCCGCCGTCCGGGGTCCCGGGCGAGGACGGCCGGGCGCCCTCGTCCAGCGCGCCCTCAGCCCGCACGCCCTCATCCCGCGCGTTCTCGTCCCGAGCGTTCTCGTCCAGCGCCTTCTCGTCCAGCGCGTTCTCGTTCAGCACACGGCGCGCGTGCCGCTGCTCCGCTCCCCCGCTCGGCGGAACGACCGTGTCCCCGGTCTCCCCCGGCCCCCCGGCCGCGAGAAGGGCGCCCCCCGTCAGGTCACCGCCGTCGTCCCCGGGTAAGCCCTTCCCGCCGGGCCGACCGGTGCTGCGGCTCGCGCCCGCCTTCTGGACTTCCATGTCTCCCCTTCGTTCGTGGGCGTGGACGGGTCCGTCCACGCTCTCCGCCGCCGCCGGCTCCCCGTGGCGCGGCAGCGCGACGACCATCCGACACCCCGGCGCCGGGTCCGCCACCGAGATCGATCCGCCGTGCAACTCGACGATCTCCTTGGCGATGGCGAGCCCGAGCCCGGCCCCGCCCGCGTCGGCGGCCCGTCCCGCGTCGAGCCGCGAGAAGCGCTCGAACACCCGGGCCCGCTCCGCCGGCGGGATGCCGGGGCCCTCGTCGGTCACGCTGATCTCCAGATTGGGCCCGGCGGGCCTCGCCTCC
This sequence comes from Microbispora sp. NPDC046933, assembly GCF_040644635.1. Classification (NCBI taxonomy): domain Bacteria; kingdom Bacillati; phylum Actinomycetota; class Actinomycetes; order Streptosporangiales; family Streptosporangiaceae; genus Microbispora; species Microbispora sp. NPDC046933. The sequence goes on along the minus strand of NZ_JBEYWW010000031.1, from coordinate 48,677 downwards.
ACCCGGACCGTGCCGCCGGACGGGCTGTGCCGTACGGCGTTGTCGAGCAGGTTGGCCAGCACCTGGGCGAGCAGGGCCGCGTCGGCGGACAGTACCGTCCCCGGCGCGACCGCGCTCACCACCGTGACGTCGTCACGCGCGAGGGTCGCCTCGGAGACGGCCTGACGGCACAACGAGGCCAGGTCCAGCTCCTCCGGCTCGATCAGCCGCGCCCCCGAGTCGAGCCGCGACAGGTCGAGGAGCTGGGCCACCAGGCGGCCGAGCCGCTGCGTCTGGGCGAGGGCCGTGCCCAGAGTGTCGAGGTCGGGCGGCGTGACGCCGTCCACGACGTTCTCCAGCACGGCCTGCAGACCGGTGATCGGTGTGCGCAGCTCGTGGCTGACGTTGGCCACCAGCTCGCGCCGTTGGCGATCGACCTCGGCGAGGTCGGCCGCCATGGCGTTGAAGGCCCGGGCCAGCTCCCCCACCTCGTCCCTGGACGTCGCGCTCACGCGCAGGCCATACCGGCCCTTGGCGATCGTCTGCGCGGCGGCGGCCATCTCGCGCAGCGGCCGGATCATGCCGCGGGCGAGGAGCTGCACCATGATCAGTGCGAGCACGACGGCGATCGCGATCCTGAGGTCCCGGGACAGGCCGGAGGCGATGCCGACCTCGTTGACGACGAACGCCGTGACCACGGCGAGCACGATCACGATGCCGAGCTTGACCTTGATCCGGCCGAGGAAGTCGAGCGGCCTCAACGCCTGGCTCTCCCTAACGAAGCGTCATGAGCGGACGAGCGCGTATCCCACGCCATGGACGGTACGGACGACCTCCGGGCCGAGCTTGCGGCGCAGCGCGCGGACGTGGCTGTCCACGGTCCGGGTCGCGGCGGCCTCGGAGAAGCCCCAGATGTCCGACAGCAGCCGTTCGCGCTCGAAGACCTGGCCGGGCCGCTCGGCGAGACGCCGCAGCAGGTCGAACTCGGTGCGGGTGAGCTGGGCCTCGGCCCCGCGGACGAACACGCGTCGCTCGGCGGTGTTGATCTCGACGTCGCCGACCCGGATCACCGTGTCCTCGTGGGCCAGCAGGCTGGCCCGCTCGACACGCCGCAGCAGCGCGTGGATCCTCGCGACGAGTTCCCGCATGCTGAACGGCTTGGTGATGTAGTCGTCGGCCCCCACGCCCAGGCCGACCAGCACATCCGTCTCCTCGCCGAGGGCGGTGAGCATGAGCACCGGCACCGGCCTGGCGGCCTGCATCCTGCGGCACACCTCGAGCCCGTCCAGGCCTGGCAGCAGCCGGTCGAGGACGACGACGTCGGGCTCCGCCTTCGCGTAGGCCGCCAGCGCCCCCTCGCCGTCGCTCGCGACGCGTACGTCGAAGCCCTCCGCCACGAGCCGGAGCCGTACGGCGTTCGCGATGGTGTCGTCGTCCTCGACCACGAGGACGCGACGTTGCTGAGGGGTAGCCATGCACGGAAGCGTAGATGCCCTCTGTGCAGAGCCGTCGTCCGGAAATGTGCAGATCCCGTGCACCGGGAAAGGCCGCCGCCCACGCCGGCCGTGCCCGTCCCGCACGGGGATCTCCGGGCCGTGGCACCGCCTCCGCCCGCCGAATCCGCAGGTCAGGGGTTTCGCTCCCCGGTTACGGGTAGCCCCGATATGACCAGGAAGGAGGCGCTAATGGACCGCCAGTCAAGGCCGGAGACCATGCGGGAGAACGATGTGATCGATCTCCTGACGCAGCAGCACGTTCTCATCCGGGAGCTGTTCGACGAGGTCGACAGGAGCCAGGGGGAGCAGCGCAAGGAGGCCTTCAGCCGCCTCGTCCGCCTGCTCGCCGTTCACGAGACGGCGGAGGAGGAGATCGTCCACCCCTACGCGCGGCGCAAGCTGGTCGGCGGAGACGCGATCGTGGACAACCGCCTGCAGGAGGAGGAAGAGGCCAAGGAGATGCTCAGCCGCCTCGACGACATGGACGTGACGACGGCGGAGTTCTCCCAGGAGCTGGAGAGGCTGCGGGCCGCCGTGTTCGCCCACGCCGCCGCCGAGGAGCGCTACGAGTTCTCCGAACTCAAGGCGAGCACGTCCGAGGCCGAGCGCAAGGCGATGGCCGTGGGTGTCAAGGCAGCCGAGGCGATGGCTCCCACGCACCCGCACCCCGGGGTCGAGTCGGCGACGGCGAACATCCTGCTGGGGACGCCGGTCGCGATCATGGATCGCGCCCGTGACCTGATCCGCAAGGCGATGGGCAAGTCGGAGTCCGGCGAAGGCTGAGTCTCCGGACGGGCCGCCGTACGGGGTGGTGGCGGAGCCGGCGAGGCCGGGATCCGTCCCGTCGCCATCGGGAGCGCGGCCCACATCGGAGACCGGGAAGCGTGCCGCGGCGCCGCGGAGCCGGCCGGGGGCGATCACTCGTCCCCGCCGCCGCGGCGCCGCGACGCGGAGGAGCCGTCCACCCGCGGGCGTTCGCGGAACTCCGACAGGACGCCGGACGTTCTCCCAGGCGACGCGGGACGACGCCCCGCGCGGGACCCGACACGAAAGGCCTGACGATGTCGCCACTGGGCAAGTACTACGTGGGCGCGGCGGTGGTGGCCGTGCTGGTCTTCATCCTTCCGGTGCCGACGCTCCTGGCCTGGCTGATCGCGATCGGCGCGCTGGGGGCGCCGATCGTCGCCTACTTCATGCTGGACGAGTCGCAGCGGGCGCGGCTGCGCCGCATCCGCCGCCGCCAGATCGGCCGCTGAGCCCCGACAGAGACGAAGCGACACCGGCCGGGCCGCCCTCGCGGCGCCCGGCCGGTGTCGCTTCGCGATCTCAGGACGCGGTGGCGATCCTCCTGCGAACCCGCTCGGTGACGCTCCGCTCCAGGACGAAGGACAGGAACGGGATCGTGCCCGCGATGAGCACCAGCAGCAGGTAGCCGACCGACCAGCGGGCCTTGATCAGGCCCAGGTTGATCGCGGCCACCAGATAGACCATGTACAGGAAGCCGTGGATCGGCCCGACGACCGCGACCATCGTGCCGTTGTCGAAGCCATATTTGACGACCATCGCGGCACACAGCACGAGCAGCATCACGCCGACGATGTACGCCATGACGCGGTAGAAGTTGAGCGCGGATTCCACGTCGATCATTACCTCTGCTGGGGAAACGGTCACCACACGATATCCGTGCCACCCGGTGGTCCCGGCCTCAGGGCCGATCAGGCATCCACGGGCGCGGCGGGCTCGGCCGGCTGCGGCTCCTCCCGCTCGTGCTCCCGCCGCCCGCGCAGGGCGTCGCGTACGAAGTGGAACCACATGTACACGGCGAACAGCGCGAAGATCCACCACTGGAGGGCGTAGGCCAGGTTGCGCCAGGTGAAGCCGCCGCCTTCGGTCGGCGCAGACACGGCCACGGGCGTGGCGCGCGACGGCGGCTCCTGGGCGGTCGCGACGACGAACCCGTCCCGCACCCGGGCGTCCGGCCACAGGTTGATGAGCTCCGCCGTCGACACCGTCGCCACCTGGCCGCGTGGCAGGTTGCCGCTGCGCATCACGTCGTCGGTCTGCTCGGCCGGCCGCAGCCGCCCGGTCACGGTCACGGTGCCCGCGGGCACGGCCGCGGCGGGATCGGCAACCGTGGGAACCCAGCCGCGTACGACGGGGACGACCGTGCCGTCCGCGAGCCGCAGCGGGGTGAGCAGCCAGAATCCGCTCCCCTTGGCCGCCCTGCCGCCGGGGGCGGCGACGTCGGCGACCCGGTCGGCCACCAGCAGCTGGTTCGCGGCGTCGTAGGTCCCCGTGGCGGTCACCCTGCGGCTGATCGCGCCACCGCTGACATGCTGTCCGACCTGGGTCAGCTCGGTGACGGCCACGGGCGGGGGATCGGGGGCCCGCCGTGGGGCGCCCGACGCCTCGAAGACGCCGAGTTGCCAGCGGCCGAGGAAGGTGAAGGACACGAGCACCCCGATGACCAGCAGGTGCAGGGCCACCAGCCGGGGAGCCAGGAGGGTGCGGAACATGGATACAACGCTATCCGCCGCCCACACCGGTCCGGTATTCGCGCCGGTGTCCCGGATGCGGGCCGCCGTTTCACGCCCTCCCCAAGCCATCGCCAGGAGAGGGCAAAATCCGACAAATCACAGCCAGGGCGCACCATGTGTCGCTAGAGTCATGCTCATGTCCGACCCTCAGATCGACCCGGCCGGAAACACGCAGGCTTTCCGGGCGTTCGCGCAGCAGCAGGACACGGAGGCTACCCGTGAGCAGCCGTCCCGCCTGCCGGTTTGGATCGCCGTCGGTGCGGCGCTCGTCGTGATCCTCGCCGTGGTGGCGTACCTCCTGGTCCGCTGACATACCTGTGCCAGCCGCCGACGACCGCGCCCGTCGGCGGCTTTGTCATGCCCGCTGACGGCTCGCGGCGCTGACCGGTTCCGACGCTGACCGGCCCTGGCACAGGGTGTAACACCCGCGGCGGTGCCGGACACCTTTCCGAGGTGTCCAGCACCTCTTCGGTTAGGAGACACCCGTGCAGGATCAACGCGTGCCCCCCGGCGCGCGAGATCGTTTCGAGGCGCTCTATCTCGCCTGTTATCCGCCTGTGTACCGCTACGCCCTGCGGCGTACCGACTCGGCCGACGACGTCGCCGACGTGATCGCGGAGACGTTCCTCATCGCCTGGCGGCGGCTCGATGACGTCCCCGACGGGGAGGGGGCCGTGCTGTGGCTGTACGCCACAGCACGGCGCGTCCTCGCCAACCACCGGCGGGGGCAGTCCCGTCGCACCGCCCTCGCCGCACGGCTGCGCGACGAACTGTCCGCCGCGCCGCCGGTGACGGCCCCCGACCCCCGGGTGGACACCGTACGCGACGCCTTCACCGCCCTCGCGCCCGGCGACCGGGAGGTGCTCGCCCTTGCCTGCTGGGAGGGGCTGTCCGGGCCGCAGATCGCCAAGGTGCTCGGCTGCAGCGGCGCCGCCGCCCGGCTGCGCCTGCATCGGGCCCGCAAACGGCTGGCCCGGCTGCTTGGCGCCGCCGGCGAGTTCCGGACGACGACCGCACTGAGGGAGGAGAGCCGATGAACAGGGTCGACCGCATCGTGGCCGCCATCGACCCGGCCGCCGCTGCCGCCGAGCCCGTGGTGAGCCGGGGAGTCCGCGAACTGCTCGGCGAGATCGTGGCCACCGCGCCGGAACAGCCACCGCTGTGGAAACGCGTTCTCCCATCGAAGCGGCGGAGACGTGTGACCACTGTGGTCGCGGCGACGGCGGCCCTGGCCGCGGCGGCCGCGATCGGCGTCGGCCTGCCCGCGGGCGGCCCGCTCACCCGGTACGCCAACGCTGCCATGTCCGTCGAGAGAACCGGCGGTGCCTTCAGCGTGACCGTCCTCGACCCCACCGCCGACCGGCGGCGGTTCGAGGACGCCTTCCGCGCGGTGGGGCTGGACGTCAGGGTGGTGATGATCCCCGTGCCGCCCGACGAGGTGGGCGTGCTGTTCGGCCCGGTGGTGCCCGAGGGCTTCCGGCGGCACGGCACCATGGGGATACGGCGTACGACGCCCTGCGCCTCCGCGTTCTGCGGCACGGTCTGGATGCCGACGGACTTCCCCGGCCGGGTGGTCTTCGGCGTGGGCCGCGCCGCCGGGCCGGGCGAGCCGTACGCCGAGGTCGACGCCTTCGATCCGGCGGGTGAGGAGGCCTTGAGCGACTATTCCTTCCGAGGCAGGACGGTCGCCGCTTCCCGCGCCGAACTAATTAGGCGCGGCCTCGGGGTTGGATACCGCTTGGTGTGGACCTACCCCGATGGCGGCTTCGCCGACGAGCCCGTACCCGCCGACAGGGTTGGGGACGACTGGGTCGTCTCCGGTTCCCGCATGCACAGCTCCGACGTCGTGGATCTCTACGTCACCCCAGGTCCCGGGGCCGGTCCGGCCCCCGAACCCGCGGAGATCGAGCGTTCTCAGCCCCACTGGCACGACATACAGTGACGGAGTGCCGCCAACGTGCACGACGGCCGCCGTGGGCACTCCCCGGCGGCTCCGGACGTACGCAGCGGCCCCTGGACCCGGCCCCACCCGCACGAATATATTGGACCAAGCTTCCAATAGGACGGGGAGGACGCATGCCCAGTCCGGGTGTCACGATCATCGGTTCCGGGTTCGCCGGGCTGTGCATGGCCATCAAGCTCAAGGAAGCCGGCTACCACGACTTCGTGATCCTGGAGAAGGCCGGCGATCTCGGCGGCACCTGGCGGGACAACACCTATCCCGGCTGCGCCTGCGACGTCCCCTCGCCGCTGTACTCCTTCTCGTTCGAACTCAACCCCGGCTGGTCGCGGCTGTTCTCCCCGCAGGAGGAGATCTGGGACTACCTGCGGGCCTGTGCCCGGAAGTACGGTCTGGAGCCCCACCTGCGGTTCCGCACGGAGGTCTGCGGGCTGGAGTACGACGACGAGCGGGCCCTGTGGCGGGTGTCGACCGGCGACGGGGAGACGTTCGAGACCCACGCCCTCGTGTCCGGCGTCGGCGCCCTGCACGTGCCGTCGTTCCCCGAGATCCCCGGCCGTGAGCGCTTCACCGGTACGGCGTTCCACTCCGCCCGGTGGGACCACTCCGCCGACCTGGACGGCAGGCGCGTCGCGGTCATCGGCACCGGCGCGTCGGCGGTCCAGTTCGTCCCGGTCGTCGCCGAGCGGGCGAGCCGGCTCACCGTCTTCCAGCGCACCCCTCCATGGATCCAGCCGAGGCCTGACCTGCCGATGGACGGGCGGCTGAAGCGGGCCATGGAGACGCCCGGCGCGGCCCGCCTGCTGCGCGACGCCGTCTACTGGCTGCTGGAGACCCGGGCCGTGGGTTTCACGATCGACCCCCGGCTGATGAAGGTCCACCGGCGCATGGCCGAGCGGCATCTGGCCCGGCAGGTCCCCGACCCCGGACTGCGCGCGAAGCTGACGCCCGACTACACCATCGGCTGCAAGCGCATCCTGCTGTCCAACGACTACTATCCCGCGCTGACCAGGGACAACGTCGAGCTGGTCACCGACCCGATCACGGAGATCAGGGAGCGGTCGGTCGTGGACGCCGCGGGGCGCGAGCACGAGGTCGACGTGATCGTGTACGGCACCGGCTTCCGGGTGGTCGACTCCCTCAACGAGCAGCGGATCGTCGGCAGGAACGGCGTCAAGATCCAGGACGCGTGGCGCGACGGCGTCGAGGCCTACCACGGGATCACGACCGCGGGCTTCCCCAACCTGTTCTTCCTGCTCGGCCCCAACACCGGCCTCGCGCACACCTCGGTCGTCTTCATGATCGAGTCACAGGTCCGGTACGTCGTCGACTGCCTGCGGCTGCTGTCCAGGACCAGGGCGAAGGCCCTGGACGTACGGCCGTCGGCGCAGCGGGCCTACAACGACCGCCTGCGGCGGCGGCTCGACCGGCTGGTGTGGAGCGAGGGCGGCTGCATGAGCTGGTACCTGGACGAGCACGGCAGGAACCGCACGCTCTGGCCCGGCTTCACCTTCGAATACTGGGCGCGTACGCGGAAGGTGAAGCCGGAGGCCTACGAGCTCATCGGTGCCCGAAGCTGACCCGGGCGACCAGGGCCGACCGGATCAGCGACGCGGGCTGAGCACGAGGGCGCTGCCGCCGCCGCGCCGCGCGGGCTCGGCGACCGCCTGGACATGGCCGTTCCGGAGGAACTCCAGGCCGGTCGCCGCGCCGATCTCCCCCGCCGGCGGCCCGGGGACGTCCGTCAGCGTGTGACCGAGCGCGGTCAGCTCCGCGCCGTACCGCTCGGTGAACGCCGGCTCGGCCTGGGTGGCGACGGTGTTGCGCTGCGAGGCGCGCGGCGCCGCCACGGCATCCGGGAGCGACATGCCGAGGTCGAGCCGGTTCACCAGGATCTGCAGCACGGTCGTGATGATCGTCGCGCCGCCGGGCGAGCCGACGGCGAGCAGCGGCCTGCCGTCCTTGAGCACGATGGTGGGGGCCATGGACGACCTCGGGCGCTTGCCCGGAGCGGGCAGGTTGGGGTCGCCCGGCGCCGGGCCGAAGGTGAAGTCGGTCAGTTCGTTGTTGAGCAGGATGCCGCGGCCCGGCACCACGATCCCGCTGCCGCCGGTCTGCTCGATCGTGATGTTGTAGGCCGCCACGTCACCCCACCGGTCGGTCACCACGAGGTGGGTGGTCTCCGGCCCCTCCTTCTTCTCCTCGGGGACCGACGCCGGCGGGGTCGCGGAGGCGCACGAGGAGTAGGAGCCGTCGGGTGACCCGGGCGCGGCCGGGTGCGGCATCGCCCGCGGGCCGATCAGGCAGGCGCGCTCCTTGGCGAACCCGTCGGAGAGCAACTGGCCCAGCGGCACGTCCACATACGCCGGGTCGCCGACGTAGGCGTTGCGGTCGGCGAAGGCGAGCCGGGACGCCTCCAGGTATTCGTGCAGGCCGACCTTCGGCAGGGCCTCCAGGATCTTCAGCGCCTCCCCCACCGTCGACCCGCCCGACGACGGCGGCGCCATGCCGTACACGTCGAGCCCCTTGTACGTGACCTTCGTGGGCGGCCGTTCGAGCGCCCGGTACGCCCTGAGATCGGAGACCTCCATCAGCCCGGTCCTGACGTTCCTGGTGGCCCCCTCGCGCACCGGCGGCTTCTTCACCGTGGCGACGATCTCCTGGCCGAGCGCGCCGCCGTACAACCAGGCCGGGCCGCGGATGCCCAGCTCACGGTAGGTGCGCGCGAGGTCGGGGTTGCGGAAGACCGATCCGACCGGCGGCGGCTGCCCGCCCGGCAGGTAGAGCGACGCGGTCGAGGTGAAGTCGGCGAACCGGTCGGCGTTCTGCCGCGTCTGGTCGTAGAACGTCTGGTCGACGGCGAAGCCCTTCTCGGCGATCTCGATCGCGGGACGCAGCGCCTGCCGCAGCGACATCGTGCCGTACTTGCGCAGTGCCATGTCCCACTGCGCGACGCTGCCCGGGACACCGACCGACAGCCCGCTGGTGACGGCCTCCGCGAACGGGATGCCCTCGAACGCCGTCGAGGTCATCGCCCGTGGGGCGGTCTCCCGCCCGTCGATCGTGGTCACCTTCCGCCTGCGGGCGTCGTAGTAGACGATGAAGCCGCCCCCGGCCAGCCCGGCCGAGTAGGGCTCGGTCACGCCCAGCGCCGCCGCGCCGGCCACCGCCGCGTCCATCGCGTTGCCGCCCTGGCGCAGCACCGAGAGGGCGGCCTTGCTGGCGTCCAGGTCCACGGTGGCCACGGCCCCGCCGTACCCCTCCGCGACCGGCCGCTTGACCTCCGCCGCGGATCCCCCCGGCGCGGCGTGGGCGGGCGGCGCGAGGAAGCCCGCGAACGTGACCAGTCCCAGCGACGCGACGACGACGCTCCTCATGCCCGGCACCTCCACCACGTGAGCGATCACTCCAGCATGACTCACGAGAGTCAGAAACGCTGCGGGATTGTCCGCTTTTGGACGCCGTTCAGTGCGCCGTTCTCCAGGACGCCCGTCTCCGTGGTCCTGACCGCGACCCCGAATCGGCTCCGACGAGAGGAGCAGTCGGCCGTACATCCTCCAGCGGATGCGGTGACCAGCGGCGATGGCCTAGCGTGCGGATGTGCGTTCCCGTTCCGCGATGTACCACCGCATCGATCCCGTTCTGCCGGTCGTCATCGGGGTCGTCCAGGTGTTCCTGACGATGGGCGCCCAATACTGGCAGCTGCGGAACCCCGACCTCGGGCGGGTGCCGCTGACCTGGTGGGGCTACGCGCTGCTGCTGGTCGGGCCGCTCGCGATCGCGCTGCGCCGGCGGGCGCCGGTCGCCGTGCTGGTCGTCACGCTCACCTCGACCTCGGTCTACATGCTGCTCGGCTACGCGTACGGGCCGGTGTTCCTCAGCCCGATCATCGTGATCTTCAACGCGGTGCTGTCGGGGCACCGCCGTGCGGCGTGGCTGTCGTCGGGGGCGTTCTTCCTGTTCGTGGTCGTCTACGCCACGTGGTTCATCCCCCACCGGGCGAGCCTCTTCCACCACACCGCCGTCGCGGCGTACCTGCTGCTCACGCTCACCGTGGCGGAGTTCCACCGGATGCGCCGTGAGCGCCTCGCCGAACGCGAGCGGGTGGAGCGGGAGGAGGCCAGGCGGCAGGCGAGCGAGGAACGTCTCACCATGGCCCAGGAGCTGCACGACGTGCTCGCCCACAACATCTCGCTGATCCACGTCCAGGCGTCCACCGCCCTGCACATCCTGGACGACCACCCCGAGCAGGCCCGCACCGCGCTGACCACGATCAAGCAGGCGTCCAAGGACGTGCTGACCGAGATGCGCGGCGTGCTCAGCCTGCTCAGGGATGGCGCGCCGCGCTCCCCCACGGCCGGGATGGCCCACCTGGCCGACCTCGCCGAGCGCAGCGGGCTGCCGGTCACGCTGGAGGTGACCGGGCAGGCGCGCCCGCTGCCCGCCGGCATCGACCGGGCCGGCTACCGGATCGTGCAGGAGTCGCTGACCAACGTCTCGCGGCACGCGCCCGGCTCACGGGTGACCGTACGCGTGGCCTACGCGCCGGAGGAGCTGACCGTGGTGGTCGAGGACGACGGCGCGGGAACGGCGCGGGCCGAGACGGGCCTCGGCAGCGGCAACGGCATCCCCGGCATGCGCGAGCGGGCCGCGGCGCTCGGCGGATCGCTGACGGCGGGCCCCCGGCCCGGCGGCGGCTTCCGCGTCGAGGCGCGCCTCCCCTTACCTCCGTCCGCCACCCAGAAGGAGCCGAATTGATACGCGTCCTGCTCGCCGACGACCAGGCACTGGTCCGGGCCGGGTTCCGGGCCCTGCTCGACGCGCAGGAGGGCATGACCGTCGTGGGCGAGGCCGGCGACGGCGAGCAGGCCGTCCTGCTCACCCGGGACCTGCGCCCCGACGTGGTGCTGATGGACATCCGCATGCCCGGCACCGACGGCCTGACGGCCACCCGCCGCATCGGCGACGACCCCGCCCTCGCCGACGTGAAGATCGTCATGCTCACCACGTTCGAGCTGGACGAGTACGTCTTCGAGGCCCTGCGCGGCGGCGCGAGCGGCTTCCTGGTCAAGGACACCGAGCCGGCCGAGCTGATCCAGGCCGTGCGGGTGGTGGCCTCCGGCGACGCCCTGCTGTCCCCCGGCGTGACGCGCAGGCTCATCGCCGAGTACGTCGCCCGCGCCAAGGAGCCCGGCATCGCGACAAGCCTCGACCCGCTCACCGAACGGGAGCGGGAGGTGCTCGCGCTCGTGGGCACCGGCATGACGAACGACGAGATCGCCGCCAGGCTCTACATGTCCCCCGCGACGGCCAAGACCCACGTGAGCCGCACGATGACCAAGCTCCACGCCCGCGACCGGGCCCAGCTGGTCGTCATCGCGTACGAGTCCGGCCTGGTCAAACCCGGCTGGCTCTGAGACGCCGCCGGATTGTCGGGCGTGATCCCTACACTCCGCGACCATGGTGAGAGTGAGCTTCGTCGACGAGACGACGCCCGGCGAGCGGCGTGAAGCCTGGCATCTCGAGATCTTCGAAGAGCGGACCACGCTGCGCGAGATCATCCGGCGGCGGATCTTCCAGGAGGTCGCCGAGCACAACGCGACCCGGCCGAAGGTCTTCCGCGGGCTGGTCCAGCCGGGCGACACCGAGCGGACGCTGAACGGCCACCCTGTGCGCGCCCCGCCCGCCTCGTAGAAGCGGTAGCCGCTCGCGGGATCGACGTGGGCCGGGCGCAGCAGCCCGATCGCGTCGTAGTGGCGCAGCATGCGGACCGACACCCGGCCGTGCCTGGCGAAGTCTCCGATGGTGAACATGGTGTGGCCGATTCCAGTGCCTCACACGGTGTCAGGGTCAAGCGCCGCGTCTTCGGCCGGAGGCGGCGGTACGGCGGCCATGGCGGCGTTCGGTCGCTGGTCCGACATCGGGGTCAGGCCGCGCGCTGAGCCGGTGAAGGCCATCAGGATCAGGGCGAGGCGCGGTGCGCCGCCCCTCGCCCTTCCATGGAGATGCTCCGGGGCGGCAGGTTCAGCGGTTCCGGCAGCCGCAGCGGCCCGCGGCCCGGGGTGATCGTGCCGAGCACCCGCGGCCCTGCCGCGCCGGTGCACGCGGGCACCGTGCCGGGCAGGCCGTGCGCGGTCAGCCAGCCGAGGTAGGAGAAGGCGACGGCCTCCTTGGCGTCCGAGGGCACCCCGAGATCGTCGCTCGGCAGCAGCCGCACGCCTTCGGCCCGCTCACGCAGCGCGCTCATCAGGGCCGGGTTGCGCACGCCGCCACCGGAGACGACGACCGTGCCGAGCCCGTGCCGCCGGATCTCCACCGCGACCGTCTGGGCGGTGAGCGCCGTGAGCGTCGCCACCAGGTCCGGCAGGCCCAGCGCGTACGGCCCGGCGATCCGGTCCAGATAGCCCGCGTGGAACAGTTCCTTGCCCGTCGTCTTGGGCGGTGGCCGGTGATAGTACGGCTCGGCGAGCAACTCGGCCAGCAGGCCCTCGTGGACCTTCCCCGCCGCGGCCAGCCTGCCGTCCTGGTCGTACGGCATGCCGGTGGCGGCGCGTACGGCCGCGTCCGTCAGCGCCGAGGCCGGGCCGGTGTCGTAGGCGAGCGGGGGCTCGCACACCGTGAGGTTGGCGATGCCGCCGAGGTTGAGAGCGCCCGCGCGCCCGGGCAAGGCGGACAGCAACGGCAGGTCGAAGGCGGACACGAGCGGCGCGCCCTGCCCTCCGGCGGCCACGTCGCGCACCCGCAGGTCCGACACGACCGGCACGCCGAGCCGTTCGGCGATCCAGGCGGGCTGCCCGAGCTGGAGCGTCCCGCGCACGCGCCCGTCCTCCACCCAGTGGTACAGCGTCTGCCCGTGCGAGCAGACGAGGTCGGCGGCCGGGCAGGCCGCCGCCGCCTCGGCGAACGCCCGGCCGACGAGCGTGTCGAGTCGGCAGACCTCGCCCATGTCCGTGCGGTTCGGCGGCAGCGCGGCGACGATCGCGGCCCGCAGCTCAGGCGGGTACGGCACCGTGCCCGTGTGCTCCACGACACCGGTGAGCAGGTCGCCGTCCCGCGACCAGCGGACGAGCGCGCAGTCGATCCCGTCGTGGGAGGTCCCCGACATCAGCCCGAGTACGCGCACACCAGCCTCGCAAGGATTCTTCAGCCGGCTCTTGGCGGGAGGCCGACGAGCTTGGTGAGGAAACGGTCGATCTGCTCTTCGGCGGGCGGCCAGGGCAGGTCGGGCTCGTTGATCCGCTGCGACAGCATGCCGTTCACCGCCGTGCGCAGGTCGATCGCGACCGTCGCCGCGTCGTCGCGCGGGGCGACCCCGGCGTCCATGCAGCGCTGGACCGCCTCCGTGGTCCTGGCGACCAGCACCTCCTTGAACGGCATGCCGAGCCTGCGGTGGACCGCGCTCTCGTGCAGCACCTTGTAAAGGCCCGGATGCTCGTGCGCCCAGGCGGCCTGCGCGAGGATCCGTGCCCGCAGCCGCGCCGCGGGGGCCTCGTGCGCCGCGTCCGCCTCGTCGCCGGCCCGCACCAGTTCCTCGTGACAGCGCCGCAGAACCGCGAGCACGAGCGCGTCACGGTCGGGAAAGTGCAGGTAGACCGAGGTGGCCGCGATCGACACCTCGCGCGCCACGGCCCGCAGCGACAGCGCCTCGTCGTCGGCGAGGTCGTCGAGCATGCGCATGGCCGCCGCGACGATCTCCTCGCGCAGCCGCTCGCCCTGCCCCCGCGCGTTCGGACGACGGCGGGCGGCGGGAGTCGGGGGCGTGGTGGCTTCCATGACCGGCCTATTGTACGAGGACGACCATCACGCTACAGTCGTAGCGCTACAGCTGTTCACCAAAGGAGCGATTCCTGTGACCGTCCACACTTCTACGGACTTCCACACGATCAACGAGATGGACCCGGTGTTCGCCCAGATGGCGTCCGCCAGCGTCGGACACTGCTGGGCGGTGCCCGAGCTGACCGACCGCGAGAAGGTGTTCCTGGCCCTGGTGGCGGACGTCTGCCAGCCGGCCCTCGGGTTCCCGTTCGAGATGCACGTCCGCGCGGGCCTGCGGCGCGGCGTCTCCACCGCGGACATGCGCGCGCTGCTGCGCCTGATCTCCTACGACAGCGGGTATGTCGCGGCGCTGGCCGCGCTGGAGCGGCTCGCCGAGATCGAGGCCGCGGCCGGGCTGCCCCGTCCGGACGCCGAACCGCTGCCCCGGGAACTGCTGGAGACCGGTCCGGGCGCGGCTCCGACCCCGCTGCCCGAGCCGGTGCGGGCCGAGCTGACCGAGCTCGACCCGTACTTCCTGGAGTACTTCGACCTTCAGTCGCGGATGCGGGGCGTCCAGGGTCCGGGCACATTGAGCGTCCGCGAGCGGGCGTTCATGACGATGAGCATCGACGTGCACTACCAGACGCTGGACGAGACGTTCCGCATCCACGTGGGCCGCGCCCTGGGGGCCGGCGCCACACACGAGGACGTGCGGGCCGTGCTGCGCTTCACCGCGCAGTTCGGGGCGACGCGGGCATGGCAGGCGTGGAAGGCCCTCAACGCCCACCTCGCCGAGCTCACGCCCGCCCGCTGACGCCCGCTGACGCCGTGACGCCACGGCCCGCACCGCCTGACCGTGCGGACCGGCGCTCGATACACCCTGCTTAATGCACCCTGCTCAATGGACCCTGCTCAATGGACCCTGCTCAGTGGACCCTGCGTTCCTGGCTCGGCTCGCTCTGCCGGGACGCCCGGTCGACGGCCGTGACGTGGTAGCGGTGGCCGGGCGCGCCGTCCGGGTCCACCCAGCGGACGTGCCTGCCCGCCGGGACGACCGCGACCAGGTGCGCCGCGTCGGCGAAGTCCTGCCGGCGGGCGGGCCGGTCGAACCGGAAGACGGCGAACTGGAACGGGGCGCGGGGCCCGGTGGCCTCGACGTGCAGCTCCACGCCCCCGCTCACGCGGCGGGCCGAGGCGAGCACGGGACGGCGGGGCGGCTCGCCGCCCGCGAGCCTGGGCAGCAGCGGCGCGAGCGCCGGACGCGTGTAGTGCCCGCTCACCACCGCACCGATCGACCCGAGCCGGTCGTCGCGGACGTCGGCCGCGTTGTACCAGATGTCCCCGCCGACCTCCGGATGGTCGCGGTTGAGCGTGAGGTGCCGGGTCAGCTCATCGGGCTGGAACCATTCGGTGGGCTGCCCCGCCGCGCCCGCCTTGTACGCCGCCTGGCCGATCCACAGCTGCACGCCGGTGCCCGCGGCCACGTCGGACCACCAGGGGACGAGCTTGGCGTAGTCGGCGTTCGACTGGCCGATGTACCAGTACAGCTGCGGCGCGATGTAGTCGAGCCAGCCCTTCTTCACCCACCCGCGGGTGTCGGCGTGCAGGTTGTCGTACGACTGCCCGCCGCTGGTGTCGGAGCCGAGGGGGTCGGTGGCCTTGTTGCGCCAGATGCCCGACGGGCTGATGCCCCAGGCGACCTCGGGCTTGGCCTGCCGTACGCGCTGCTGCATCTCCCGCACGAGCAGGTCCACGTTGTTGCGCCGCCAGGCGGCGAGGTCGGGGAAGCCCGCGCCGTACGCCGCGTAGGCGGCGCTGTCGTCGAACGCCGTGGTGTTGACCGGGTAGAAGTAGTCGTCGAAGTGCAGGCCGTCGATGTCGTAGCGGGTGACGGCGTCCATCATCGCGTCCTGCACGAACGCGCGGACCTCCGGGATGCCGGGGTTGTAGTAGAGCTTCCCGCCGTACGAGACGATCCATTCGGGATGGCGGCGGCCTGGGTGGTCGGGGTGCAGCTTGGCCGGGTCCGCCTGCATGGACACGCGGTAGGGGTTGAACCAGGCGTGGAACGTGAGCCCCCGCCGGTGGGCCGCCTCGACGGCGAAGCCCAGCGGGTCATAGCCCGGGTCCTGCCCCTGGACCCCCGTGAGGTACTGCGACCACGGCTCGTACGGCGACGGCCAGAAGGCGTCGGCGGTCGGCCTGATCTGCACGAACACGGAGTTGAGCCGGCGTGCCACGGCCAGGTCGAGCCACGCCGTGAACTCGGCCTGCTGCTGCTCTGCGGACAGCCCGGGCTTCGACGGCCAGTTGATGTTGACGACCGAGGCGATCCACATGCCGCGCATCTGGCGCAGCGGCGGGACGTACCCGGCGGGAGAGGCGGAGAAGGCGGAAGCGGGGGATGCGGCGAGGGCCGGCAGCGGGACGCTCGACGCCGCGGCGGCGAGGGCCAGGCCGCGCAGCACGGCACGCCGGGAGGGGGAGCTCAATCGGACCTCCGAAAGCCGGGGGGATGCGGCGATCACGACACTGGCAGAAACTTACCTTCAGATCAATGCGGATAAAAGAAAGTGTCATCGACGTGTAATCTGCCCCAGGAGGTCCTCATGGGAGACGACGGCGGGCGTCCAGGTCACGCCGTACATATCTCGACATGTGGACTTCTGGTCCCGTTGTCCCGCACCGGCGGGGCGCGTGGATCTAAGCTGATCGCGCACAGGAGAGGCTGCACGTGATGAATGAGAACGAGGGCGCCGCACCGGTCAACCCGATCGCGACGGTGCGTGCGGTGCTGCCCTCGCTCACCCCCGCCGCCCAGACCATCGCGCGCCTCATCCTCGACGACCCCGCCATGGTGGCCCGCAGCACCATCACGGAGATCAGCGCGGTCTCGGGGATCAGCGAGGCGACGATCGTGCGGACCGCACGGGCGCTGGGCTTCGCCGGCTACTCCCAGCTGCGGTTCGCCCTGGCGGCGGCCGTGGCCAGGGACACCCCCGAGCGGCTCGTGCCCGGCGACCTCGCCCCGGACGACCCCCTGACCGACGTGATCGCCAAGGTCACCCGGGCCGAGTCGCAGGCGCTCGCCGACACGGCGGCCCAGCTCAATCCCGACGGGCTCGGCGCGGTGGTGGACGCCGTCGCCGGCGCCCGCCGCGTGGACGTCTACGGCGTGGGCGCCTCCGGCCTCGTCGCGGCCGACATGGCGCAGAAGCTGATGCGGATCGGGCTGCCCGGCCACTACTTCACCGACGCGCACCTCGCGCTCACCAGCGCCGCGCTGCTCCGCGAGGGAGACGTGGCGGTCGGGGTGAGCTGCACCGGCGAGACGCCCGACGTGCTCGGCCCGGCGCGGGTCGCCCGCAAGGCCGGCGCGACGGTCGTGGCGATCACGAACAACCCCCGCTCGTCGCTCGCCGGACTCGCCGACCACGTCCTGGTCTCCGCCGGGCGCGAGACGGCGTTCCGCCCGGGCGCGCTGGCCAGCCGGATCAGCCAGTTGCTCATCGTCGACTGCGTCTTCGTCGGCGTCGCGCAGCGCACGTTCGACACCTCCGACGCCGCCTTACGCGCGACCCGCGACGCGCTCGCCGACTACCTCGGCGACGCCCACCGCCGCGCCCGCTCGGCCTGACCCTCCGCGCTCAGGCCGCCCCGCCGGTTCCGCGAGAGCGCGGCCGCCTCGAAGCGCCCGCCGCCCGGCTGGGCGATCCCTCCTGCCGGGGAAGGCCGCGGCCACTGGTCAGGCCGCTCCACCGGCGCGGCGCGCGGCCTCCAGCCGGTCGCCGTTGGCCTCCAGCAACGCCCGGGCGCCGTCCGGGCCGAGATCGTGCTCGATCATCAGCACGGCCACCTTGACGTTCCAGTCCGCCGCCTCCAGCGCGTCCCGGGCGGCGGCGGGCCCGGCGCCGGTGATGTCGACGACCATCCGCGTCGCCCTGCGCGCGAGCTTCTCGTTCACCGCCGAGACCTCGATCATGGTGTTCCCGTACGTCCTGCCGAGCCGGATCATCGCGATCGTGGAAATCATGTTGAGCACGAGCTTCTGGGCGGTCCCGGCCTTGAGCCGGGTCGAGCCGGCCACCACCTCGGGGCCGACGACCACCTCGATCGGATGCTCAGCCCGCTCCGACAGCGGCGACCCCGGGTTGCAGGACAGGCTCACGGTCAGCGCCCCGCGACGGGCGGCCTCGTCCAGCGCCCCGAGCACGAACGGCGCCCGGCCGCTGGCGGAGATCCCCACGAGTGAGTCGAGCGGGCCCAGGCCGCGATCGGCGATGGCCGCCGCCCCGCCGTCGTGGTCGTCCTCCGCCCCCTCGATCGACCGGGTCAGCGCGGCCTCGCCGCCCGCGATGACGCCCTGCACGAGCTCGGGGTCGGTGCCGAACGTCGGCGGGCATTCCGAGGCGTCGAGGACGCCGAGCCTGCCGGACGTCCCCGCTCCCACGTAGAACAGGCGTCCGCCCCGCGCCATGCGGCCGGCGATCGCGTCGATGGCGGCCGACACGGCCGGGATGGCCTTGGCCACCGCGCTCGGCACCGTGGCGTCGGCCGCGTTCATCAGACGGGCGATCTCCTCGGTCGGGAGCCGGTCGATCTCGCGGTAACGCGGATCGCTCTGCTCCGTGTAGAGCTCGCCGTGCTCCGCGTTGAACTCGCTCCGCTCGCTGTGCGACTCGCTTCGCTCGGTGTCGATATCGCCTTCCTCTGTGTCGATATCACTTCGCTCTGTGGACAGGCCCGTCAGTGGGTCAGTCATCTCGTCCCTGTCGTCGGTTTCCATCTCCGGCCTCCCCCGATCGCCGTACGCGTCCGAAACGACTTCTCACCGGCGGCTCACCGGCACGGCGACCACGCTGCGGCGCTCGGGATGGAAGCAGGCGTGCTCCTGCGGCACGTCGCCGTCGCGGCCGAGCGCGGGCCGCTCGCGTTCACACCGCTCGGTCCTGAACGGGCAGCGCGGTGCGAACAGGCAGCCGTCCGGGTGCTCCGCCGACGCCTCCACCGGCACGACCCGCTGCTCGCCCGGTGACTCCAGGCCGTGCAGCACCGGGATGGCCGACAGCAGCGCCTGCGTGTAGGGGTGCACAGGAGCCGAGATGACGGTCTCGACCGGGCCGCGTTCGACCACCTGGCCGCGGTAGATGACGTACAGCTCGCCGTCGGTGCCGATGTAGCGGGCCGTCGCCACGTCGTGCGTGATGAACAGCACGCTCACCCCGAGCCGCTCACGCAAGTCCTTCAGCAGGGCGAGGATGCCCAGGCGCAGCGACACGTCGATCATCGAGACGGCCTCGTCGGCGACCAGGACCTCGGGATCGACGGTGAGCGCGCGGGCGATCACCACGCGCTGGCGCATGCCGCCCGACAGCTGGTGGGGATAGCGCGGCAGCACGTAGCCCGGGTCGAGCCCGACCAGGCCGAGCAGCTCCCGGGCCCGCTCGTCCGTCCAGGAGCGCGGCCGGCCGGTCTGCCTCGCCCGCAGCGCGAGCGGCGCGGCCAGCGCCTGGTGGATCGTGCGGGTCGGGTTCAGCGCGGAGTACGGGTCCTGGTGGATGAGCTGGACCCGGCGGAAGTGCGGCTGCCGCCCGCGGTGGCTCAGCGACGACATCGCCACGCCGTCGATGACGATCTCCCCGGAGTCGCAGGTCTCCAGCCCGGCGATGATCCGGCCGAGCGTGGTCTTCCCGCAGCCCGACTCGCCGATGAACGAGACCGCGCCGCCCTTCTGGATCGCGAAGTCCACGCCGCGCAGCGCCGGGACCTCCCGGGCCCCGAGCACGCCGCCGCGCTGCCGGAACGTCTTCGTGATGCCGGTCCCGCTGATCATGCCTGCTCCTCCCCCGCCGCGGCGGCCACGGCCGGCCTGTCCCCGTCGTCGTCCCGTACGGCGTGGCAGGCCGCCGACCGGGAGCCCGAGACGACCACCGGTGGCCGGCCGGTCTCGCACACGTCCATGCGCAGCGGGCAGCGCTCGCGGAACACACACCCGTCGGCCGGGATGTCGGCCAGCGTCGGCGGGCGGCCCGGCAGGGCGTGCGCCTCGCCGATGTCGCCGACGAGGCGCGGGATGGCCCCGAGCAGCCCCCGCGTGTACGGGTGGCGCGGCTCGGCCAGCACCTCGCGGGTGGGACCCTGCTCGGCCACCCGCCCGCCGTACATGACCGCGAGCCGGTCGGCGACCTCGGCGACCACCCCGAGGTCATGGGTGATGACGAGCGTGGTGAGCCCTCGCTCGGCGTGGACCTCCCGGACGATGCGCAGGATCGTCGCCTGCGTGATCATGTCCAGGGCGGTCGTGGGCTCGTCCAGCACGACGAGGCGGGCGTTCAGCACCAGGGCCAGCATGATGCCGACGCGCTGGCGCATGCCGCCGGACAGCTCGTGCTGGTAGGAGTCGAGCACCCGGGCGCCGTCCAGGCCCATCCGGCCGAGCAGGTCCCGGGCGTCCGCCAGCAGGCCGCGCGGGTCCTCCACGCCGTGGGAGCGGCCCAGGTCGAGCACCTGCTTGCCGACCGTCTTGAGCGGGTTGAGGGAGTTCTGCGCCGCCTGGAAAACGTACCCGACGTGCCGCCCGCGGGCTCGGCGCAGCCCCTCGCCGCCGAGCGCCACGACGTCGCCGAGTCCGTCGATCTCGACGCTGCCCGCGGCGATCCTGCCGGGCGGCTGGACGGCGTTGAGCAGCGACAGCGCGAGCGTCGACTTGCCCGAGCCCGACTCGCCGACCACACCGGTGATCGTGCCGGGCGCGAGGTCGAGGTCGACGCCGGACACCGCCGGCAGCTCGCCGGCCGGGGTGCGGTAGACCACGGTCAGCCCGCGGATGCGCACGCCGGGAGGACCGGGAGGACTCTGCTCGGGA
This sequence comes from Microbispora sp. NPDC046933, assembly GCF_040644635.1. NCBI lineage: Bacteria > Bacillati > Actinomycetota > Actinomycetes > Streptosporangiales > Streptosporangiaceae > Microbispora > Microbispora sp. NPDC046933. The sequence goes on along the minus strand of NZ_JBEYWW010000031.1, from coordinate 28,085 downwards.
GCCATGCTCACTCCTCCCGGAGCCGGGGGTTGAAGATCTCGTCCATTGCGTCCACGACCAGCACGATGCCGAGCGTGAGCAGCAGGATCGCCAGCAGCGGCGCCAGCAGGTACGGCAGCGCGGCCGTCGTGGTCAGCGCGCCGCCGCCGAAGACGGCGAGGTTGAGCATGACGCCCCAGTTGTTCGCCTCGAACGGCAGCACGCCCAGGAAGAACAGGCCCACCTGCGCGTAGACCGCGCCGGTCACCGCGATGAGCGCGTTCATCGCGATGTACGGAGCCATGCCGGGCAGCAGTTCCCTCCCGATGATGTGCGTCGTGGACAGGCCGAGACCCCGGGCGGCCTCGATGAAGCCGCGCTCGCGCAGCGACAGCGTCTGCGACCGCACGGCCCGGGCCACGCCGCCCCAGCCGAGCAGCCCGAGCACCAGGCCCATCTCGACGGCACCGGTGAACTTCCACACCGTCGACAGCACCAGCAGCAGCGGCAGCCCGGGGATCGTGAGCTTCATGTCGGTGAACCGCATGAGCACGGTGTCCCAGCGGCCCCGCCGGAACCCGGCGAACAGCCCGACGCCCGCGCCGACCACGACCGTGATGACAGCCGTCACGACGGCGGTCAGCAGGACGTACCGGGAGCCGGTGACGACGAGGGCGAGCACGTCCGTGCCCTCGAAGTCGGTGCCGAACGGATGCCGCAGGCTCGGCGGGGCGTAGAGCGCGCTCGTGTCGCGGGGCAGGGGGTCGGGGTAGAGCATCGGCCCGAAGATCCCCATGAAGGCGAACACCGCGAGGATGACCGCCCCGGCCATCCGGCTCGGCTTGCGACGCATGACCCGCCAGACGCCCCGCCAGAAGTTGCGGCGGACGGCCGCGGCGGCCCCCGTCTCCGCCTCCGGCACGATCGTGACACTCATGCGGCCTCGCCTCCGCTGCGCACCCGGGGGTCGATGACCGTGTAGAGCAGGTCGGCGGCGATGTTCGCGACGACGACCGCCGTCGTGATGAGCAGGAACGCCCCGCCCATCAGCGAGTAGTCGCGGTTGTTGATGCTGTCGATGAGCATCAGCCCCAGGCCGGGGTAGTTGAAGATGCGCTCGATGAAGATCGCGCCGCCGAACAGCAGGCCCAGCGAGAGCGCCAGGATCGTGAAGAGCGGCAGGATCGCGTTGCGCGCCACGTAGCGGAAGATGATCGACCGCTTCATCCCGCGCAGCTCGGCGGCCAGGATGAAGTCGTCGCCGAGCACGGTGACCACGCTCGACTTCATCGCGAGGATCCACCCGCCGTAGCCGGCCAGCGCGTACGTGACGACCGGCAGGGTGGCGTGCTGGACCAGCGAGCCGATGTAGTCGGCGGTGAAGCCGGGGTCGATCACGATGTCGGCCGTTCCCCCGGCAGGGAGGATCGGGATCAGCGTGGTGAAGATCGCCCCGAGCAGTAGCGCCAGCACGTACTGCGGGACGCCGTGCAGCAGCGAGCCGGAGATCGCGAGGACGTCGCCCAGCACGCCGGTCCGCTTGATCGCCGCGTAGACGCCCATGACGACCCCGACGAGGAAGCTCAGCAGCGTCCCGGCGAGCACCGGGATCACGGTCCACTTGGCGGCCGAGAACAGCACGGTGGACACGTCCGCGCCGGGCACGGACAGCGACTGCCCGAGGTCGAGGTGGGCCAGCCCGCCCATGTAGTCGACGTACTGCTCCCACAGGCCGCCCTTCGGCGTGAAGCCGTACAACGCCTCGACCGCGCGCTGCGCGGCGTCGGGGGCCATGCCCTGCTCGACGAGCTTCTGGTAGCGGGCCGCGAGCGGGTCGCCGGGGACGCTCCTGATGATCAGGAAGCTGATCGTCGTGACGACCAGGATCATGACGAACCCGCGGGCCACATGGCCCGCGAGCCGCCGGAGGAGAACCGCCATGGACTACTGCTTCTTCTTGATCATGCCGAGCTGGATCCAGACGCCGGAGGGCTGGCGCAGCAGGTCGCTGTCGTCCTCGGGGAAGCCGGTGAAGCGGTTGGTGTTGACGAACTGCGTGTTCACGTAGTCCCAGAGCTGGATCACCGGAAGATCCTGGTTGGCCGCCTTGGCGAGCTTGGCGATGACGGCCTTCTGCTCGTCGCCGCTGACGCTGTTGAGCTGGGCGGTCAGCTCGCCGGGGTTGACCGCGCCCACCCCCTCGACGTCGATCGTCTCGGGGCCGCCCATCCAGTTGCCGTCCTTGCCCGGAGCCGAGTGCTTGACCTTGCCGCCGAGGATGTTCCAGCCGTTGGAGGAGCCGTACAGGCGCTGGAAGATGTTGTACGGCGCGGGGCCGAGCGCGATGAGCCAGAAGCCGAGGTCGTACTTGCCCTCGTTGAGCTCCGACAGGTAGAGTGGGTAGTCGGCGGTGGTGACCACCTCGGCATCCACGCCGGCCGCGGTGAGCTGGCTGGTGATGGCCTTGGCCGCGGAGACCCAGTCGGAGAACGGCGCCGGGATGTGGATGGTCACCTTCCACGGCTTGCCGTCCGCCAGCGTCCACTTGCCGTCCTTCTTCTGGAGGCCGGCCTCCGAGAACTCCTTGTCCGCCCTGGCCGGGTCCAGCTTGTACGGCTCCAGCGCGTCGAGTTCGCCGCCGAGCCATTCCCTGGCGGCCTTCTGATGGATGCCCGAGGTGGTCACGGCCGCCGTGCCGCCCTCCGGAGAGGCGATCTGCGTGACCTCCTCACGGTTGATCACGTAGGCCAGCCCGCGCCGCACGTGCACGTTGTCGTACGGCTTCTTCGCCTGGTTGAACGCCAGCGAGACGGCCACCGGGGAGTAGCCCTTGATGACCTGGTTGCCCGGCGTCGCCTTGATGCGCTTCATCACGTCGGCGGGAACCGCGGTGAACGGAGCGTTGTCGAGCTTGCCCGAGGTCAGGTAGTTCCAGATCTGCTCGTTTCCGGTGGTGTTGAGCAGCTTGAGCTGGTCGGGCGCGACGTTGGCGGCGTTGTAGAAGTTCGTGTTCTTCACCAGCAGCGCCTCGCCGGGGTTCATCCGCTTGAGGACGAACGGCCCGGCCGACACGTCCTGGGCCGGGGCGAACGCGAGCACCTTCTCCGACAGCGCCTTGATCTGCCCGCGCGCCGCCTCCGCCTCCGGGCCGTCGCCGCGGGCGGTCTTGAGCGTGTCCCAGAAGTCGGCGGGAACGACGCTCTGCCACACGTGCTTGGGCACCACGAAGGCGTCCATGACCCCGCGTACGAACGTGACGCTGGGGTTCTTCATGTCCTGCGTGATCTTGATGGTCTTGTCGTCGACGACCTCGACGTCCGAGGCGGCGCCGGCCGCGCCGGGATCGACCGCGAAGGCGGTGCTGCCCTGGGTGTAGGCCAGCGCGATGGAGAACTTCACGTCCTCGGCGGTGACGGGCTGCCCGTCGGACCACTTGTTGCCCGGCTGCAGGTGGAGGGTGATGGAGGAGTTGTCCGGCGCGATGTCCCAGCTCGCCGCGATGCCCGGATAGAACTGGTTCGGGTCGGTGAGGGTGTTCTTCGCCCAGGCGATCCTCATCGCGTTGTAGCCCCAGAACGCGTTGCCCTTGGGGTTCCACGGATTGATCGGCGCGTTGACGTCGAGCGACGGTTTGTTGATATCGACCGTGGTGTAGACGCCGCCACCGCCGCCTGTGGAGTTCCCGCTCGTGCCGCCGCCGCTACATGCCGCGACGGCGGCGAGGCTGAGCAACGCCGCGACCGCTGTCAGACGTTTCATTGACCGCTCCGGGGGGTTGTTCTGCGGATCTTGTCCGGACCTTATGCGGCGGGCCAAGTCCAGGTCAATAATCTGCAAAACTCGTGAGGGTTCTGCAACTTTCCTTCATCCGAATCGCGGCGAAACCGAGTGCCGTGATCGTCCGGCAGGAGTGGCGGTCTTCTCTCCGCCCGGTCAGCGAACTGTTACTGGTCGCCCCCATGCGGTCACATTACGTTGCGAGCAAAGGCACCCGCCGCCGCCGTACGAGGAGGAATGGCGTGAAGTCCATCGCCCGATTCTGTGGCAACTGCAGCTGCGGCTGCCCCGAGCTGTTCGTGGACGCCTCCGCCCCGGCAGAGCGTCAGGTCGTCATCACCGACGACTTCGGCCAGAAGGTGGAGATGAGCCTCGACCAGCTCGGCTCACTGGTGGAGGCGGCGAAGATCGGCGCGCTGGACGACCTCGCGCTCACCGGCTGACGTGAACCCGGCCGCCCTGTTCGCCGGGGGCCTCGCCGCCGGCCTGGCCGCGGGCACGGCGTCGTGCGCCGCGGTCCAGGGCGGCCTCCTCATCGGCCTCGTCTCCCCCCGCGGGAGTCCGCACGGCCCGTCGCGCGGGCTTCCGCCGGTGGCCGCGTTCCTGACCGGCAGGCTCGCCGCCCACACCGCCCTCGGGGCGCTGCTCGGGCTGGTGGGCGCGGCCGTCCAGGTCGGCCCGCGCACCCGCGCGGCGCTGCTCGTCGCCGCCGGGACCGCGGTGGTCGTGCTCGCCGTACGGATGCTCCGCCGCCGCCGCGAGACGGGCTGCGCGCCGGCAGGGAAGGGGCCCGCCTCCGGAAGCGGCCCCCCGCCGGGATGCGCGTCCGCGGACAGCGGGCACAGACACAGCGAGCACGGACACAGCGAGCACGGGCAGAGCGAGCACGGGCAGAGCGAGCACGGGCACGATTGCGCGCCACGGGGCAGCACATCCGGACTCGTGGTGTCCGCCCCCGACATCCCGGACACAGCCGAGCGAGGCGGCGCGCGCTCCCCCACTCTCCTGCGCGCGGCGGCACTGGGCATGGCCACGATCTTCGTGCCCTGCGGCGTCACGATCGGCATGGAGGTCGTGGCCGTCTCCGCGGGTTCCGCGCTCGGAGGCGCGGCCGCGCTCGCGGGGCTCGCCCTCGGCACGGCTCCCGCCCTCGCCGCCCTCGGGCTGCTGCTGCGCACGCTCGCCTCGACCAGGCTGGCCGCGCTGGCGGGGATCGCGGCCCTGGCCGCCGGGCTCTTCACCCTCGGCTCCGGCCTGCGGCTCGGCGGCTGGCTGCCGGACCTCTCGCTGCCGCAGTTCGGCTCCCCCGCCTCCGCCGCGGGACGCGCCCTCACCGGGACCGACGGCGTCCAGCGGCTGACCGTTTGGGCGACCGCGGAGGGTTTCCGGCCCGGCATCGCCGTCGCCGCCGCCGGCCGGCCCGTCGAAATCGTCTTCAGGACGAAGGACAACCGGGGCTGCACGCGCACGCTCGCGATCGAGGACCGCGACGTCGTGCTCCCCGTCACCGGCGAGCGCGTGGTGCGGCTCGCGGCCCATCCGGAGGGGCCGCTGCGTTACGCCTGCGGGATGGGAATGTACGTGGGCTTCGTCAGGTTCGAGCGCGCCCCTTGACACCAACGTCTCACCAATAACCCTCCGTGACGACTCGGTTACGTGTCACCCTGTCTCCCATGACACTAGTGGGAGCGACGGAGGCGACAGCGTGGCCCGGGATACCGGTCCCGCGTACCCCTGAACCCCTGGACCCGGCCGAGGCGAACCTGCTCGACAGGGCCCGCGACGGCGACCGCGACGCGGCGCACCGGCTGGGCCGGCTGTGCGCGGAGCGCGACGACCGACTGGGCGCCCGGCACTGGTGGGAACGGGCGGCGCGGGCGGGCAACGTCGACAGCGCCTACAACCTGGGGCTGTGGCACCGCACGCACGGGACGACCGAGGAGGCCATCGGCTGGTTCGAGCTGGCCGCGGGCACCGGCGACGCCGACGCGGCGACGAACCTGGCGTCGCTGCTGCTGGAGCGGCGCGGCGACACCGACGGAGCGCGCGAGTGGTTCGAGCGGGCGGCCGAGGACGGCTCCCGCCACGCGGCCCGGCGGCTGGCCCTGCTGTGCGAGGACCAGGGCGACGGCATGGGCGCCCGGCGCTGGCACTTCAGGGCGGCCGTGGACGGCGACCTGCGCTCGGCCCACGACCTGGGTTTCCTGGGCTACGCCGCGGGCGACGAGGCCGAGGCACTGCACTGGTGGGAGTACGCGGCGCGCGGCGGCCACGCGGAGGCCGCCTATCACATGGCCCTGCTCCTGCACGCGGCCCGCGACGAGAAGGGCGCAGAGGCGTTCTACCGGCTCGCCGCCCGCGCCGACCACCCCGGCGCGGCCTTCCGGCTGGGCGACATGGCGCTGTGCCGGGGCGACCTGCCCACGGCGCGCGCCTGCTTCGAGCGGGCGGCGCGGACCGGGCGGCCGGACGCGCGGCGGATGGCCGCGCTGGTCTGCGCCCGGATGGACGACAAGGCGGCGGCCGCCCACTGGTACGGGCGGGCCGCGGCCGACGACCCCGAGGCCGCCTTCCGCTTCGGGCTGCTGCTCGTCGCTGAGCACAACGACCTGAAGGGCGGGCGCCACTGGTTCAGGCGGGCGGCCGAACGCGGGCACCATGGCGCGATGGTCGAGCTGCGGACGCTGCTGCCCCTGCTCGGCGCGTCCCCCGAGGCCGAGGAGTGCCTGCTCGACCCGGCCCCGCCGTACTGGAGCCGGCCCGCGGAACCGGGGCAGGCCGCACGCGCCGAACTCGCCGTGGCGGCGGCGCGCAGGCGCGGAGACGCTGCGGCGGAGCCCGCGGACCTGGTCGAGATCCTGGGCACGTGGGATCTGGTCACCGGGAACCTGACCACCGGGAACCTGACCACCGGGAACCTGACCACCGGGAATCTGGCCACCGGGGCTTTAGCCGTCGGCGACGCGCCGGACGCGGACGAGGCCGGTCCGGCGGACACCGTGGGGTGGCTCGCACGGGCGAGCGGGCTGCACCGGGCCGCGATCGAGCACCTCGGCCTGGTGCGCGCCACCCTGCTGCGGCCGGGCACGGCCCCGTGGCCCACCCCGGCCGAGGTCGAGCACGTGCTCGGCACCGCGAGGGACCTGCGCAGGCGCCTCGGCCTGCGCTGATCCCCCACGCCGCGTCAGGCGGCGAGGATCTCCGCCACCGGCGTGTACGGCAGGTCGTGCGCCACCGCGACCGGCTCGTTGGTGAGCACGCCGGCGTGGGTGTTGAGGCCCAGGCCGAGCGCCTCGTCGCCGCGCAGCGCGTCCTTCCAGCCCTTGTCGGCGAGCTTGACGACGTAGGGCAGGGTCGCGTTGGTCAGGGCGTAGGTGGAGGTGTTGGCCACCGAGCCCGGCATGTTCGCCACGCAGTAGAACACCGACTCGTGCACGCGGAACGTCGGGTCGTCGTGCGTGGTCGGGCGGGAGTCCTCGAAGCAGCCGCCCTGGTCGATCGCGATGTCGACGAGCACGGAGCCCGGCTTCATGCGGGAGACCAGCTCGTTGGAGACGAGCGTCGGGGCCTTGGCGCCCGGGATGAGCACGGCGCCGATGACCAGGTCGGCCTCCAGCACGGCCCGCTCGATCGCGTACGTCGTGGAGACCAGCGTCTTCAGCCGGCCCTGGTAGATGGCGTCGATGAAGCGCAGCCGGTCGATGTTGATGTCGAGGATCGTGACGTCCGCGCCCATGCCGACGGCGATCTGCGCCGCGTTGAGGCCGGAGACGCCGCCGCCGATCACGACGACCTTGGCGGGGGCCACGCCCGGCACGCCGCCGGGGAGCACGCCGCGGCCGCCGTTGAAGCGCATCAGGTTGTACGCGCCGACCTGGGGGGCCAGCCGCCCGGCGACCTCCGACATCGGGGCCAGCAGCGGCAGCGCGTTGCCGGCCTGGACGGTCTCGTACGCGACGGCGGTGGTGCCGGCCGCGAGCAGGGCGTCGGTGCAGGGCCGGGACGCGGCCAGGTGGAGGTAGGTGAACAGGATCTGGTCCGCGCGGAGCCGGTGGTACTCCTCCGCGATCGGCTCCTTGACCTTGAGGATCATCTCGGACTCGGCCCACACCTCGTCGGCGCTCTCGACGAGCTTGGCGCCGACCGCGAGGTACTCCTCGTCGGTGATGTGGGAGCCGAGGCCGGCGCCGCGCTGGACGCTGACCTCGTGGCCGTGACGAACGAGCTCGTGGACGCCGGCCGGGGTGGCGGCGACGCGGTATTCGTGGTTCTTGACCTCGGCGGGCACGCCGATCTTCATGAGTTGTGTCCTTTCAAGCGGTCACTCGTCACGGTCGCCCCCTACCCGGCCGCACGAGCTCCATGGTCTACAGGCGGGCCCACGCCTCGGTGAGCACCGAACGGAGGATCGACTCGATCTCGTCGAACTCCTTGGGGCCGCAGATCAGCGGCGGGGCGAGCTGCACGACCGGGTCCCCGCGGTCGTCCGCCCGGCAGTACAGGCCGGCGTCGTACAGCGCCTTCGAGAGGAAGCCGCGCAGCAGGCGCTCCGACTCCTCCTCGTTGAACGTCTGCTTGGTGGACTTGTCCTTGACCAGCTCGATCCCGTAGAAGTAGCCCGAGCCGCGGACGTCGCCGACGATCGGCAGGTCCAGCAGCCGGTCGAGGGCCGCCTTGAACACCGGCTCGTTGGCCGTGACGTGCTCGAGCAGGCCCTCCCGCTCGAAGATGTCGAGGTTGGCCAGGGCGACGGCGGCCGACACCGGGTGGCCGCCGAAGGTGTAGCCGTGCGCGAAGGTCTCGGTGCCGTTCTTGAACGGCTCGAACAGCCGCTCCGAGGCGATCATCGCGCCGATGGGCGAGTAACCGCTGGTCAGGCCCTTCGCACAGGTGATGATGTCCGGCACGTAGTCGAACTTCTGGCCGCCGAACATCGTGCCCAGCCGGCCGAAGGCGCAGATGACCTCGTCCGACACGAGCAGCACATCGTGGGCGTCGCAGATCTCGCGCAGCCGCTGGAAGTATCCGGGAGGCGGCGGGAAGCAACCGCCGGCGTTCTGCACCGGCTCGACGAAGACGGCGGCCACGGTGTCCGGGCCCTCCATCTCGATGGCCTTGCCGACCTGGTCGGCGGCCCAGCGGCCGAACGCCTCGGCGTCCTTCTCCAGGCCGGGGAAGCCGGAGATCTCGTCGGCGCGGTAGAGGTTCGTGTTGGGGGCCTTGATCGCGCCGGGTACCAGCGGCTCGAAGACCTGCTTGAGCGCCGGGATGCCGGTGATCGACAGCGCGCCCTGCGGGGTGCCGTGGTAGGCGATGGACCGGCTGACGACCTTGGTCTTCAGCGGCTTGCCCTTGATCTTGTAGTACTGCTTGGCCAGCTTCCAGGCCGACTCGACGGCCTCGCCGCCGCCGGTGGTGAAGAAGACGCGGTTGAGGTCGCCGGGGGTGAGCTCCGCGAGTCGCGCGGCGAGCTCGGCGGCCTTGGGGTGCGCGTACGACCACAACGGGAAGAACGCCAGCTCCTGGGCCTGCTTGGCGGCGGCCTCGGCCAGCTCGGCGCGGCCGTGGCCGACCTGGACCACGAACAGTCCGGCGAGGCCGTCGAGATACCGCTTGCCGTGGATGTCGTAAACGTAGGCGCCCTCGCCGCGCACGATCATGGGCACCTCCCCTCCCTCGTAGGAGGAGTGGCGCGTGAAGTGCATCCAGAGATTGTCCTGTGCGGCCTTGAGTACGTCGGGGCGCGTCATCGCAACCTTCCCTCAGGTGATCCGTCGCTGTTGGACAGTGTGCATGCCACTTCCGCGTTTTGCCAAGTGATTGCGTGGCTTCACTGTGAAAGAAGTTCGGATTCCGCGACATCGACATGTAACGGCAACGAAATCCGTCACGGTAGATTGAAGCCGCCCAGACGTGGGAGATGGGTCCGCCGGACCTGTGGTCAAATGGGGTCCACCCAGCCGGGAAGATCCGCGTACATCCGGGAGAACGCCGTGACACCAGAGGAGATCGAGCGCGCCGTCGAGGAGGGCATGCCGCAGACGGTCGAGGACCTCAGGCGCCTGGTCGCCATCCCGTCCGTCGCGTTCCCCGGCCACTCCGAGGCCCCGGTCCTGGAGGCCGCGGCGCTCGTGGAGCGGCTGCTGCGCGCCGCCGGCCTCCCGCACGTCCGGCAGATCCCCATCGAGGGCAGCTTCCCCGCCGTGTTCGCCGAGGCGCCCGCCCCCGACGGGGCCCCGACCGTGCTGCTCTACGCGCACTACGACGTGCAGCCCTCCGGTGACCTCGCCCTGTGGCGCACTCCGCCGTTCGAGCCCACGGTCGCCGACGGCATCATGTACGGCCGGGGCGCGGCCGACGACAAGAGCGGCGTCATCACCCACGTGGCCGCGCTGCGCGCCTTCAACGGCCGGTTCCCGGTCGGCGTGAAGGTCATCATCGAAGGCCAGGAGGAGTACGCCGGCGAGCGCCTGGAGGCGTTCGTCGAGGCCAACCCCGAACTGCTGCGCGCCGACGCCATGGTCATCGCCGACGTCGGCAACCCTGAGGTGGGCGATCCCGCCCTCACCACGTCGCTGCGCGGCATGGCCGCGTTCACCGTGGAGGTCCGCACGCTCGCCGAGGCCGTGCACAGCGGCGCGTTCGGCGGCGCCGCCCCCGACGCGCTGGCCGCGCTCATGCGCATGCTGACCGCCCTGCACGACGACCAGGGCAACGTTCGGGTGCCCGGGCTCGAACCGGGGAGCTTCCCCGGCGAGGCTCTCGGCGATGAGGAGTTCCGCGCGCTCGCCGGGGTGCTCGACGGGGTGTCGCTGGTCGGCGGCGGCTCGCTCGCCGACCGGCTCTGGGCGTCGTACGCGATCACGGTGACCGGGCTGGACGTGCCGACGGTGACCGGCGCGATCAACGCGGTGCAGGCGGTGGCCCGGGCCCGCGTCACGATCCGCATCCCCGCGAGCGGGGACGCCAGGCAGGCGCTGAACGACGTGACGGCCTTCCTGGAGAAGGTCGCGCCGTGGGGGGTCAAGGTCTCCTTCGGCGACTTCGTCAGCGGCTCGGGCTTCCAGATCGAGCCGGGCGGCCCGGCCATGAACGCCGCGGAGCGGGCGCTGGAGCGCGCCTTCGGCCGCGCGCCGCGCCAGGTCGGCCAGGGCGGCTCGATCCCGCTGGTGGCGGCCCTCGCCCGGCAGTTCCCCAAGGCCGAGATCCTGCTGTACGGCGCCGAGGACGACGGCGCCTCGATCCACGCCCCCAACGAGCGGGTGGTGCTGGAGGAACTGCGCCGCATCATCACTACGGAGGCCCTGTTCCTCGCCGACTACGGCGGCTGGCACGGCGCGGCCTGACGCCCCCGCGCGGGCTGCGGATTATGACCTGGGCCAGGCGCCGGGATAGCCGAGCTCGGCGGAGAGGGACTGGGCGTGCTTGGCCACCGCCCTGGCGAAGGATTCCAGATCCTCGTCGCTGATGCGGAACGACGGCCCGATGATGCTGAGTGCCGCCACCACCGACCCGGTCGAGTCGTACACGGGGGCCGCCGCGGCGGCGGCCTCCGGCTCGACGGCGGTCCGGCGCGACGTGGCGAAGCCGTCGGCGGACAGCCGCCTGTTCAGCGCGGCGCCGACCGCCGTACCGACCGTGGGGATCGCCCGTCCCGCCCACGTCGCGTGCCGGATGGCGCGGGGGCTCTCCACCTGACGGAGGTAGAGCGCGTGGCTGTCCCCTTCGGGGACGGCCAGATAGGCCGTCTCGCCGGTGTAGTCGGCCAGATCACGCAGGTGCGGTTCGGCGATCTTGTAGATCGGCAGGTTGCCGAGGGCGATGGCGCCCGCCTGGAGCATCCGCGGCCCCGCGTGATAGAGACCGGACGAGTCCCGCCAGGCGAAGCCGGACAGCTCCAGCGCCTTCAACAGGCGTGCGGCGGTGCTCAGGGCGAGTTCCGCCTCCCGCGCGGCGACGGTGAGGGTGAGGCCACCGGGGGTGGTGGCGACTATGTGAGCAAGGCGAAGCGCACGTTCAACGGTACGTATCGCTGTCGGCTCGGCACTCTCGGACATGGGCCCTCGTCCTCCGACAGATTGATCAGCCTGGTCATGGGTTACGCGTTCAACCGTCGCGATCCCGATCTACGCACCATCACACTTCAAGGGGCCGGGCGCACGGCCGCGCAACGAACCGAAGATATCACTCGCCACGCGCTGATTTGCACCCGGCATGACAGCCGGTGGCGAGCGCCGCGGGAAATTCAGAAAAACGCGCTAAAGCACTTTCGACAGGAATGACTTGGTGCGGGCGTGCCGCGGGTTGGAGAGAACTTCGCTCGGGGCTCCCGATTCCACCACGACACCGCCGTCCATGAAGACCACCGTGTCGCCGACCTCCCGCGCGAATCCCATCTCGTGGGTCACGACCACCATTGTCATGCCCTCTTCCGCGAGTGAGCGCATCACGTCGAGAACCTCCCCCACGAGCTCGGGGTCGAGCGCGGAAGTCGGTTCGTCGAAGAGCATCAGCTTGGGCTTCATGGCGAGCGCCCGGGCGATGGCGACGCGTTGCTGCTGCCCTCCGGACAGCTGGGCCGGATACATGTCCCGTCGGTCGGCGAGCCCGACCTTGCCGAGGAGCTCCACGGCACGGTCGCGGACGGTCGCCCTGCTCTCCTTCCGGACCCGCACCGGCGCTTCCATGACATTCTGCAGAACCGTCATGTGCGGAAAGAGATTGAAACGCTGGAAGACCATTCCGATGTCTTTCCGCTGCTCGGCCACGGCGCGTTCGCCGAGCTCGTGCATCTTCCCGCCGCGCCGCACATAGCCGACGGGGTCGCCGTCCACGACGAGTTGTCCCGCGTCGATCTTCTCCAGATGGTTGATGCAGCGAAGGAAGGTGGATTTCCCCGACCCGGACGGCCCGACGATGCACAATACCTCTCGGCGGGCCACCTCGAGATCGATGCCGTTCAGGACTTTCACTCGGCCAAAGGATTTGTGCACCTGCACGGCTTTGACCATAGGCTCGGCCATCAACGGGTCCTTCCTGTTCTTCGAAACGCGCTCAACGGCGGCGGCCGGGCAGCAGGCCGGCGAGCCCGCGCAGGCTCCGCCGCCGGTCGTCGCGGCCGGCGAGCACGGTGGTCCCCCGGGCGAAGTGCCGCTCCACGAAGAACTGGCCGATGCTGAGCACGGAGGTGATCAGCAGGTACCACAACGACGCCGTGATCAGCAGGGGGATCGTCTGGTAGTTGGCGGAGTAGATGAGCTGCGCGGAGTAGAGCAACTCGGGATAGGCCAGCACCGCGACCAGGGATGTGGTCTTGAGCATCCCGATGGCCTGGTTGCCCGTCGGGGGGACGATGACGCGCATCGCCTGCGGCAGCACGATCCTTCTGAGGGCCAGTCCGCGGGTCATGCCGAGCGCCTGCGCCGCCTCTGCCTGGCCCCGATCGACCGAGAGGATCCCGGCCCGGACGATCTCGGCCATGTACGCCGCCTCGTTCAGCCCCAAGCCCAGGATCGCGGCCGTGAACGGGCTGATCAGATCGTTTGCCGAGAAGCTCGCGAACTCGGGGCCGAACGGCACGCCGAGGGACAGCCTCGGATAGAGCGCGGAGATGAATCCCCAGAACAGCAGTTGCACGAAGACCGGCGTGCCTCGGAACAGCCATATGTAGGCCCAGGCCGCACCGGAGATCAGCGCGTTGCGGGACAGCCGCATGACGGCCAGCGCGAGGCCGAGCACGATGCCGATCGCCATCGAGATGACCGTCAGCTGAATCGTGCGGCCCAACCCGGCGAAGATGCGGTCCGAGGTGAACCAGTGGAACACGACGTCCCACTGGAAGCGCTCGTTGGTGAAGATCGTGTTGATCAGCATCGCCAGCAGGACGCAGAGGGCCGCTGCCGCGACCCAGCGCCCCGGTTGCCTGCGGCGTACGGTCGGTAGCGACTCGGCGGCCGGCGTGCCGGCGGTTTCCATCATGTGCTGTACCCGCATAGAAGAAACGCCGTCGCTCATCCCTGCGGCTCGGCGCCGTTCACCAGAACCGCGTCGAGCTTGGTGTGCCCGATGCCCCACTTGTCGAGAATCTTCTGGTAGGTGCCGTTCTTCATCAGCTGGTCCAGAGCGGCCACCAGGGGCTTGACCAGGCCGCTGCCCTTCGGGAGCGCGATGCCGTGCATGACGACGCCGTACTCCTCTCCCGCCAGCTCGAACTGCCCCTTCGACTGGGTGACCTGGTAGGCGGCGATGGGAGTGTCGGCGATGCTGAGGTCGGCCCGGCCGCTGGACAGCGCCAGGTTGGCCGCCGTCTGGTCGGGATAGACCTGGACCTCGACGCCCTCCTTGCCGGCGCTCTTACACTTCGCGTCCTGCGCCGTCGCGTCGTCCTGCTGCACCGTGCCCTTCTGCACGGCGACCCGGTGCCCGCACAGGTCGTCGATGCTCTTGATCTGCACGGCGCCGGACTTCACGAAGAACGACGACCCGCCCTGGTAGTAGTCGACGAAGTCGAGGATCTTCCGGCGCTCCTCGGTGTCGTTGAAGCCCGACATGCCCATGTCGAACTTCCCCGCGCCGAGACCCGGGATGATGGCGTCGAACTGGGAGTTCACGACGGAGACCTTGAGGCCCATGACCTCGGTCAGCGCCTTGCCCAGGTCGGCGTCGAGCCCCACCACGGTCTGGCCGTCCTCGGCCATGAACTCCATCGGAGGGTAGCTCGCGTCGCTGGCGACCGTCAGCGTGCCCTTGTCCTTGAACTCCTGCGGAACGAGTGCGGCGACCGCCGCGTCCTGCTCCTGGGCGGGGATGTCACCCTGGGCGGTGGCGCCGCTCTGGGGAGAACCTGCGGAAGAAGCCTGGTCGTCGGCGGAATCGTCGCCGGATCCGCAACCGGCCAGCGCGACCACGGAGGCCAGGCTTGCCGCCAAGAGCGCGCGGGTGGGGGGCCGAAAAGCTCGGAGTCGCACGTTCATCGTTCTCCCTCGTGATGAGAAGAAGTGCGGACACGAGGTGGTGGGGGCGCACCACTTGGCCGGTGATACTGCCATCACGAACAAGAGAGTGTCTACCCCATAGCGGAACTAACCTCTGCTTGGCGGTTGCCCCCGCACGCAGGCACAACGCGCCCGTTACAGGCGGATTACCTCGCTGATCTCAGCTTCATAGGGATTTTTCAGCGTCGGCACCTTGTGAAGCTACTACCGCCTCATGGCATACTCTCCTGCCCAGTGGTAGTGATGATGACGCTCTCGCTCCCACGGTCTCCACACGTCGACGATCACAAGGAGCCCGAATGGTCCTGACAGATGCCGCGACTCCGGGGAGGGGGGCGTACGACGCCGTAATCGTCGGTGCCGGGGTCATCGGCGCCTCCATCGCGCTGGCGCTGTCCCGTTCCGGCTGGAAGACGCTCAACGTCGACCGGGAGGGCATGCCGGGTCACGGGTCGACCAGCGCGTCGGCCGGCATCCTCCGGGTCCACGCCGCGTCCAGGGACGCCGTCGTTCTCGCCGCGGAGGCCATCCCCTACTGGGAGAACTGGGCCGACTTCGTACGGCTGCCCGTGGGAGAGCGGCTCGCCGAGTTCCGCCGATGCGGCTCCGTGATCTTCGGCGACGGGTCGGGATACGGAGAGCGTGCGGCGGCCACGCTCGCGTCTCTCGGCGAACCGCACGAGCGCTGGACCGCCGAGCGGCTCGCCGAGCGCCTGCCGTTCTTCGACCTGCATGCCTTCGGACCGCCCGCCCTGCCCGATGACGACGATTTCGGGCGGGAGACGGACGTCATGATCCCCGGCGCCTTGTACACGCCGTCCTCCGGTTTCGTCGCCGACCCCGCGCTCGCGGCGCAGAATCTCATGGCCGCGGCCCGTCTCGAAGGCGCCGACTGCGCCCTGCGGACCACGGTGGTGGAGATCCGCAGGAAGGGCGGCCGCGTGCTCGGTCTCACCCTCGGCGACGGGCGGCGGATCGACTGCCCGGTCGTCGTCAACGCCGCCGGACCGCACTCCGCGGCGATCAACCGGATGGCCGGGGTCGAGGAGGGCATGCGGGTGCGCTCCCGCCCGATACGACAGGAGCTCCACCAGATTCCGGCACCGCCCGGCGTCGACTTCCTCGCCGACGGCCTGCACGTGGTCGACGGCGACCTCGGCATCAACTTCCGCCCGGAGGCGGGCAACGCGATCCTCGTCGGCGGGAACGGCGCGGCCTGCGACCCGATCGTCGAGGTGGCCGACCCCGACGCCCACGATCCCGCTGTCAGCGCGGCCGTCTGGGACCGGCATGTCCTGCGGCTCGCCAGGCGCGTGCCCGAGCTGCGGATCCCGTCCCGTCCCTCCGGCGTGGCCGGGCTGTACGACATCACGGACGACTGGCTGCCGATCTACGACCGCACCGACCTGGACGGGTTCTACGTGGCCGTCGGCACCAGCGGAAACCAGTTCAAGACGGCACCGCTCGTGGGGGTGCTGATGGCGGCCCTCATCGCCGCGGCCGAGTCCGGCCGCGACGTCGACACGACCCCCCTCGTCATCAGGGGCGAGCACACCGGCCGGGACATCGACCTGTCGACCTACTCGCGCCTGCGGCAGGTGGATCACGGCCTCGTGACCACTGTCAACGGCTGACACGACCACACCGCAGGAAGGAGCCGGCATGTCCGGTGTCGGAGAGGCACTCGCCCACTTCTGGTCCGACTCGCAACCCAGGGCGTTCGTGGCCGGAGAGTGGGTCGCCGCCGGCGCCACCGCGCCGTCGTACGACCCGTCGACGGGCGAGGAGCTCGCCGCGGTGCCGTACGCGTCGGCCGCGGAGGTGGACGCCGCCGTCGAGGCCGCGCGCGGCGCCCAGCCGGCCTGGTCGGCGGCCGGGCTGGAGGCACGCGCCGACGCCCTGGAGCTGGTCGAGGCGAGCTTGCGCGCCCATGGCGAGAAGCTGGCGCTGCTGGACTCGGCCGACAGCGGCAACCCGCTGGCGTCGGCCCGCCGGGACATCGGGCTCGCGCTGCGTTATCTCAAGCGCTGGCCGTCCTTCGCGTTCGCGCTGGCCGGACGGGCGACCACGCCGGCCGAGGACGCGCTGTCCTACACGTTGCGCACGCCCTACGGGGTGGTCGGGAAGATCATCGCTTTCAACCACCCGACGCTGTTCGCCCTCGGCGGCATGATCTTCCCGCTCCTGGCGGGCAACACTATGGTCATCAAGGCCGCACCGCAGACCCCGCTCGCGACGCTGGCGATCGGCCGGGTGCTGGCGGACGTCCTGCCCCCCGGCGTGGTCAACATCGTGGCCGGCGGCGCGGAGACGGGCGACGCACTGGTGACGCATCCGGCCGTCAAGCGGATCGCCTTCACCGGCAGCCTGCCGACGGCGCTGGCGATCCAGTCCCGCCTCGGGGCGCGCGGCCGGATCAAACATCTGACCACGGAGCTCGGTGGCAAGAACGCCATGGTCGTCTTCCCGGACGTCGACCTCGACGCGGCGGTGGAGGCCGCCGTGGCCGGAATGAGCTTCACCGTGAGCCAGGGCCAGTCCTGCCAGTCCACCTCGCGGCTGCTGCTGCACGAGTCGATCCACGACGACTTCGTGACGAGGCTCGCGGAGCGGCTGCGGCGGCTCCGGGTCGGCGTGGCCTACGACGAGGGCAGCGACATGGGCCCGCTCGTCTCGCTCCAGCAGTTGGACCGTGTGCGCGGCTATGTCGCCTCCGGATGCGAGGAGGGGGCCGAGCTGGTGACCGGCGGCGGGGTTCCCGACGGCGTGCCGCCCCGCGGCTACTACCTGGAACCCACCCTCTTCACCGGCGTCACCCCACGCATGCGGATCGCCAGGGAGGAGATATTCGGCCCGGTGGTCGCCGCCATGACATGGTCGGACCACGACGAGATGCTGCGTCTGGCCAACGACGTCGATCTCGGGCTCAGCGCCGCCGTGTGGTGCCGGGACATCGACCTGGCCCTGCGGACCGCCCACGAGCTCGAAGCCGGTTACGTCTGGGTCAACGACGCCAACCGCCACTTCCTCGGCGCCCCCTTCGGCGGCGTGAAGAACAGCGGGGTCGGCCGGGAGGAATGCCTGGACGAGCTGCTCAGCTACTTCGAGACCAAGGCCGTGAACGTCCGCGTCCCGCGGCGGCTGGAGAACCCGGGAGGGCCGCGATGAGCGGTGCGACCGGGCAGAACCGGCGGCTGGTCGTCGGGATCTCCGGCGCCAGCGGCGCGATCTACGGCATCCGCGCCCTGCAGGAGCTCGCCCGGCATCAGGTCGAGACACATCTGGTCGTGTCGAAGGCGGCGGCGATGACCATCGCGATGGAGACCCCGATGTCGGTTCGCGAGGTGCGGGGGCTGGCCGCCCACACCCATGCGATCACCAACGTCGCGGCGCCGGTGTCCAGCGGTTCCTTCCAGACCATGGGCATGCTCATCGCGCCGTGCTCCGTGCGCACCCTCGCGGAGATCGCCACGGGGGTCACCACCACCCTGCTCACCCGCGCGGCGGACGTGGCGCTCAAGGAGCGCCGCCGGCTGGTCCTCCTGCTGCGCGAGACCCCGCTGACGCTCACCCACATCCGCAACATGGCCACGGTGACCGAGATGGGCGGCGTCATCGCCCTGCCCACGCCGAGCTTCTACACGATGCCGGCGACGCTGGACGACGTCGTCGACGAGACCGTCGGGCGCGTCCTCGACCTCTTCGGCATCGACACCGGGCTGGTCCACCGGTGGGACGGCACGCCCCCCGCTTCGCCCTGATTCGACCTGATTCGACCTGATTCGACCTGATTCGATCGAAAGGATTGATCATGACTACCACCGTGCGCATCTCGACCGAGGGAATCGGTCTCGACGCGCTCCGGCGGCCGTTCGCCGGGCCCGTACAGGTCGAGCTGGACGACGACGTCCTCACCCGGGTCGACCGTGGTCGCCAGGTGATCGACACCGCCATCGCGCGCGGCGACACCATCTACGGGGTGAACACCGGTTTCGGCAAGCTGGCCGACCGGAAGATCTCGCCGGACGACCTCCTCGAACTGCAGCGGCGCCTGATCATGTCGCACATGACCGGTGTCGGCGAGATGCTGCCCGACGACGTCGTACGGGCGATGTTGCTGGTCAAGCTCGCCTGCCTCGTCCAGGGTCACTCCGGAGTGCGGCGGGAGATCGTGCTGTCGCTCCAGGCCCTGCTCAACGCCGACGTGCTGCCCTGCGTGCCGGCCCAGGGCTCGGTGGGCGCCTCCGGAGACCTCGCTCCCCTGTCGCACATGGCGGCGGTGCTCACCGGTGAGGGACGGGTCCGCGTCCACGGCCGGGAGACGGACGCCGCCGAGGGGCTGCGGATCGCCGGGGTGGACCCCGTCGTGCTCGGCCCGAAGGAGGGCGTCGCCCTCATCAACGGGACGCAGGCCTCGACCGCCCTCGCGCTGCGGGCGCTGTTCGCCGCCGAGGCCGTCTTCAACGCCGCCGTGGCGGCGGGAGCGCTCAGCCTCGAAGCGGTCGCCGGGCGTCCGGCGGCGCTCGACCCGCGCATCCAGCGGATCAGGCGCCAGCCGGGTCAGATCCGCGTCGCCGCCGCGCTCGGCCGCCTGGTCGGCGGCAGCCCCATCCTCGCCAAGGAGTTCCCGGGGCGACGGCTTCAGGACCCCTACTGCATGCGCTGCCAGCCCCAGGTGATGGGGGCGGCCTTCGACCTCCTGCAGTTCGCCGCGACCACGCTGCTCAACGAGGCCAACTCGGTGTCGGACAATCCCCTGATCTTCCCCGACGACGAGGAGATCCTTTCCGGCGGCAACTTCCACGGCCAGCCCGTGGCGTACGCCGCCGACATCATCGCGCTGGCGCTGTGCGAGGTCGGATCCCTCTCGGAACGCCGCACCGCGATGCTCAACGATGCGAGCATGAGCGGGCTGCCGCCCTTCCTCGTCAAGGACGCGGGCCTCAACTGCGGCTACCAGCTCGCCCAGGTGACGTCGGCCGCCCTGGTGGCCGAGAACCGCGCGCTGGCGACGCCGAACAGCGTGGACAGCATCCCGACCTCCGCCGGCCAGGAGGACCACGTCAGCATGGCCACCCATGCCGCGCGCCGCGTGCACCGGATGGCGACGAACGCCTCCTACGTGGTGGCCATCGAGCTCCTGTGCGCGGCGCAGGGCGTGGACCTGCGGGCCGACGGCCAGGTCGCGGCGGGCACCCGGCCGGTTTACGACCTCGTCCGGGCGCGGGCCCCCTATCTCGACATCGACCGGGTTCTCGCGCCGGAGATCGAGGCGGTCCAGGACCTGGTGCTCGACGGGGCGTTCCTCGTGCACGGCGACGTGCGGTACGCCGAGACGGAGCCGGCCCAGTGAGCGAGGAGACGGTGCGCACGGAGACGGTGAGCAAAGAGACGGTGAGCGAGGAGACGGCAGGCGCGGCACCCGAACCCGGCGGTCCCGCCGATCTGCGGAGCTTCCTGCGGGACCTGGCGGCGTCCGCCCCGGAGGCGCTGATCACCGTCGAGCGCGAGGTGGACCCCGTGCACGAGCTCTCGGCCGTCGTGAAGGCGCTGGAGCCCCACGGCGCCCCGGCAGTGCGCTTCCAGCGGGTCAAGGGGAGCCGGATGCCGGTCGTCGCCGGCCTGTACGGCACGCGCCGCCGCATCGCGCTCGCTCTCGGCAGAGACGTCCGCGAGGTCGTCGATTTCGCGGTGAGCTCGATCCGGCACCCGCTGCCGGCACGTCCCGTCGACGCGGCGCCCGTGCAGGAGGTCGTGGAGCGGGGCGACGCCGTCGACCTCACCACGTTGCCGTTCGGCGTGCACTCGCGGGACGACGCCGGCCGCTACATCACCTCGGGCGTCACGCTGGCGCGGGACCCGGCGACAGGCAAGATCAACACGGGCATGTACCGGATGATGGTGCTCGACCGCGACCACATCACCGTGAACGCCGCGCCGGACCACGACCTCGGCCGGATGATCACTGCCGCGGCCGAGCGGGGCGAGGACGTGCCCATCGCGATCGTGATCGGGCACCACCCCGCCTACGCCATCGCCTCACAACTCAAGCACCCCACCGACGTGGACTCCCACGAGGTCGCCGGAGCCCTGCTCGGCCGTCCGCTCGACGTGGTCCGGGGCGTCAGCGTCGATCTGGAGGTGCCGGCGTACGCCGAGATCGTGCTGGAGGGCGTCATCGAGGCCCGCGACGTCGTCCGGGAGGGTCCGTTCGGGGAGTTCACCTATTACTACGGCGCGGCGCGAGCGCCGCAGTGCAGGATCACCGCGGTCACGCACCGGGCCGACGCGCTGTTCAACGATCTGCACCCCACGCATGCCGAGCACCGGTGCCTGTGGCTCTTCCCCGGGCGGGAGGCACGGCTGCTGGAGGCCGTCCGGGCCTCCGTTCCGACGGTGCGCGACGTCCGCATCCCCTTCCACGGCGGCTCGCTCAGCGCCTACATCTCGATCGAGAAGCGGCACGAGGCCGACGGCAGGCAGGCGCTGCTCGCGGCGTTCGCCCGTGACCACTTCCTCAAACACGTGGTCGTCGTCGACCCGGACGTCGACGTGTTCGACGATCGGGAGGTGTTGTGGGCGCTCAACGTCCGGTTCCAGGCCGATCGGGACCTCGTCCGTCTCGACCACGCGAAGGGCATCAAGATGGATCCCAGCGCGAAGCGGCTCGGCTCGGCCGACCGGCCCGACGTGGTCACCGCGAAGCTCGGCTTCGACGCGACCAAGCCGGTGACCGGCCCGTTCCCGGAGCGTGCCGACCTCGCGCCGCCCGGCTTCGACCACCTCGACCTGACGGAATACGTCGACCCCGCGACGTGGGACCGGATCGGCTCCTTCGCCCGGCTGGCGGAGGCCATGTCCGAATAGGGACGTTGTCCTGATAAGGGCGTTCGAATCGTCACAATCTCCTGAATCAAGGAAAGGAACAGCGTCATGGAAGGCGCCCGTCCCGTACGCGCCCCGCGAGGTACCGCGCTCACGGCTCGAAGCTGGCAGACCGAGGCCCCGCTGCGGATGCTGATGAACAACCTCGACCCGGAGGTGGCCGAACGCCCCGACGACCTCGTGGTGTACGGCGGCACCGGCCGCGCGGCCCGCGACTGGCGGGCGTACGACGCCATGGTGCGCACTCTCACCACGCTCAAGGACGACGAGACGATGCTGGTCCAGTCCGGCAGGCCGGTCGGGGTGATGCGCACCCACGAATGGGCCCCCCGGGTGCTCATCGCCAACTCCAACCTCGTCGGCGACTGGGCGACCTGGCCGGAGTTTCGCCGGCTGGAGAACCTCGGCCTGACGATGTACGGCCAGATGACCGCCGGGTCGTGGATCTACATCGGCACCCAGGGCATCCTCCAGGGGACGTACGAGACGTTCGCGGCGGTCGCGGCCAAGCGCTTCGGCGGCACCCTCGCCGGAACGCTGACCGTCACCGGCGGCTGCGGCGGCATGGGCGGCGCCCAGCCGCTGGCCGTCACCCTCAACGCGGGCGTCTGCCTCGTCGTCGACGTGGACGCGGAACGGCTGCGCCGCCGGGTCGAGCACCGCTATCTCGACGAGGTGGCCGACTCTCTCGACGCCGCGATCGAGCGTTGCCTGACGGCCAGGCGGGAGCGGCGCGCCCTGTCCGTCGGCCTCGTCGGCAACTGCGCCACCGTGCTGCCCGAGCTGCTCGCACGCGGCGTCGAGGTCGACATCGTCACCGACCAGACGAGCGCGCACGACCCGCTGTCCTACCTCCCGGAGGGCGTCGAGGTCGCGGACTGGCACGACTACGCCGCGAGCAAGCCCGAGGAGTTCACCGAGCGGGCGCGGGCCTCGATGGCCAGGCACGTGGAGGCGATGGTCGGCTTCCTGGACGCGGGCGCCGAGGTCTTCGACTACGGGAACTCCATCCGCGACGAGGCGCGCCTCGGCGGTTTCGCCCGCGCCTTCGCCTTCCCCGGTTTCGTCCCCGCCTACATCCGGCCGCTCTTCTGCGAGGGCAAGGGCCCGTTCCGGTGGGCCGCGCTGTCCGGTGACGCCAGGGACATCCACGCCACCGACCGGGCCGTCAAGGAGCTCTTCCCGGACAACGACCACCTCCACCGGTGGATCGACGCCGCCGGGGAGCGCGTCGCCTTCCAGGGCCTGCCCGCGCGCATCTGCTGGCTCGGCTACGGCGAACGCGACAAGGCGGGCCTGCGCTTCAACGACATGGTCGCCTCGGGCGAGCTGTCGGCCCCCATCGTCATCGGACGCGACCACCTGGACTGCGGCAGCGTCGCCTCGCCGTACCGCGAGACGGAGGCGATGGCCGACGGGTCGGACGCCATCGCGGACTGGCCGCTGCTCAACGCCATGGTCAACACCGCGTCCGGCGCCACCTGGGTCTCGATCCACCACGGCGGAGGCGTCGGCATCGGGCGCTCGATCCACGCCGGGCAGGTCACCGTGGCCGACGGCACCGCCCTGGCCGTGCAGAAGATCGAGCGGGTGCTGACCAACGACCCGGGCATGGGCGTCATCCGGCACGTCGACGCCCGCTACGAGATCGCCGAGCGGGTCGCGGCCGAGCGTGGCGTGCGCGTTCCGATGCGGGAGAGCTGACCAGGTGGCACCGGATGCGGAAGCCTTCGACGGGCTGTGGGCGGCGATCGAACCGGTGGGACGGGACGGCCGCACCGGCGGTTATCGCCGTTTCGCCTGGACCGGCGAGGACGCGACGCTGCGCGAGTGGTTCGCCGGCGAGGCCGCGGCCCGGCGGCTCGACCTCGTCGTCGACCGGGCCGGCAACCAGTGGGCCTGGTGGGGCGACCCCGACTCCGCCGCGTCGGCAGGACGTCCGGGAGTCGTCGTCGGGTCGCACCTCGACTCGGTGCCCGACGGCGGCGCGTATGACGGCCCGCTGGGCGTCGTTTCCGCCTTCGCCGCGCTGGACCTGCTGCACGCCCGGGGGTTCGAACCGGCCCGGCCGATCGGCGTGGTGAACTTCGCGGACGAGGAGGGCGCCCGCTTCGGTGTGGCCTGCGCCGGTTCCCGGATCATCACCGGCGCCCTGGACGCCGACCGCGCGCGGGGGTTGCGCGACGCCGGCGGGACCACCATGGCGGAGGCGATGAGCCGGGCGGGGCACGACCCCGCCCGGGTCGGCCCGGACCCGGAGGCGCTGCGCCGGGTCGGCGCCTTCGTGGAACTGCACGTCGAGCAGGGCCGGGGGCTGGTCGACCTCGGCCGTCCGGTCGCGGTCGGCTCGTCCATCTGGCCCCACGGCCGCTGGCGGCTGGACCTCACCGGCGAGGCCAACCACGCGGGCACCACCCGGCTGGAGGACCGCCGAGACCCCATGCTCACGCTGGCGTCGGCCATCACCACGGCACGGCGGGCCGCCGCCGCCCGCGGCTGCGTGGCCACGATCGGCAAGGTGCACGTCGAGCCGAACGGCGTCAACGCCATCCCGTCAGCCGTACGCGCCTGGCTGGACGCTCGGGGGCCGTACGAACCCGACGTCCGGGCGGTGGTCGGGGAGGTCGCCGGTGCGGCCGGTGGCGTCGAAGCGGTGGAGGAGTCGTTCACGCCCGAGACGATCTTCTCGGTCGAGCTGCGCGACCGGCTCGCCGCCCTCCTCGGGGGCGCGCCCGTGCTCGGCACCGGGGCGGGTCACGACGCGGGGATTCTCGCCGCGGCCGGCATCCCCACGGCGATGCTGTTCGTCCGCAACCCGACCGGAGTCTCGCACTCCCCCGCCGAGCACGCCTCGCGCGATGACTGCCTGGCGGGCGTGGCCGCGCTCGCCCGGGTCGTCGAGGACCTGACGGGACGGGTCGCATGAGCGCGACGCGCTGGCACGCGGCGTACGCCTGGCTGCCCGGCGGCCTGGCCCGGAACGTGACCTTCGAGGTCGAGGACGGGCGTTTCACCTCCGTCACCCCGGGTGCCGAGGCGGGGGGCGCGCGCCGCCTGCCGGGCGTCGTGCTGCCCGGCCTCGCCAACGCCCACAGCCACGCCTTCCACCGGGCGCTGCGCGGCCGCACCCATGATCGCGGCGGTGATTTCTGGACCTGGCGCGAACGCATGTACGGCCTGGCACGGCGGCTCGACCCGGACGGCTACCTCGCCCTGGCGCGGGCGACGTACGCGGAGATGGCGCTCGCGGGGATCACCTGCGTCGGGGAGTTCCACTACCTGCACCACGGTCCGGACGGCACGCCGTACGACGACCGGAACGCGATGGGCGAGGCGCTGCGGCAGGCGGCGGCCGACGCCGGGATCCGGCTGACCCTGCTCGACACGCTCTATCTCGCAGGTGGGCTGACCGCGCGGGGGCATGTCCCTTTGGAGGGGCCGCAGCGGCGGTACGGAGACGGCGATGTCGAGAGCTGGGCCGGTCGCGTCGCCGATCTGCCGCCCTCCCCCGGCACACGCGTCGGCGTGGCCGTGCACTCGGTGCGCGCGGTCCCCCGCGAGGCCCTGGCGGGTGTGGCCGAGACGGCGGCAGGACGGCCGCTGCACGTCCACCTGTCGGAGCAGCCGGCGGAGAACGAGGCGTGTGAGGGCTTCTACGGCCTGAGCCCCACAGGGCTGCTCGAAGCGGAGGGCCTGCTGGGTCCCATGACGACCGCCGTGCACGCCACACACCTGCTGGAAAGGGACATCGCGGCCCTCGGGCGTGCCCGGACGACGGCCTGCCTGTGCCCGACCACCGAACGCGACCTCGCCGATGGCATCGGACCCGCCCGCGCGCTGCGGGACGCGGGCGCCCCGCTGTCCCTGGGCTCCGACCAGCACGCGGTCATCGACCTGCTGGAGGAGGCCCGCGCGCTGGAGATGCACGAACGGCTGCACACGCTGCGGCGGGGCAGTTTCGGCCCGGGGGACCTGCTCGGCGCGGCGACCGCGCATGACGGGCTCGGCTGGCCCGACGCCGGGCGGCTGGAGCCGGGGGCCCGCGCCGATCTCGTCGCGGTGCGGCTGGACACCCCGCGCACCGCCGGAGTCGCGCCGGACCAGATGGTGTTCGCCGCGACCGCGGCGGACGTCGACACCGTCATCGTGGACGGGCGTGTCGTCGTGGCCGAGGGCCGGCACGTCCTGGGTGACGTGGCGTCCCTGCTGTCGGCCGCCGTCGAGTCGCTTTGGGAGCACGCGTGACCACTACCCTGCTCACCGGAATCGCCGAACTCGTCACCAACGACCCGTCCCTCGGCGACGGGTCGCCTCTCGGCCTGCTCCGGGACGCCGCGGTGATCGTCGAGGACGGGCACGTCGCGTGGGTCGGCCCAGCCGGGCGGGCGCCCGGCGCCGACCGGCGGCGCGACCTCGGCGGCCGGGCCGTCGTTCCCGGCTTCGTCGACTCCCACGCCCACCTGGTCTTCGCCGGGGACCGGGCCGCCGAGTTCGCCGCCCGCATGTCCGGCGCCAGGTATGACGGCGGGGGCATCGCCACCACCGTCGCCGCCACCCGGGCGTCGAGCGACGACGAGTTGCGGGCCCTGCTCGGCGGCCGGATCGCGGAGATGCGCGCTCAGGGCACCACCACCGTCGAGGTGAAGAGCGGGTACGGCCTCACCGTCGCCGACGAGGTCCGCGCGCTGCGCCTGGCCGGGGAGGTCACTCAGGAGACGACGTATCTCGGAGCGCACGTCGTGCCCGCCGGGACCGGCCGGGACGACTACCTGCGGCTGGTGACCGGTGACATGCTCGCCGCATGCGCGCCGTACGCCCGCTGGATCGACGTCTTCTGCGAGCCCGCCAGCCCGCACGCCTTCGACGGGGACGAGGCCCGCGCGATCCTCACGGCCGGACGGGACGCCGGTCTCGGCCTGCGGGTGCACGGCAACCAGCTCTCCGCGGGTCCGGGCGTGCGGCTCGCCGTCGAGCTCGGCGCCGCGAGCGTCGACCACTGCACGCACCTGACCGGCGCCGACGTGGACGCCCTGGCCGGCGGCACCACGGTCGCGACCCTGCTGCCCGGGGTCGAGTTCTCGACCCGCTCGCCCTATCCCGACGCCCGGCGGCTGATCGACGCCGGCGTGACGGTCGCGCTCGCCACCGACTGCAACCCCGGCTCCTGCTACACCTCGTCGATGCCGCTCGTCATGGCCCTCGCCGTACGGGAGATGCGGATGACCCCGGCGGAGGCACTGTGGGCGGGCACCGCGGGCGGGGCGAAGGCCCTGCGCCGTGACGACATCGGGGTTCTCAGCCCCGGCCGCCGGGCCAACCTCACGATCCTTGACGCCCCCAGCCACGTGCACCTCGCGTACCGGCCGGGGGTGCCCATCGCGCGGGCGATCGACGGCCTGAGCTGAGCGGCCTGACGCCGATCGTCCAAGCGGGAAGGCCCGGCGGCTGGGGGGACCACCGGGCCTTCCGTTTTCGCACCGCCGTCACACGTGACCCCGGGGATCCCGGGACCGGCCGGCGCGCTTACTGGTAGTGGATGTCGGAGGAGCTGTAGATGCAGTTCGTCCCGTCGGCGCCGCTGCCGATCTCCGTCGGCTCGCTGCCCTTCGGCACGCCCTTGTACTTCAGGCACACGATCATCTTGTGGTTGGGGTCGTTCTTGATCGTGATGTTCGAGAAGCGCGCGGTGTCGCCCCAGTTGGTGTTGATGCCCGCGAGCGCCTTGCCGGGGTAGGTCGCCACGATGTTCGACATCTGGACGTGCCGCTGGTAGGAGTTCGTGCAGTTGCCGCAGGCGCGATAGAGCTTCCCGAAGTTGTCCACCTGGAAGTTCTTGATCACCATCGTGCCGGGGCCGTTGTGCTGGAACACCTTGTCGGACGCGCTCTTCGCGCCGCCGCCGTCGATGGTCATGACCTGCGACGACGAGCTGCCCAGCAGGGTCGCGGCGTCCTCGCCGACGTCCTCCCACCAGACGTTCTGCAGCGTGCAGCTGCCCAGGCAGTGGATGCCGTCGGCGCCGGGCGAACCGATGATCACGTTCTTGAGCGTCGCGCCGTTGGCCAGCTCGAAGATCGGGTCCTGGCTCTCGCTCTGCCCGCCGTCACCCATGGCGCCGCTGGCGTAGTAGCGCTTCAGGCCGCCGTCCATGGTGCCGGAGACGCTGATCGTGCTGGTGACCGCCTGTGAGCCGTTCGGGCTCGGCCAGCCCGACGGCGGCGTCGGGTTGGTCGTCGGGCTGCTGCTCGGCTTGCTGGTGGGGCTGGCCGTGGGGCTTCCGCTCGGGGTCGAGCCGGCCGGTTGGAGGGTCCACTGCTTGGTGGCGGCCGAGTCGCAGGAGTTCTGCTGCACCAGTGCGCCCGAGGAGGTGGAGTTGTCCTTGGTGTTCAGGCACTTGTCGCTGTTGGCGTTGATCACCTGGTAGTTCGACCCCGAGGCGGTGAGTTCCCA
>NZ_JBEYWW010000030.1:19661-118219 GCF_040644635.1 Microbispora sp. NPDC046933 | reverse complement strand
CCGGTCGCGGCGATGTGGAACGCCTCGGCGATGGTCCGCGCGATGTCCTCGGCCCTGGTGACCAGGAAGTTGTGCTTGGTGATCGGCATCGTGATGCCGGAGATGTCGGCCTCCTGGAAGGCATCGGTCCCGATCAGCGGTGACGCCACCTGACCGGTGATCGCCACGATCGGCACCGAGTCCATGTACGCGTCGGCGATCGGGGTGACCAGGTTGGTCGCCCCCGGCCCGCTGGTGGCCATGCAGACACCGACCCTGCCGGTCGCCTGCGCGTACCCCTCGGCCGCGTGGCCGGCGCCCTGCTCGTGCCGTACAAGCACGTGCCGGACCTTGGTCGAGTCGTAGAGGGGATCGTAGGCGGGGAGAATGGCCCCGCCGGGGATCCCGAACACCGTGTCGACCCCGACCTGCTCCAGCGCCCGCACGAGGGCCTGGGCACCTGTCATTTTCTCGGTCATCGGCTCGTTCCTTGTGGCTGAGCTTGCTTGTGGCTGGGCTGCTTGGCGTGACTCCTGGCATAAAAAATGCCCCATCCGCTGGGCGGAGCTGGGGCGCGCGCAGGACCGAGTGCTTCGTCAGGCTGCGCGCCTGCGAAGTACTACGAGAATCCCACCGCTATGCATGGCTACACGATGTCCGATGGAGCGCCTCCACGTCAAATCATCTGGGACGCCCGTCTCGCCATCCAAGACACCCACAACGGACTCTCAGGTTACGCCACCTGCGCCCATCCAGCGCCCCGGGGACACCGAGCGAGCCGGAGGGGCGCGCCGGTGTCTGGACTGAGGAGTGCGCGGGAGCGAAGCGACCAAGCGCGACGAGGGAAGACATCGGATAAGAGCGCCCCGATGAGCGAAACTACTACGCGGTGTTCTGGAGGGTGGTGCTGGGCATCAGGGAGTCGACGCCGCGTGCGGCCATGGGACGGGCCACCAGGTAGCCCTGGCCGCGGGTGCAGCCCATCTTGCGTAGCAGGTCGAGTTGCTCGGGGCGCTCGATGCCCTCGGCGACGACGATCAGGCCGAGGTCGTTGCCGAGTTGCACGATCGTCTTCGTCAGCAGGGTCAGCGTGTCGTCGCGGCCGAGCCCGGAGACGAACGACGGGTCGATCTTGATCATGTCGACCGGCAGCTGGCGCAGGAACGCGAGCGACGCGTAGCCGGTGCCGAAGTCGTCGATGGCCAGCCGTACGCCGAGGGCTCTCAGCTCCGACAGCCTGCTGATCATCTCCCCGGCGTCCTCGACCAGCATCTCCTCGATGACTTCGAGGGTCAGCTCGCTGGCGGGCAGCCCGCTCTCGCTCAGCGCCTCGGCCACGGTCTCCACGAAGCGCGGGGCCATGATCTGCCGCGCGGACAGGTTCAGCGCCAGCCCGATGTCCCACGACGACGCGCGCCAGGCCGCCACCTCGCGGCACGCCTCGCGCAGGATCCACTCGCTGAGGGGCACGATGATCCCGGTGTCCTCGGCGGGGCCGAGGAACTGCTCGGGCGGCACGAACGTGCTGCCCCGCCACCAGCGCACCAGCGCCTCCACGGCGGTCACCCGCGATGTGGCCAGGTCGACCACGGGCTGATATTCGATCGCGAACTGGTTCTCCAGCAGCGCCCGCTGCAGGTCTGAGGCGATCTCCAGGCGGCGCAGGACGTCGGCGTGCATGTGGGTGGCGAAGACCTCCACCCGGCGCCCGCCGAGCTCCTTGGCCCGCGACATCGCCACGTCGGCGTTGCGCAGCAGGTCTCCGGGAGGCAGGTCGTCCTCGGCGAACGCCACGCCGACGCTGGCCGTCAGCGCGACGTCCCGGTCCGCGACCCGGAAGGGCTCGTTCGAGACCGCGCGGACGAGCCGCTCGGCCAGGTCGATGGCGGTCTGCGCGTCGGCGCCGCCGGACGCGCCGCCCTCCAGCAGCACCGAGAACTCGTCCCCGCCCCACCGGGCGAGCGTGTCGTCGGCCCGTACGGCCGAGCGCAGGCGGCGGGCGGCCTGGCCGAGCAGGTGGTCGCCGCTGGCGTGGCCGACGGAGTCGTTGACGGAGGTGAAGCCGTCGAGGTCCAGGAAGATCACCGCGGTGCCGCCGGCGCCGCGGCGGGTGAGCACGTCGCGGGCGCGTTCCTCGAAGTAGGCCCGGTTGGGCAGGCCGGTGACCCCGTCGTGGAAGGTCAGGTGGGTGACCTGGTTGCGCAGGGCCACCTGGTCGCTGAGGTCGCGGATCGTGACCAGGACGAGGTCGTCGTCGCGTACGTGCCGGGCGGCGACCGACTCCGTGGGCCGCCAGGTGCCGTCGGCGGCGCGGAACCGGCAGGAGATGCGGGTGCCGCCCGCCTGCTCGGGCCCGTCGTCCTCGTCCGTCATGCGGTCGAGCAGGGCCTGTACGGCAGGCAGGTCCTCGGGGTGGATGTAGTCGAAGATCGGCCGGAAGGCGAGGTCCTCCGGGCGGTAGCCGTACGTCGTCTCGAGGCCGGGGCCCACCTCCTGGATGACGCCGCCGGGGTCGCACACGAGCACGACGTCGCCGGTGTTCTCGGCGAGCCTGCGCAGTTGCTGCTCGCCGACGTCGACGAGGCGGCGCATGCCCGCGGTCTCGACCAGGAGCACGAACAGCCGGCCGAGCAGGACGAGGACGACCGAGGCGGCCACGACCACCAGGACGGCGTCGCGGCTGCCCCCGATCGCGTGCAGGGTGGCGACAAACGTGGCGGCGGCGACCAGCACCAGCGGAGTGGCGGCCGTCAGCGCGGCGGGCAGCGGCCTGGCCGGCCGGTCCTCCTGCACCCACGGGGTGACGGCGAGGACCAGCAGCATGGCCGGGACGACGAGCCCTGCCGCGAGCGGCGGGTTGTCGCCGTCGAGACGGGCGAGGGCCGTGGCCATCTCCGCCACCGTTATCGCGGTGAGGACCCCTACGCCGGTGAGCCCGACCACCCGGTTGCCCGACCGGGACGCCGCCACGGCCGGTGTCACCGCGCACGTCGCGAGCAGGCAGACCACGGGTAGCGCGAGCGCGACGAAGAACGCTCCGGTGTCCTCCGCCTTCCTGAACGCCGGGCCGAGCACCGCGACCCAGGCCACGGTGAAGACCGACGCCGCGCCCAGGTAGGCGTCGGCCGCCTGGCGTATCACCCCACGCGTGAACGCGGGTGGTTTCACCGACAGGCCGCAGCCGATCGCGAGCAGCACCGATCCGACGAGCATGAGCAGGTCGGCGAACGTGAGCACGAACGGCGTGCCGTCGGCCACGGGACGCAGGCCGACGCCGAGGAGCCAGGTCAGCGACCCGGCGGCCATCCACCGCCACGCGCCGGGCTGGCGCCGGTGAGCCGGGACCACACGGGAGGCGGCCATGATCAGCGAGACGGCCGCGAGCAGGCCGGTGACGACCCCCGCGATCGCGGTCACGACCGGCGCCGAGCCTCCGGTGACCAGGGCCACGACGACCGCCACCGCGCCGAGCCCGGCCGCGGTGGTGAGTGGGACCCGGGGGTCACGCCTGACTTTCACGCGCGTCGCCTCTGCACCTGTCGCCGCTTCACCGCCGGCCGTCGTGTCCTCCGGGGTTTCGGCGGAGGCCGGAGTCGCATAAGCGTCGCCGGGTCCGGTGGGGTGTGTCGTCACTGCCCCTCCCGTTCTCGACTCGGCTTTACTCTCCCTGTCACATGGCCAGTGTGCGCACTGCCGCTGATCGAGAGGGGGACAACGAGCGAGTCGTCACCGATCTGATAACCAGCCGCGCACGCTGAGCTTCACCGTACGCACCCCAGGTCACGAGGCAGCCACGTTCCGGAATCCTTAATGGAGCGGTCAGTAATGCCCGGTGATCATGTTATCGAGTGGACGGCCCGTCAGATGACGGATGACCTGTTCCCGCACCAGCCTCCGTGTACGCCGTACGGACGCGGGCGTGCTGCCGGCGATGTGCGGCGTGATGAAGACACCCGGAGCGGTCCAGAGGGGGTGGCCGGGCGGCAGCGGTTCGACGGGGGTCACGTCGAGCGCCGCCCGCAGCCTGCCCGCCCGCAACTCGGCCAGCAGCGCGTCGGCGTCCACGACCGACCCGCGAGCGGCGTTCACCAGCAGCGCACCGTCCTTCATCCGGGCGAGGAACCCGGCGTCCACCAGACCGGCCGTCCCGGACGTGGCGGGCACCAGCAGCACGACCACGTCGGCGGCGGGCAGCAGCGCCGGCAGCTCGTCCTGGCCGTGGACGTTGTCCCGGGCCGTGCGCGCCACCCGGACGATCTCCACCTCGAACCCGGCCAGACGCCGTTCGAGCGCCTCGCCGATCGAGCCGTACCCCACGATCAGCACGGTGGAGTCGGCGAGAACGCCGGTGTGGTGGTAGGTCCACTCGCGTCTGGCCTGGGCGGCCGCGAAGCCGGGGAACTCCCGCAGCATCGCGATCATCGCGCCCACCGCCCACTCGGCCGTGCCCGCGTCGTGGACGCCGCGGGCGTTGCACAGGACCGCCTTCGGCGGCACGTGCGGCAGGTACGGCTCGACCCCCGCCGTCACCGTCTGCAGCAGGCGGAGGTTGGTCATGCGCCCCAGAAGGCCGGGGATGTCCGGCACCGGGACCAGCGGAGGCACCCAGATCTCGACCTCCTCGGGCGGGCCGGGCGGCGGCGTCCTCCCGTCGTACACGGCGCAGTCGAGGGCAGGGAGTCCTTCGGGCAGTTCGGCAAGGGCGTCGGCGATGTCCTGTGAGGCGACCCAGATCTTCACGAGGACCAACCTAGGGAACCATCACGCTTGCCCGCGAGTATGGATACACGAGGAGGTCATCGGGGATGGCGGACAGGCATGGCACGGGCACCGCGCTCCTGGCGGCGGCCCTTCTGTCGGCGACCGTGGCATGCGCGCCGGGCGGAGAGGGCGGGAGCAGGACTCCCCCGCCGCTGCCCGCCGCGAGCGCCACTCCGGTCGCCACCACGGGCGCGACCACGGGCGCCACCACGGGCGCCACCACGGGCGGCGGTGAGACGGACGTCACCCCGGCCCGGCCGCGCACTCTGGTGACCGGCCTGGCGGTGCCCTGGGCGATCGCGTTCCTGCCCGGCGGCGACGCGCTGGTGACCGAGCGCGAGTCGGCGCGGCTGCTGCGGGTCACGCCGCGCGGCGAGGTCCGGGAGATCGGCGTGATCGAAGGGGTGTCCGCGAGCGGCGAGGGCGGCCTGCTGGGCGTGGCCGTCTCACCCCACTACGCCACCGACCACTTCGTCTTCGTCTACTTCACGTCGCAGGACGACAACCGGATCGTCCGCTACCGCTACGACGGGCGGCTGTCCGACCGGAAGGTGATCGTCAGCGGCATCCCGAAGGGGGCCATCCACAACGGGGGCCGCCTCGCCTTCGGCCCCGACGGCCACCTGTACGCCTCGACCGGGGAGACCGGCGAACGCGGCATGGCCCAGGACAGGAACTCGCTGGGCGGCAAGATCCTGCGGATGACGGCGGACGGCCGGCCCGCCCCGGGCAACCCCTTCGGCACCCTGGTGTGGACCTACGGGCACCGCAACGTGCAGGGCCTCGCCTGGGACGACCGGGGGCACATGTACGCCACCGAGTTCGGCCAGGACACCTACGACGAGATCAACCTCATCGAGAAGGGCCGCAACTACGGCTGGCCGGAGGTCGAGGGGGTGGGCCACCGGCCCGGATACACCGACCCGCTGCTCACCTGGTCGCCCGCGGAGGCGTCGCCGTCCGGTCTCGCGTACGCCCGGGGGGCGCTGTGGGCCGCGGCGCTGCGCGGCGAGCGCCTGTGGCGCGTGCCGGTGGACGCCTCGGGCCGCGTCGGCCGTCCCACCGCCCTGTACACCGGCGAGTACGGCAGGCTGCGCGCGGTGGCCGCCGCGCCCGACGGCACGCTGTGGGTGAGCACCAGCAACCGGGACGGGCGCGGCTCCCCCAGGAACGGCGACGACCGCATCCTCGTGGTGCGGCCCTCCTCCTGATCAGCGCCTCCTCCTGATCAGCTGCAGACGACCTCGGCCCCGGCGCGGTAGGAGGTGCGGAAGGTCTGCCGGGAGACCACCTCGCCGTCCTGGCGCAGCACCCGCGTCAGCGTGGCGGTGAAGCCGGGCTGCCCCTGCGCCGGCACGCAGCCGGGCCCGTGACCGGTCATCGCGGGCAGCGCGACCCGCTGCCCGACGACCGGCCCCTGCAGGTCCACGTCGTACCGCTTGGTGCTCCACAGCGTCACGGTCAGCGAGGTTCCGGTGGCGGACGCCTGGACGAGCACGCCGTACGGCGAGTCGTTCTTCCAGCGCAGGTCCGGATCGGGGTACGACACCGCGGCCTCGGCGGCGACCGGCAGGTGAGAGGCGTGGACCTCGGGCGGGGTGTGCTCGGAGACCCGGAGCCCGGCGCGGATCACGGCGTTCATCAGGGTGGTCGCGACCTGGGTCATCCCCGCCGCGTCCGTGCCGGCCCGGCCGTGGATCACGGTGGGGCCGATGCCGTCGAAGCCTGCCGCCGCGGTGCGCGGGCCGACGACCTGGTTGAACGAGAACGTCTCCCCCGGCTCCACCAGGCGGCCGTCGAGGAGCGCGGCGGCCGCGCGGATGTTACCCATACTGTGGGGGCAGCAGGCGTAGGAGGTGGTGAAACGGCCGACCTCCTCCCGGACCCCCATCCGCTGCGCGGCGTCGTCGGTGATCCGCGGCGGCCCGTTCACGACCGACACGGCCACCGTACGGCTGCCGCTGTCGAGGGCGGCCGGGACGTCCGCGGCGAGGCGCTCGGTGTCCACCCGGTCGCCCGGCCTGCCGGGCACCAGGACCGGCCGGCCGTCCTTGATCGTGAAGGTGGCGTCGCGGGCCGCCCGCGCGGGGGCGACCAGCGCGGGTCCGACGTCGGCGATCGCCGCCTCCGCGTCGAAGCGCGGCCGCAGGACCGCGCCGTCGGGCACGAACGTCAGGTGCCGTGCCAATGTCGCCGGCGACAGGCTGACGGAGGCGGTCCCGCTGGTCAGCGTGAGCGGCGCGGCCACCGCCCGGCTCGCCCAGCGGAGGACGCGCCGCACCTCGGCACGGGTGATGTGCGGCAGATCCCGCATCGTGGGCACCACGACGACGGCCTCGGGGTCGAGATACCCCCTGACGATCTGGTCGGCCGTCGCCTGCCTGTCGATGACGCGGCCCGCCCGCGGATACGTCGGGACCGGGGTGACCCCGTCGAACGAGACGTCGCCCTCGCGCCCCGGCCTCTCCAGCGGCGCGGCGATGTTCCTGGCCACCGCCTCGTCGAGTTTGCGACGGTCCACCGATACGACGGGCTCCACCTCGCGGCTGCCGGTCAGCGCGCTCCACACCTCCAGAGGGCTGGGGAAGCCCGCCGGCGCGGCGCGGACCGTGGCCTCGGCGTCGAGCGCCAGACCGGCCTCCACCGGGTCGAGGGTCAGCCGCCGCGTGCCCTGCCGTACGATGATCGGCATCCTGATCTGGGCGTACAGCCGTTCGTTCAGCGTGGCGACGGCCTCGGTCCTGCTCTGCCCGCCGATGTCCACACCGAGCACCGTGGTGCCGGGCAGCACCTTCCCCGCCATGGAGACGGCCGGCACGAGATAGAGCACCAGGAGCAGCGCCGCCAGGCCGATCAGCGCGCGGCGGAGCGTACGGCTCCGGGGATCGAGGTCAAGCAGTTCGAGGTCCGGCGGCGGGACGACGGCAGGTTCCTCGCGCGCCGGGCGCTCCGGGACCCGCCACGGCTCGACCGGCGGAGCCGGCGGCGGGAGGTTCCCGTTACCTGACGGCTTGGCGGCCGGAACGGCGGGAGCGGGAGGCTCGGCGAAGATGTCGGCCGACACCCCTCGGGGGAGGGCCGAGACCCCCCGGGGCAGCGAGGTGACGCGGCGCACCGGGTGTTTGTGCGGAGGAGCGGACGCCGCCCCGGACGGATCCGTGGGCGGGTCGACGGACGCTCCGGCGTTGCGCACGCCTCGGTCTCCTCCGGCTCAAGGTCAACTCCGATCAGTTAACCCTAAAACACCCTCCGCTGGATATGTCCTAAAGCAACACCTTCCGCGCTTTCCCAGGGGAGCTTTCCGGTCTTTCCGCGCATAACAGGCCATCCGCCACGACAGCCCACGGCCCCGAACACACCCGAACAGGCCGACGGCCGGCCACGGGGAACCATGGCCGGCCGTTCTGACGCCCCGCTGCGGGTGGGCCCTGACGGCGCCTCACCGGATCCTTGCGGCAAGGCCGCAGTCAGGCAGGCCGTGGCCGCCGCCTGGGTCGCCTCGGCCCCCGGCCCGCGGGTCCGCGAGGCGTGGCGCTTCTCAGCCCTGGACGCCGAGCTTCTCCAGGATCAGCTCACGGGCCCGGCCGGCGTCCGCCTTGCCCCGGCTGGCCTTCATCACGCCGCCGACCAGCGCGCCCACGGCCGCGATCTTCCCGCCGCGCACCTTCTCCGCGGCGTCGGCGTTGTCCGCCAGCACCTGGTCGATGATCGCCGACAGCTCGCCCTCGTCGCTGACGACCTGCAGACCGCGCTTCTCCACGACCTCGTCCGGGCCGCCCTCGCCGGCGAGCACGCCCTCCAGCACCTGACGGGCCAGCTTGTCGTTCAGCGCGCCGGAGGCGACCAGCTCGGTCACCCGGGCGACCTGGGCCGGGGTGATCGGCAGGTCGGCGAGCGCCGTGGCCGACTCGTTGGCCCGCCGGGCCAGCTCGCCCATCCACCACTTGCGCGCGTCGGCCGCGGGGGCGCCCGCGGCCACCGTCGCCTCGACCAGGTCGATCGCGTCGGCGTTGTGCATGGCGGCCATGTCCAGGTCGGACACGCCCCACTCCTGCTGGAGCCGCTTGCGCCGCGCCGACGGGAGCTCGGGCAGCGCCGCCTTCAGCGACTCGACCCACGCCGCGTCGGGCGCGATCGGCAGCAGGTCGGGCTCGGGGAAGTAGCGGTAGTCCTGCGCCTCCTCCTTCGACCGCCCGGAGGTCGTCTGCCCGGTGTCCTCGTGGAAGTGGCGGGTCTCCTGCACGATCCGGCCGCCCTCGGCGAGGATGGCCGCCTGGCGCTCGATCTCCCCGCGGACCGCCCGCTCGACACTGCGCAGCGAGTTGACGTTCTTGGTCTCCGTACGGGTGCCCCACTCGGCCGAGCCGCGCGGCATCAGCGAGACGTTCACGTCGCAGCGCAGCGAGCCCTGCTCCATCCGCACGTCGGACACGCCGAGCGAGCGCATCACCTCGCGGAGTTCGGTGACGTACGCGCGGGCGACCTCCGGGGCGAGCCGGTCGGTGCCCGCGATCGGCTTGGTCACGATCTCGACGAGCGGGATGCCGGCCCGGTTGTAGTCGACGATCGAGTAGTCCGCGCCGTGGATCCGCCCGGTCGCGCCGCCGACGTGGGTGGACTTGCCGGTGTCCTCCTCCAGGTGCACCCGCTCGATCTCCACGCGGACGATCTTCCCGTCCACCTCGACGTCCAGGTAGCCGTCCGTGCACAGCGGCTCGTCGTACTGGCTGATCTGGTAGTTCTTCGGCATGTCCGGATAGAAGTAGTTCTTCCGGGCCATCCTGCACCACGTCGCGATGGTGCAGTTCAGCGCGAGGCCGATCCGGATCGTCGACTCGATCGCCTTCTCGTTGGCCACCGGCAGCGAGCCGGGCAGCGCCAGGCACACCGGGCAGACCTGCGTGTTCGGCGGCGCGCCGAAGGTCGTCGGGCAGCCGCAGAACATCTTCGAGGCGGTGCCCAGCTCGACGTGCGTCTCCAGCCCCAGCACCGGCTCGAAGCGCTCCAGCGCCTCGTCGTACGGCATGAGCGTCGCGGTATCAGCCATGCTGGTAACCCAGTCCTTCCAATGCTTCGATCATGTCATTCCACCATTGCTGGAAGGCGGGCACCTTCCGCAGTTCAGCGATGCCGGCGGTCTCCGCCACCGACACGTAGAAGTTCCGGACCACGCCGTTCTTCTTGGGATTCATCCCGGCCTCGTCCCGCAGCAGGGTCTCGACCACCGCCTTGGGATCGGGGCAGGACTCGACCTCCGGTCCCGACACGGGCGCCCGCCCGAGCTTTCGCACGTTGAGCGCCCTGACGAGAGCCGCCTGGTCCGCGAGCAACCAGGCCTCCGTCTCCCTCATCGGGACGACGGCCACCAGAGGTTCCTCGAAGTCGCTGGTCCTCCAAGTCTGCCGCATCCGCTCCAGCACGGGACCCGACTTCGCCGGTGGAGCGCCGTCATGGTGGTACAGGACCACATCGAAGGTGCCCCGCTCCTGCTCCAGCGCCGCGAGCACGGGCTCGGGACTCTGGTTTCCCGCCTTCGGCAGGCTGCGCACCTCCTGCACCTCCCGGCAGGCCGGGAAGGACTCGATCACGAGGTCCTCCAGGGCCCGGCGCAGCAGGATCGGCAGGAACCAGTCGTCCGACGGCCCCTCCCTGATGAGAACGCAGCTCAGGCTCCGCATCAGACCGGTTCCTCCACCCCGGCCCGGAACCTGTCGAGCTCGGAGTCGGTGACCCGCGGCCACCGCTCGCCCTCGACCCGTACGGGACCGCCGCTCTCTCTAAGCCGCCGGACCCTCGTCACCCGGCTGGGAACGCCGTCCTCGATGACCGTCGTCATGTCTAGGAACGCGATGTTCTCGTACGGCACCGCGTCCAGCACGACCGGCGAATGGCTGGTGAAGACCGCCTGCCGGTGCGGCAGCCGGGCACCCGACGGATTCCGTTCCGGCGGCTCGCGAAAATCCGTGACGAGGGCTCTGGCCAGGCCGAGCAGTTGCCGCAACCGCTCCGGGAACACGCCGTTTTCGGGCTCCTCCACAGCCGTGGTCCCGTAATCGTGAAGCGCGGCCAGGATCGCGAGCATTCGCAAGGTGCCGTCCGAGGCGAACTCCGCCCCAAGCCCGTGCTCATACGGCGAGGAGAACTCCAGCCGGACGTCCCTGCGATGCTCGTCCTCGACGATCGTGAAGTCACTGATTTCCCGAACCAGCCCCACGAGATGCATCTTTATCTCGCCGATGTGGCCGAGCGGCCGGTTGTCCGAAGCCCCCTCCTTCGCCAGGAAGCGGAGGTAGTTGGGCAGGTCTCGCCCGGTGGAGTCCATCCTCTGAGGGCCCCCCATCTCACTGGGCCGGCGAAGCGAACCCGCTTCAAGATGCAGAAGACGTGTGCTCGCGAGTTCCTCTTGCAGTTGCATCAGAAGAAGGCTTTCGCCTCGGTCACGCCTCACCATCCCACCCACGGCGGCGGTCAGGAGACCGAGCACGCCTTGGAGGTCGGGCAGCTCTTCGGCGGCGGGGAGTTCGATGACTTCGCTCCCCTCCCACTCGACTACCTCATACCACTCAGGAGCCGCGCTCAAGAGTGGATCCCAGCGCTCGGTGCTGAACGGTATCGAAACCAGGCGCTGCGCCCGGACGACGAGGCCCTCGATCGCGTTCTCCGGAACCTTCCAGCCGAGATCGAGTTCGTAACGCCACCGATTACCGGCATGAAAAGCGGAACCCTTGAAAAAGAACTCCAGGGCAAAGCTCATCAGGTCCACGCGGGTGCCGTCCCCGCGTCTGCGAAACAGTCCGCGGGCGTCGCCTCGCACCCGCGCGACCGCGGAGTTCAGCCCTTCAGTGGCCGCGGTGGCGACGAAGCTCAGGGCGTCGAGGAGGTTCGACTTGCCGCTGGCGTTGGTGCCGATGAGCACGAGGAACGGCGGCAGATCGATCGCGAAGTTCTCGAACGACTTGAAGCCGTCGATCTCGATGCGGGTGATCACGCCGCCGTTCCCCTCCCTTCCGTTCGCGAAGTGTGTGTTCCCCGGCCGTCGGCCGCCTGCCTGGTGCCCGGCGAACGCGCACCGTCGACCTTTCGTCGATTCACATGGAGCAGCCGCGGAAAGGGACGCAGATCCATCACGTTGTTACCCATGACGGAAGCCCAGCCGTTCCAGTGCGTTCCCCATCGAGGCCCACCAATCCGCGAACGCGGGCACTTCCCGCAGTCGGGACACATTGATGAGCTCAGCCAGTTCGCTGAAATAGCGTTCCATGCTGTCTCCGTCCGGCCTGGACCTCCTGTGGCGTCTCACCAGCGAGCGCATCACCAGCCGAAGCAGTTCTTTCGGGTCGGCCTGCTGTTCGACCTGCTTCGGTTGTTGAGGGAGCAACTCGCGGACCTTCGCGATCGGTACGGAGAGGACCGCGGCGAGCGCCTCGGGGTCGGCGAGAACCCAGGCCTCGGTCTCCACCACCGGGACGACCGGCACCAGGGGCTCCCTGCTCCCGGCGTCATTCAGCGCCTGCCGCACCTCATCGATTTTCTCAGCGGCCTTCCGGTGAGGAGATCCGTCGTGATGGTAGAGGAGCACGTCGAACGCATCGCGTTCACGAATCGCCGCCTTCGCGATCTCCTCGGGCCGCTGGTGGTCCGCGCCGAGCACCCGGACGTCTCTCACGTCCACGTCGCCCGGAAAACTCTCCAGGCAGAGCAGATGCGTGGCGCGTTGGAGCAAGACCGGAAGGAGCCATTCGTCGGAGGGTCCCTCACAGACCAGGACCGCCTGTAGACACCTCATGAAATCGCGGGTTCCCGGCCCGCGCGGAACCGCTCGATCTCGCTCTCGGTGACCCGGGGAATGTCCTCACCCGGCAAGCGATTCGGCTGGCCGGGCTCGACGAGGCGACGGGCCACCGTGACCCGCGAGGGGACCCCCTCCTGGATCCTCGTCAGGTTCTCCAGGAAGACGATGTTCCGGCGTGGCACCGCGTCGAGGACGACCGGTGAGTGACTCGTAACGAGGACCTGTTTGAGAGGCCAGCTCGGGTCGTCCGCGGATGGGTCACTGACCAGACGACGCATGGTTGTGAGGAGGTCTCGGAGGCGTTCGGGAAACACGCCGTTCTCCGGCTCCTCGACAGCCACCAGGCCTCCGCGGTCCGAGTCGTTGAGCATCGCCAGCAACGCCAGGATCCGCAGCGTGCCGTCAGAGGCCACATCCGCACCGAAGCGGGGAACATAGCGTCCGTCGAAGACCACTCGGGAATCCCGGCGCTCATGGTCTTCGACCACGTCGAACGACGTCACCTCCCGCACGATTCGTGCGAGATCCGCGCGGATCTCCGCGAGCACTCCCGCCTCGTCGCCCTGG
The DNA here is from genome assembly GCF_040644635.1 of Microbispora sp. NPDC046933. NCBI lineage: Bacteria > Bacillati > Actinomycetota > Actinomycetes > Streptosporangiales > Streptosporangiaceae > Microbispora > Microbispora sp. NPDC046933. Next base: position 105,120 of record NZ_JBEYWW010000030.1, on the reverse strand, counting down.
TCCGCGCTCACCCGGCGAAGATGACCGAGGTATCCGGGCAGACCCTCGCCATTGGGCCGGAGCACAGGACGCGCGGGCAGCGCACTCGGTTTCCTGAGGGCGGCATCTTCGAGCTGGAAAGCGGAAATCTGGGCAAGCGTTTTCAAGATGGCGGTGACGACGGCCTCATACATCTGCCCTTCCACGCTCGTGTCAACGTCTCCGTCGCCCATGTCAGCCATCGGGTGGCCGTCCGGAAGCGTGAAGAGGTGGAGGAAACCGTCTTCTCCCAAGAGCGCACAGGCGTCGTCGTCGTCTTCGTCGAGATAGGTGACGTACTTCGCGCGCCACTCCGGATCCGCGTTCACCTCGTCCGGCCAGGAGTCGTCCTCCTCGACCAGCGGAATGAAGAATTGCGTGGATTCGGGACCCCTCTTCTTGAGGGTCACCCACAACTCGTAGCGCCAGCGGGAACCGAGGCTCCTGCGCCACTCCTCGGGCACCGACCGGCCCCATCCCCGGTCCGGGTCCACGATCAGCTCGACGCCGAATTTGATCTCTTTTGCTCGCGAGCCGTCCCCCCGCTGCCGGAACAACCCCACGGCGTCCCCGCGGACGGCGTCTATCCCGTCGTACAGGTCACCACGCGCCTGCGCGGAGATGAAGCGAAGAGCGTCGAACAGGTTCGACTTGCCGCTGGCGTTGCTGCCGATGACGGCGAGGAACGGCGGCAGATCGAGCTTGAAGTCCGCGAAGGACTTGAAGCCGTCGATCTCGATGCGGGTGATCATGCCGCCGTTCCCCTCCTCTCGGCGGCTAGAGCGCGGGCGCGCGGGACAGCAGCGGGCCGCCCCACCGGCTCTCGAACGCCTTCTCCACGGCGGCGCCGACCCGGTAGCAGCGGTCGTCGGCCAGGACCGGGGCCATGACCTGCAGCCCGACCGGCAGGCCGTCCTCGTCGGCCAGGCCGCACGGCACCGAGATCGCCGCGTTGCCGGCCAGGTTGGTCGGGATCGTGCACAGGTCGGCGAGGTACATCGCCATCGGGTCGTCGGCCCGCTCCCCGATCGGGAACGCGGTGGTCGGCGTGGTCGGCGAGACCAGCACGTCCACCTGCTGGAAGGCCGCCTCGAAGTCCCGCATGATCAGCGTGCGGACCTTCTGGGCCTGTCCGTAGTAGGCGTCGTAGTAGCCCGACGACAGGGCGTACGTGCCGAGCATGATGCGCCGCTTGACCTCGGGCCCGAAGCCGGCCGCCCGGGTGAGCGCCATGACCTCCTCGGCGCTGCGGGTGCCGTCGTCGCCGACGCGCAGGCCGTACCGCATGGCGTCGAAGCGGGCCAGGTTGGACGAGCACTCTGACGGCGCGATCAGGTAGTACGCGGGCAGCGCGTACGTGAAGGTCGGGCAGGAGACCTCGACGACCTTGGCCCCGAGCGACTCCAGCAGGTCGACGGCCTCGTGGAACCGGGCCAGGACGCCGGGCTGGTAGCCCTCCCCGCCGAACTCCTTGACCACGCCGACCCGCATGCCCGCCACGTCGGCCTGCCGCGCGGCCTCGACGACCGCCGGGACCGGCGCGTCGATCGAGGTCGAGTCGAACGGGTCGTGGCCGGAGAACGCCTCGTGCAGCAGCGCCGCGTCGAGCACGTTGCGGGCGAACGGCCCGGGCGTGTCGAGCGAGGATGCGAACGCGATCAGCCCGTAGCGGGACGAACCGCCGTACGTCGGCTTCATGCCGACGATGCCGGTCACCGCGGCGGGCTGGCGGATCGAGCCGCCGGTGTCGGTGCCGGTGGACAGCGGCGCCTCGTAGGCGGACACCGCGGCCGACGAGCCGCCCGAGGAGCCGCCCGGGATCCTGTTCAGGTCCCAGGGGTTGTGGGTCGGGCCGTATGCCGAGTTCTCCGTGGACGATCCCATGGCGAACTCGTCCAGGTTCGTCTTGCCGAGGATCACCAGGCCGGCCTCGCGCAGGCGGCGGGTCACGGTCGCGTCGTACGGCGGGCGCCAGCCTTCGAGGATCTTCGAGCCGGCGGTCGTCGGCATGTCGGTCGTGGTGAACACGTCCTTGTGCGCGATCGGCACCCCGGCGAGCGGGCCGAGCGTCTCCCCGCCGGCGATGCGCTCGTCGACCGCGCGGGCCTGCGCCAGCGCGGCCTCCGCGTCCACGTGCAGGAAGGCGTTGACCCGGCCGTCGACCTCGGCGATCCGGTCGAGGTGGGCCTGCGCGACCTCGACGGCGCTGACCTCCCGGGAGGCGACCAGCGCGCCGAGCTCGGCGGCGGTCTTGCGAATAAGACTCATTCTTCCTCCCCGAGGATCCGCGGCACGCGGAAGCGGTCGTCCTCCACGGCGGGCGCGCCGGACAGGGCGCCCTCGGGCGTGAGGCCGGGCCGTACGTCGTCGGGCCGGAACACGTTGGTCAGCGGAAGCGCGTGCGAGGACGGCGGAATGTCGTCGGCCGCCACCTCCGCGACGCGGGCGACGGCGCCGACGATCTGGTCGAGCTGGGCGGCGAAGTGGTCGAGCTCGTCGTCGGCCAGTGCCAGCCGGGACAGCCGGGCGAGGTGAGCGACCTCATCGCGGGTTATGGCGGACATGAGTCGTCGAACCCGTTTCATGATGGAGATTGGACCTACCCATCCTAGGGCTCGTCGCCGAGCGCGGCCGACCCGACGACGCCGCGTCACATGGTCTTAATGCGACGCCTGCGTCGTGGACGGCGCGAGACGGGCGCCGCCGCTCTCCCGCTCCCGGAAGGCGGCGCCGAGCCGGCCGCGCAACCAGGTGGTCGCCTCGCTCGCGGGCATGGGCTTGGCCAGCCACCACCCCTGGCCCGCGTGGCAGCCCATCTCCCGCAGCAGCGTCGCGACCTCCGTCGACTCGACCCCCTCGGCGACCGACCTCAGCCCGAGGGACCGTACGAGGTCGATGATCGAGCGGACGATCCGCTCGTCGTCCGCCGACTCCCCGAGCCGCCGCACGAACGACGCGTCGATCTTCACCTCGGCGACCGGGAGCCGCTGCAGGCGGACCAGGGAGGAGTAGCCGGTGCCGAAGTCGTCGAGGGCCAGCTGGATGCCGAGGCCGGCCAGGGTGCGGATGGCCTCGGCGCTGTAGGCCTGGTCGGTCATGAGGATGCGCTCGGTGACCTCCAGCCGGATGGCCTCGGGTGGCAGGTCGAGCTTCTCCAGCCCTGACTCCAGTTGCTCGGGCAGGCTCGAATCCAGCAGGTCGCGGGCCGACACGTTGACCGAGACCGGCACGTCGACGCCCGCGTGCCACCACCGGGCCGCCTGCCGCAGCGCCTGGCCGATGACGTGCTGGGTGAGCTCGCGCATCAGGTACGACTGCTCGGCCAGCGGGATGAACTCGGCGGGCGAGATCGGCCCGCGCACCGGGTGCCACCAGCGCAGCAGCGCCTCGACACTCTCGACCCTGCCGTCCTCCAGGCTCACCTTGGGCTGATAGTGGAGCTCCAGCTCGTCGGCGTCGATGGCCCGCCGCAGGTCGCCGAGCAGGCTCAGCCGTTCCGGCGAGTTGCGGTCCTTGCCCGGCAGGTAGAACTCGACGCCGGTACGGCCCTCCTTGGCCAGGTACATCGCCACGTCGGAGCGCTGCATGAGCAGCTCGAAGTCCGGCGCGTGGTCGGGGTAGAGCGCGATGCCGATCGACGCGTCGAGGTCGAAGGTCATGCCCTCGAGGCGCACCGGCTCGGTCAGCGCGACCCGCAGCCGCGAGGCGACCTCCTTGGCCGCGTGGGCGTCCCTGATCGACGGCAGCAGCACAGCGAACTCGTCCCCGCCGAGGCGGGCCACCACGTCGCCGGGCCGCACGCTGTGGGTGAGCCGGTGGGCCACGATCTGCAGCAGCCGGTCGCCGACCGGATGGCCGAGCGTGTCGTTGACCTCCTTGAAGCGGTCGAGGTCGAGCAGCAGCAGCCCCACCCGCTCGTGCTCGCGCGCCTCGGCCAGGGCCTCCTCGGTGCGCAGGATGAGCATCTTGCGGTTCGGCAGGCCGGTGAGCCCGTCGTGGGTCGCCTGGTGGTCGCGGCGCAGCGAGAGCGTCGCGGTGAAGTAGACCGCGGTCAGCGGCGCGACGAACAGGGGGACCAGGGCCGTGGAGTGCGCCATCACGACCACGACCAGCGGCGCGAGCCCGAGCAGCGCCCCGTAGACGAGGGCCTGCGGGCCGATCGACGCCTTCATCACCCGGGCCAGCGGCCGGCGCTCGTGCAGCGCCACCGCCTGGCAGACCAGGATCGCGCGGACCGCGAAGTACGCCCCCGCGGCCACCGCGATGGCGGGGATGTCCGCGCCGTCGGGCGTCCAGGGCGCGCGGGGAGCCGGATGCGCGCCGAACGCGGCGAAGGCGGCCGCGGCCGCGGTGCAGGCCAGGGTCACCTGGGCGAGGTTGAACAGCACCCGGTGCCAGGCCCTGCGGTGCACCAGGCCGCTGACCACCACGGCGACCGCCTGCATCAGCGCCGCCGTCGGCAGGCCCTGGTACATCAGCACGGCGAAGGTGAACATCGTGGAGGTCGGCGTGCCCCCGACCAGCGTCGATGAGCTGAACATGACCGGGCGCAGCTCGCCCAGCACCACCAGCACGGTCAGCATCCAGAACAGCGGCGTGCGGGCCACCTCGCCCAGCTCGCCGAAGCCGAGCCGTACCTGCGCGATCACCAGCGCGGTGACGCCGACGGCGGTGACCGCCGCGAGGTAGGCCCACAGGGGCGAGCCGGGGCGCGGTCCGGTGTCCCGGGTGTCGACGGGCGTGGACGATTCGCCCAGGTCGACGGCGGGCAGGAGGACGCGTGGCACCCCGCTGAGCGGCATAAAACCGCGAGAAAGCGTCATCGGTAAGAAACCCCCCAAGAGGTCACTATGGGAGGGTACGGCCTCTGGGCCACTTCGCGAAACCGCTTGGGCACACTGCGTCACCATGATTTCTGGAGATATCAGGGTCTGGCCGGACTTGCGGTGAAAGTTTCAAGTGCTCCACAGGTCCGATCCCCCGCCCGCCTGCGCCTATTAGGTTGGCCCTCCAGACAAACCCCGACCGGCCCTTCTTGGACCCCCCGTCGGCTCCCTACCATCCGAGGGACCTGTGGGAGCGCTCCCACATTACCGGACGGAGTATTCCATGTCTCGCAGATTGACGGCGGCTGTGCTCACAGCGGTCGCCACGGCCGCGGTGGGAGCGTCCGTGCTCGCCTCCTCCGCCGCACAGGCCGCCGACTCCGCCTTCTACGTGGATCCGACGACCAACGCGGCCAAGTGGGTGGCCGCCAACCCCGGTGACAGCAAGACCCCGGTGATCAGGGACCGCATCGCCGCCGTCCCGCAGGGCCGGTGGTTCGCCAGCTACAACCCCTCGACCGTGCGCGGTCAGGTCGACGCGTACGTCGGCGCCGCCGCGTCCGCCGGCAAGATCCCGATCGTGGTCGTGTACGAGATGCCGAACCGCGACTGCGGCGGCGCGAGCGCGGGCGGAGCCCCCGACCACGCGTCGTACCGCGCCTGGATCGACCAGGTCGCCGCGGGTCTCGGCGGGCGCCCGGCCTACATCATCCTGGAGCCCGACGCCCTGTCGATCATGCCGAACTGCATGAACGCCTCCCAGCAGGCCGAGGTCCAGGCGTCCATGGCGTACGCCGGGAAGAAGTTCAAGGCCACCTCCCCGAACGTCAAGGTCTTCTTCGACGCGGGCCACGACGCCTGGGTGAGCGCCTCCGACATGGCCAACCGGCTGCGCGGGGCCGACGTCGCCAACAGCGCGGACGGCATCTCGCTCAACGTCTCCAACTACCGGTTCTCCTCCGGCCTGGTCTCGTACGCCAAGAGCGTCATCTCCGCCACCGGGGTGTCCGGGCTGAAGGCCGTGATCGACACCAGCCGCAACGGCAACGGCCCGGCGGGCAGCGAGTGGTGCGACCCGGCAGGCCGCGCCACCGGCACCTGGAGCACCACCAACACCGGCGACTCGGCGATCGCGGCGTACCTGTGGGTGAAGCCTCCGGGCGAGTCCGACGGCTGCATCGGCCCTGCGGGCCAGTTCGTGCCGCAGCGGGCCTACGACCTGGCGATGGCCGCCCCATACACCCCCTCGCCGTCGCCTTCGCCGTCGGCGTCCCCATCGCCGTCGCCGTCGCCTTCCCCGTCTCCGTCCCCCTCGGCTTCGCCGTCGGCGTCCCCCTCCCCCTCGCCGTCGGCCTCGCCTTCACCTTCGCCGTCCCCGACCTTCACCGGCGACCGGGGCTGTACGGCGGTCTACAAGGTCGTCAGCTCGTGGCAGGGCGGCTTCCAGGGTGAGGTCACCGTGACCAGCGCGGGCACCTCGGCGATCAACAACTGGACCGTGAAGTGGACGATGCCCGGCGGGCAGTCGATCAGCCAGTCGTGGAACGCCAACCTCACCGGCACCAGCGGCAGCATCACCGCCACGAACCTGAGCTGGAACGGCAGCCTCGCCCCCGGCGCGAACGCCACCTTCGGCTTCCTCGGCAGCTCCAGCGGGACCCCGTCCACCCCGTCCCCCCTGGTCTGCACCACCTCCTGACCCCCACCGCATAGTCCAGGCGTGCCGTACGGCTCCCCAGCCGTACGGCACGCCCTTTTCGTGTGGCATGTCAGGCGGGCGAGGCCGGCGGGATCTCCATGACGCCGAGAGCGGCCAGGCCGAGGAGGTGTGTTCCTGCGCTCCGCGCGTGTGGCACCACCTCGGCCAGGCTCTCCTGTTCGGCGATGGCCTGGCACAGTTCACGCAGGTCGTCCGCGTCGACAGTGCGGCAGGCACCCGCCTGCTCGGCCGCTGGCGGGAACGGCCGCTCGCGACTCGCCCAGAAGCGTCCCGCGTCACTCCTCATGATCCGCCATCCGGCGAACTCCGTGCCGGACGTGGCTCTATCGTTTGGCATGGGTCAGGAACCTCTCTTCCTGATCAAGGGCCCGTCCGGTCGTGGCAGCGTCGGGCGGGTCCGCTTCTAACTAACGCAGATCAGCCGCCGAACGCTCCGTGATGGAGTGACTTCGATCCGCACATGACTCATCGTGAGCAGCGGATTGCAATCTGTCAATGCACTGTGCAGATTCACTTTGACTCATGCATTTCCCCGCAATGACGTGGCTCTCCTCGGCACACTGACCTCATGCCACCGACTCACAGCCCCACGGTTCGTCTCCGGCGCCTGGCTCGCGAGCTCCGAAGGGTGCGAGAGAACAGCGGCTTGAGTCCCGAGGCCGCCGCCACCCGGCTTGGCTGGAGCCGCAGCAAAGTCAGCCGCATCGAGACGGGTCGCACGAGAGCGACTCCGGCCGACGTGGCGAGCATCTGCGACCTCTACGGGATCGGCTCAGAGGCACGGGCCGGGCTGATCCAACTCGCGAAAGAGGGCAGGCAGCGGGGATGGTGGACGGCATATGCCGATGTCTTCACTGGCTCGTACGTCGGCCTGGAAGATGAGGCGGCCCTCATTCGCCAATGGGAGGTGCAACTCGTTCCGGGCCTGCTCCAAACCGAGGACTACGCGCGTGCTGTGATCGCGGCGGGAAGGCCGGGAGAGCCGGACCCTGACGACGTCCATAGGCGGGTCATGGCCCGCATGGCACGTCGCACACTGCTGAGCCGCCCTACCGCCCCGGCACTCTTTGCGGTCCTGGACGAGGGGATCATTCGGCGTCCGATCGGCGGGCCTGCAGTGATGCGCTACCAACTGGAAGCGCTCCTGACCGCGGCGCGTCGGCCCAACGTGACAATCCGCATCCTGCCGTACTCCGCCGGAGCACATGCGGGCCTGGAGGGCGCGTTCACTGTGCTCTCCTTCGCGGAGGAGGAAGATCCAGACGTCGCATACGTCGAGGGCACAGCAGGTGATGTCTACGTCGAGAGCACCGATCATGTCGACCGCTACAGGTCCGCCTTCGGGCGTATTTGCGATGCTGCCCTGTCCGAGGAAGAGAGCTTGAAACTGATTTCGGAGGCCAGGGACAATTTTTCTCATGACTGATCCGTCTATGGCGATCTGGCGCAAAAGCAGCTTCAGCGGTAGCGGGAACAACTGCGTCGAGGTGGCGACGAACCTGCCGGGGCTGGTGGTCGTGCGGGACAGCAAGGACCGCTCGGGTCCGGTGCTGGCCTTCACACCGAGCGATTGGACGGCCTTCATCACCGGTGTGAAGAGCGGCGAGTTCGACATCTGACCACTGAGCGGATCGGACCCGTCGCGCTGGCAGGTCCGATGTGCCACCCGGCAGGGGCGAGTTCACGTGGTCGTGAACCGGAGCTCAACCCTGCTCCAAGCCCCGCCCATGCTCGTCTCCATCAGGTGATCTCAGACCGAAGGCCTTCGCGGGCGGGTTCGTAGGCGAACTGGACCTGCTGCTGCCGGGCGGAGCGGTGGCCGTACCGCTCACCGCCCGGAATGCCACCCCCGTGGCTTGCCTGAGTCTCAGGGATGGCGCGGGCGGGTTGGGCCGTCGCGAGCCGGATCAGCCGGCGGCCGCGACAGGCACCGCCGCGCCGGAAACCCGGACCCTGGTATCCCCGTCCCGCAGTTCCACCCGCAGCAGACCCGGCCGTCCCATGTCGACTCCCTGATGCAGGGTCAGCACCGCAGTGGGACCGGCCTCGCCGAGGTCCCGCAGATACGCCCCGAAAGCCGCTGCGGCGGCCCCAGTGGCCGGGTCCTCCACGATTCCACCCACGGGGAACGGATCACGCACCTGGAAGGTGTCCGCCGACTCCCGCCATACCAGCTGCAGGGTGATGAGATCCCGATCGGTCATGTACTGCGCCAGCCGGGAGAAGTCGTAGTCCAGATCGGCGAGGCGCTCGCGCGTGGCGGCGGCCAGGACCAGATGGCGCGATCCCGCGAAGGCGATCCGCGGGGGCAGTTCGGGATCGAGTTCGTCGAGCCGCCACTTCAGCGCGTCGAGCGCCTGTGCCACGTCGAGGTCGCTGACCGGCTCGACGTACGGCTCCACGCTGGTCAGGGTCGCCCACAGCACGCCGCTGCCATCCGCCACCACCGTGACCGGTACGGTTCCGGCCTGCGTCTCGAAGACCAAGCCACCCGGGCCGATCCGTTCCGCGAGCGCGACCGCCGATGCCACGGTGGCGTGCCCGCAGAACGGCACCTCCATCTTCGGACTGAAATATCGGACGGTGAAAGCCCGACCGGTCTCGGCAGGTCGCGCCGGAGCCGCGCTCAGGAAGGCTGTCTCCGAATGGCCCGCCTCGGCGGCGATGGCGAGCATGGCCGCCTCATCCAGCCCGGCGGCGTCGAGCACCACCCCGGCCATGTTGCCGCCGGCGGGATCGGTGGTGAAGGCCGCGTAGTGCAGGACGTCGGCTATCGCGTTGGTAGAAGTCGGCATGTCCCATGGAACGGCACAGGAGATATCGCTGTTCCCGGAGGCAAGGTCGGTCGTTCAGCGATGCCCAGGCCCTGGAACCCCACTTTCGAGCCCCATCCGCCGGTCGCCTCCCGCTGACACCTACCGACAATGTAAGATCACATCTACGTTAGATGGGTTCTACGTATGATCGAGGCGACCGATGGAGTTCAAGGGGAGAGCCGCAGATCTTGAGCTACTTGATCGGCAGCTGCGGCAGGTGGTGGAGGGCCGCGGCGGCACTCGGGGGCGCGCTGTCACCATGACCGGCCGTCGTCGGGTGGGGAAATCCCGGCTGGTGCAGGAGTTCTGCGATCGCTCCGGCGTGCCGTACGTGGTCTTCCAGGCCACCAGGGGCCGTAACCCGGTGACCGAGCGCGCCGACTTCGTCGGCATGCTCGGGCAGTCCGCACTGCCGGGCGCCGAGTTGATCGCCGGCGTGCAGGCCGGGGACTGGAACCAGGCGCTGCGTGCCCTGGCTGTGGCTGTGCCCGACCAGACGCCGAGCATCGCGGTCATCGACGAGGTGCCCTGGCTGGTGGAACAGGATCGCGAGTTCGAAGGGGCGTTGCAGACGGTCTGGGATCGGCACCTGTCCGCAAAGCCCGTGCTGCTCATCCTGGTCGGCAGTGACCTGTCGGTGATGGAGGCGCTCCAGTCCTATGGCCGCCCCTTCTTCGGTCGCGCCGCGACGATGACCGTCCAGCCACTCCACCCCGCGGATGTGGCCGCCATGACCGGACTGGACGCCGCCGACGCCATCGACGCCTTCCTGATCACCGGTGGTTTTCCCGAGGTGGTCCAGGCCTGGCAGCCAGGCATGAACCGCGTCGACTATCTGCGAGAGTCGTTGACCAATCCGCTGTCCGCGCTGCTGATGGCCGGCGGGCTGTCGTTGCTCGGGGAGTTTCCCGAGACCTCCCACTCCCGTGCTGTCCTGTCGGCGGTGGGGAGCGGAGAGCGCACGTTCTCCGCCATCGCCACCGAGGCGGGTGGTGCCTCTCCCCTGGCCTCCGGCACGCTTTCCCCGCTGCTGTCCACCCTCATCGGCAAGCGGGTGCTGGCCGTCGACACCCCGCTGTCGGCCAAGCCGGACACGAAGAACACGCGCTATCGCATCGCCGATCCGTATCTGCGATTCTGGCTGGCCTTCCTCGACCGTGGCATTCCGCTGGTCGAGCGCGGCCGGGGCGAGCGCGTCCTGGCCTCCATCGAACGCTCCTGGACCTCCTGGCGTGGCCGCGCCGTCGAGCCCGTCGTCCGTGAGGCACTGCTGCGGCTGTTGCCCGACGACCGGTGGCCCGAGACCGAAACCATCGGCGGATGGTGGAACCGTCAGAACAACCCCGAGATCGATCTCGTCGGGGCGGACCGCGAGCCGGTCGCGCGGCACGTCCACTTCCTCGGCTCGATCAAATGGCTGGAGAACGGGTCCTTCGGCCGCCATGAGTACGACAGCCTGGTGCGCGACATGCTCGCCGTTCCTGGCGCGGACACCGGGACCCCGCTGGTGGCCGTTTCCCGCTCCGGTGTCGACGACGGCCTGCCGCTCGCCGCGCACTGGGGCCCTGACGACCTGCTGGCCGCCTGGCGGTGACGGCGTTGGCGTATTCCGAGGCTTTGACAGCCCGGAGCCGAATCGCGATCACCGCAGGCGCGTAGGGGAGCCGGGCGGCTATGGCTGCGGGGTCACTCCTCGGGGGTGACGGCGACGGCGCGGGCGGCGTCGGGGCCCTTGTCGAGGAGGACGTGGAAGCCTTCCTCGTTGAGGATCGGGACGCCGGCCTTGACCGCCTTGTCGTACTTCGAACCGGGGTTTTCCCCTACCACCAGGAAGCTCGTCTTCTTCGACACCGACGAGGTGACCTTGCCGCCTCTGGCGCCGATGGCCTCGCCGGCCTCGTCGCGGCTGAAGTCGGCCAGCGTCCCCGTGACGACGAAGGTGAGCCCCTCCAGCGGACGCGGCCCCTCGTCGGCGGGCGACTCGTCGGCCATCCTGACGCCGGCGGCTCGCCACTTCTCGATGATCTCCTGGTGCCAGTCGACCGCGAACCACTCCTTGATGGTCTCGGCGACCCTCGGGCCGATGCCCTCCACCGCCGCCAGCTCCTCCTCGGACGCCTTGGCGATGGCGTCGATCGAGCGGAACTCCGCGGCGAGCGCGCGGGCCGTGGGCGGCCCGATGTGCCGGATCGTCAGCGCCACGAGCACCCGCCACAGCGGCTGGTCCTTCTTCTCCTTCAACTGCTGGAGGATCAGTTCGGCGTTCTTGCTCGGCTCTCCGGAGATGTTGGCGAAGAAGGAGACGACCTTCGGCTCGCCGGTCTCCGGATCGGTCTTCGGCAGGCCGGTGTCCGGGTCGCGCACCACCGACCTGATCGGCAGCAGCTTCTCGATCGTGAGGTCGAACAGGTCGGCCTCCGTGCGAAGCGGCGGCTCCTGCGGCGGCAGCGGCTGGGTCAGCGCGGTCGCCGCGACGTAGCCCAGCCCGTCGATGTCGAACGCGTTGCGCCCGGCCGCGAAGTAGATCCGCTCACGCAGTTGCGCGGGGCAGGAGCGGGCGTTCGGGCAGCGCAGATCCGCGTCGCCCTCCCGCTCGTAGGCCAGTTCGGTGCCGCATTCGGGGCAGTGCGTGGGCATGACGAACTCCCGCTCGCCGCCCTGTCGCAGGTCCACCACCGGACCGACGATCTCGGGGATGACGTCGCCCGCCTTGCGCAGCACCACGGTGTCGCCGATCAGCACGCCCTTGCGCGCGACCTCCGAGGCGTTGTGCAGCGTCGCCCGCTCCACGGTGGACCCGGCCACCACCACCGGCTTCATCACGCCGAACGGCGTGACCCGGCCCGTCCTGCCCACTCCGACCTGGATGTCGAGGAGCTTGGTGGTGACCTCCTCGGGCGGGTACTTGAACGCGATGGCCCAGCGCGGGGCCCGGCTGGTGCTGCCAAGCTGCCGCTGCACCGGGATGCGGTCGACCTTGACCACCACGCCGTCGATCTCGTACTCAGGGTCGTGGCGGTGGTCGTTGTAGTAGGAGATGAACTCGCGGATCTCGTCGAGGCTCTTGACCACGGTGTAGCGGTCGCTGACCGGGAGCCCGAAGTCCCGCAGCCGCTCGTAGACGGCCGACTGGGTGGCGGGCAGCGGGCCGCCGCCCTCCCACTTGCCGACGCCGTGGACGATCATCCGCAGTGGCCGCTGCGCGGTGATGCGCGGGTCCTTCTGCCGCAGCGAGCCGGCGGCCGAGTTTCGCGGATTCGCGAACGGCGGCTTGCCCGCGTCCATGAGCTGCTCGTTGAGCTTCTTGAAGCCCTCGACCGGCAGGAAGACCTCGCCGCGCACCTCCAGCAGGTCGGGCACGTCGTCCCCGTTGAGCCGATGCGGCACGTCTCCGAGGGTACGGATGTTGGGGGTGATGTCGTCACCGGTGCGCCCGTCGCCCCGGGTCGCGCCCCGCACCAGGCGGCCCTTCTCGTACACGAGTGCCACGGCCAGGCCGTCGATCTTCAGCTCGCACAGGTATGGCCCGGGGTCGGCCTCGATCAGCCGCTCGGCCCTGGCCTGCCAGCCGGCGAGGTCGGCGTCGTTGAAAGCGTTGTCGAGGCTCTCCATGCGCTGGAGGTGGGTGACGGGGGCGAACTCCGTGGAGATCGGCGCCCCCACCCTCTGAGTAGGCGAGTCCGGCGTGCGCAGGTCGGGATGCGCCTCCTCCAGCGCGAGAATCTCCCGCATCCAGCCGTCGTACTCGGCGTCGCTCACCGTGGGCGAGTCGAGCACGTAGTAACGCCAGTTGGCGTCGTCGATCAGCTCGGCCAGCTCGGCGTGCCGCTCCCGGGCCTCGGCCGGCGCGCTCTGCACTTGTCCGCTGGCGCTCTGTGCTCGTCCGCTGGCGCTCTGTGCTTGTCCGCTGGCGCTCCCGGTGGTCTCGGCGGCACCCGTCACGCTCTCGACCTCGCTCGCGGCCTCCGCATGCCCCTTCGCCTCATCCGCAAGCTCTGTGTCATCGAGCGCGGTGCCGTCGAGCCGGTCAGTCTCGTCAGCCCTGTCGGTCACGTCGCCCGTCTCCCCTCGTCAGACACCCAGGGCAACCGTATCTCCGGCGACCGACAGTTCGCGAAGGACAGGGGCGGGAGCCGCACCGAGGACGTGGGCGGCCCCCGCCGGACCGCTCGGCGAGAGGGCCGCTCCAGACCGCGCGGCCCCTCGTCTCAGGAGCGGTCGAGAATTACGGTAGACCGCTTGCAGCCCACTTTCATTCCTTTTTGTCCGGGTGTACTCGGGCCGGTCGCCGTGGATGGAGAGGGACCGGCCCGAGGGTCAACCTCCCTGGGTCCAGACGCGTTCCCAGCGAGAGCACTTGCCGGTGATCCCGGTCGCACCGCCCCGGCAGACCATCGCCTTGGCGAGCAGCATGTACCCGGCGTTCACGGTGAACGTCCGCGGAGTGGACTGGGAGCAGTTGCGGTAGGTGGCGGTGCGATACTTCCCGCGGTCGGTCAGCCACTTGATCTTCACCCACGAGCAGGTCCTGGCCCCGCCCGCGTCGTAGAGGTCGCCGACGATGCGCAGGCCCGACGAGCCCGACCGGACGTACCCGTTCGCCCAGCCCTTGGTGTCCGAGGACGCCGTCGGCCCCCACTCCCAGGTCTCCGCCGCCGACGCGGCCGAGGCCGTGGCCGATGCCGAGGCCGATGCCGAGGCCGCCGCGGGAGCCGCGACGAGACCGGCGGCCAGAGCGGCGGACAGCCCGGCAGCGGCGAGAGGGAGCAGAAGGCGCGTGGCGCTTCGCATGGTCTTTCTCCTGAACGTCTGAACTTCCAGCACGTCAAGAGATAGGTCACCGGGCTTGTGAATCACTTGGGGATGAGCTGGGAGACCTCTTGGATCACCAGCGGCGGCCCCACTAGCGGCGGCCCCACTCGCGACAGCCCCACTCCCGACGGCCTCACTCGCCGGGGTCCTCGCGCAGCACCCGGGCCGCCTCCCGGCACCGGGCCAGCGCCGCCTTGGCGTACGCGGGCGAGGCTCCGGCCAGGCCGCAGGCGGGGGTGAGCACCACCTGCTCGGCGAGCCGGGCGGGCGGGAAGCCGAGGCGCCGCCACAGCTCGACCGCCGGCTTGGCCACCACGCCGACGTCCGGCAGCCGGGTGTCGACCCCGGGCACGACGCCGAGCAGCAGCGCGAGCCCCTTCTCGATCGTCTCGCCCAGCTCGTCCTCGTCGCGGCGGCGCAGCAGCGCCGCGTCCACCGACACGCCCCGCGCGCCCGCCGTACGGATCACCTCGTACGGCACGCCGGGCGCGCAGCAGTGGACGACCGGAAAGGCGGGCGCGAGCGCGGACAGCACGGTCCTCAGCCGCTCGGCCGCGATCGGGGACTCGACGGCGGACAGCCGCCCGAAGCCGGACGCGGTGGGCACCGTGCCCGCGAGCACCCCGGGCAGCCCCGGCTCGTCGATCTGAACGACGAGATCGGCCCCCGGGACCCGTCGCCGCACCTCCGCCACGTGCTGCGCCAGTCCCTCGGCCAGCGACTCGGTCAGGTCGCGTACGGCTCCCGCGTCGGCGAGCACCTTGTCGCCGTGCCTGAGCTCGATCGCCCCGGCGAGCGTCCACGGCCCGCATGCCTGGATCTTGAACGGTCCCTCGTAGCCCTGGGAGACCTCCTCCAGGCCGTCGAGGTCGCGGGTGAGGTGGTCCCTGGCCCGCTTGAAGTCCCTGCCCGGCCGGTCGGTGAGCCGCCAGCCGGACGGCTGCACCTCCACGGGCAGCTCGACCAGCAGTGACGCCGTACGGCCGATCATGTCGGCGCCCACGCCCCGGCCGGGCAGCTCGGGCAGGTAGGGCATGGGCAGTTCGCCGAAGGCCGTCCTGACCGCCTCCAGATGGTCCTCGCCCGGGTAGGACCCCACCCCAGTGGCCGTGGCCTCGCTCCACGGATACTCGCTCACGGTCACTAGCTTAGGGATTATGCAACTCACCAAACTCGGTCACGCGTGCTGGCGGCTGGAGAAGGACGGGCGGACGCTCGTCATCGACCCCGGCTCGTTCAGCGGTAAAGGACTCCTCGACGGCGCGGACGCCGTGCTCATCACCCATGAGCACTTCGACCACGTGGATGCGAATCTGCTCAAGAACGCGAGCCCCGACCTGGAGATCTTCACCTGCCGGGCCGTCGCCGACCAGCTCGGCCAGGTCCCGGCGAAGGTCCAGGTCGTCCACCACGGGGACGCCTTCGACACGGCGGGCTTCCACGTGCGGGCGATCGGCGAGTGGCACGCGCTCAACCTCCCCGACGTCCCGCCCGTGCAGAACGTCGGCTTCTTCGTGGACGACGAGGTGTTCTACCCCGGTGACGCCCTCACGCCGCCCGGGCGCGACGTGCCCACGCTGCTCGTGCCGACCAACGCACCGTGGCTGAAGGGCGCGGAGATGATCATGTACCTGCGCTACGTCCGGCCCGCCCGGGCCTACTCGACCCACGACGGGCTGGTCAACGAGATCGGCGCGACGCTGATCGACAACTGGCTCGGCATGGAGGCCGAGAAGCAGAAGGCCGACTTCCGCCGCATCCCGGTCGGGGAGTCCGTCGAGATCTCCTGATCTCAGACGGCCGAGGCGATCGTGGCGGACCCGATGACGACGTCCCCGTCGTACAGGACGGCGCCCTGGCCCGCCGCGACGCCGGTCGCCGGGCGGTCGAGCTCGATGTGCAGCTCACCGCCGGAGAGCTGAGCGCGGCAGCCGTACACCTCGCCGTGCGCCCGCAACTGGACGGTGCAGGTGATCGGCTCGTACGGCTCCGGCAGCGGCCCGTTCCACACCGGCCGCTCCCCGACGATGCTGCGAACCTCCAAGGAGGTGCGGGGGCCGATCGTGACCGTGTTGGACACCGGCTCGATCGACAGCACGTAGCGCGGCCTGCCGTCGGCGGCCGGCCGGTCGATGTGCAGGCCCTTGCGCTGCCCGACCGTGAAGCCGTACGCCCCCTGGTGGCTGCCGACCACCTGACCGGTGAGCGCGTCGACGATCGGCCCCTCCGACGCGCCGAGCCGATCGGCGAGGAACGCCCGGGTGTCGCCGTCGGCGATGAAGCAGATGTCGTGGCTGTCGGGCTTGTCGGCGACGGTCAGCCCGCGCCGCGCCGCCTCCTCGCGCACCTGCGCCTTGGTCGAGCCGCCCAGCGGGAAGATCGCGTGCGCGAGCTGCTCGCGGGTGAGCACGCCCAGCACGTACGACTGGTCCTTGGCCTCGTCGACGCTGCGCCGCAGCACGCCGTCCTCCAGCCGCGCGTGGTGGCCGGTGGCGACGGCGTCGAAGCCGAGCGCGAGCGCCCGGTCGAGCACCGCCTCGAACTTGATCTTCTCGTTGCAGCGCAGGCAGGGGTTGGGGGTGCGCCCGGCGGCGTACTCGCTGACGAAGTCCTCGACCACGTCACGGTGGAACCGTTCCGCCATGTCCCAGACATAGAAGGGGATGCCGATGACGTCGGCCGCCCGGCGCGCGTCGCGGGCGTCCTCCAGCGTGCAGCACCCGCGCGCGCCGGTGCGGTAGGACTGCGGGTTGGACGACAGCGCCAGATGGACGCCCGTCACCTCGTGCCCCGCCTCGGCGATCCGGGCGGCGGCCACCGCGGAGTCGACCCCGCCGGACATGGCGGCGAGGACGCGGAGCTTTCGTGTGGGACCCATAACAGTTCGAGGTTACCGCCCACGGGGCCGCGCCCGCGTTGGCATCGGGGCGGGCGGGCTGGGAGGATGCGGGGTCATGCGACTGTTCGGGCGCAAGAGCGAGTCCGCCGACCCCGCCGAGGCCATCGCGGCATTCTGGACCTGGTGGGACCAGGCACGTCCCCAGATCGACGCGCACGTCGAGGCGGAGGACCCCGAGGCCCTGTTCGAGATGATCGGTCCCGCCGTCACCGCCCTTCATCCGTCCCTCGTCTGGGAGATCGCTCCCGGCCGCATGGCCGTGAACGCCCTGGTCGTCAGCGCGTCGAACGAGCCGGAGCTGCGGCCGTTCGCCCACCGGTGGGCCCTGGCCGCGCCGCCGTCGGACGCGATGTGGGAGTTCTATCCGTCGCGGCAGGCGAACCCGCAGGCCGCGGATCTGACGCTCGACGTCGGCGGTCGCGAGCTCGGGCTCGACCGGCTGGTGGTGGCGCTGCGCGTGCCGCCCGGCACGCCGCGTGTGGACGTCACCGCCTTCCACCCGATCTTCCCCGACGTCGACGACGACACGCGGATGGAGGCGACCTTCCTCGCGCTCGACTGGCTGCTGGGCGAGGACGAGGTGGCCCGGTGGGTGGGCGAGATCGTGGCCGCGGAGTTCGAGCCGATCGACGCCCTCCCCGCGATCCATCTGCCCGCCGTCGTCGCCGACGTGGCGGAGGGCTTCACGGACGAGCAGTGGGCGGTCCTCGAAGGGCACACCGCCACCGGCGGCCGGCTGATCGCCACCGCCCGCTACCCCCTCCGGCCGGTGGACTTCCCGCTGTTCGACCAGCACATCGCCGTCACGCTGCCCTACCAGGAGGCCGACGGCGACGGCCTGCCGCTCGGGGCCTCGCTCGAGGCGCTGCGCGACTTCGAGGACCGGCTGACCCAGCGGCTGGCCGAGGCCGGCTCGGCCGTGCTGGCGGCTCACATGAGCGCCGACCGCAGCCGGGTGCTGCACGTCTACGCCGATCCGGCGGCGGCCGTTCCGCCAGTGGTCGAGGAGGTCGCCGCCGAGTGGAAGGAGGGGCGGGCCCGCGTCGACGTGGCCGAGGACCCCTCGTGGAGCGCGGTCGCCCCCTTCCTGACCTGAACCGGACATTCAGCGCGTTTTATCCCATTTGAGCACGGGCACGTCGCGATAGACGCGACGCGCGGGCGAGCGCCCGCGTTCCGCCCGTTCCCGCAGGCTGCGGGGCCGATCCGGCGATGGGATTGGGGTCGGACATGGCTCAGCGCACACTGGACCGGTTGCTGAACGCGATCGAAGGTGATGGCCGCCTCGACCGGCCAGGTCATCGGCTCGAACAGGGTCTCGCCTTCGCCGAGAACCTCTTCGGAGTCACCAGGGGCCGCGCCCGCGGTTTCCTGCACGGCGTCTGGCTGGGTCACCCCTTTCATCCGCTGCTCACCGACGTCCCGATCGGCTCCTGGACGACGGCGCTGGTCCTGGACCTGACCGGGCAGAAGCGGGCGGCGCGCGCAGCCGTGGGAGTCGGCCTCGCCGGAGCGCTGGCCGCGGCGGTCACCGGCCTGCACGACTGGCAGTACACGCACGACAACGCCCGGCGCGTCGGGCTGGTCCACGGCACGCTCAACGCGCTCGCCCTCGGCCTGTACGGCTGGTCGTGGGTGCAGCGGGGCCGGGGACACCACCTGCGGGGGCAGCTCGCCGCCCTGCTCGGCTACCCCGTGATCGCGGTCAGCGGCTTCCTGGGCGGCGCGCTCACCTTCCGCCATCGGATCGGGGTCGACCAGACGGACAGACAGCTCGAACCACGCCGCTTCACCCGGGTGCTGGCCGAGCGCGACCTGACCGAGAACAGCCCGCGCCGGGTGCGGGCGGGCGACGTGGACGTCGTCCTGGTCCGCGCTGACGGCCGCATCCACGCCCTGGACAACGCCTGCCCGCATCTGGGCGCGCCGCTCTCCCAGGGCTGGCTCAGGGACGGCTCCCTCACCTGTCCCTGGCATGGTTCCCAGTTCGAGCTGCACAGCGGGGAGAGCCTGAACGGCCCCTCCGTCGCACCCGCGCCGTGCTTCCAGACCCGCGTACGCGACGGCTGGATCGAGGTGCGCAGGATGCCCGCCGTGGCCACCGCGCCTCCCGGCAGCACCCTGGTCCACCAGCAGGAGGTGCAGCCATGAGAAGGAGGCCGCAGGTGCTCACGGAGGTGCGGCAGGCGCCGGCCCCGCAGGAGCACAAGAAGGCGACGCGGGTGCTCGTGGAGCACCACGAGGTGCTGCGGGGGCTCATGCGGCAGTTGCTGGAGACACCGCGCTCCCAGCCCGGGCGACGGCGCGCGCTCGCCGACGAGCTGTACGACGAGCTGCGGATGCACGAGATGATCGAAGAGGAGATCTTCTATCCCGCGATGCGCGACATCACCCCGGAGATCGCGGCCGCCTGGTCCGAGCACCGCCAGCTCAGCGACCAGCTCGCGGCGCTGGTGCGCGCCGACCCGCGGACCGAGCGGTTCGACCGGGAGCTGGGCGTGATGCACGACGCGCTGGAGTCGCACGCCCACCTGGACGAGGAGCGGCAGATGTTCCCCGAGGTGGAGCGCTTCGCGGACGAGGAACGGCTCGTCGAGGTGGGCGACCGGCTCCAGGCCCGCCTGGAGTCGCTCCGCTCGTCACGGCGCGCACGCGCGGTCCTTCGCCTGCAGCGTGCGCTGCTACGCCGGACGGCGCGATAGGCGTACGGCGACGGCTATGACAAACCGGCACGACGGGCGCGCTCGACGACGTGCCCGATGACCTCCGCGACCCGGTCGACGTCCTCCTCCACGGAAGTGTGGCCGAGGGAGAAGCGCAGCGAGCCCCGGGCGCGTACGCCGTCCTGGCCCATGGCGAGCAGCACGTGGGACGGCTGGGCGACCCCGGCCGAGCAGGCCGAGCCGGTGGAGCACTCCACGCCCTTGGCGTCGAGGAGCATGAGCAGGGCGTCCCCCTCACAGCCGGGGAACGAGAAGTGGGCGTTGCCCGGCAGCCGGTTCACCGGGTCGCCGTTCAGCACGACGTCGGGCACGGCCAGCCGTACGCGCTCGATCAGGTCGTCGCGCAGCGACGACAGCCGCTCTGCCGTGGCGGGCTGCCTCGCGACGGCCGCCTCGACCGCCGCCGCGAACCCGGCGATGGCCGGCGCGTCGAGAGTGCCGGATCTGATGTCGCGTTCCTGCCCGCCGCCGTGCAGGACGGGCACGGGGTCGACGCCTCGGGCCAGCAGCAGCGCCCCGACGCCCACGGGACCGCCGACCTTGTGACCGGAGACGGTCATGGCGTCCACGCCGGACTCGGCGAACGAGACCGGGAGCTGGCCGACCGCCTGCACCGCGTCGGTGTGGAAGGGGATGCCGTGCTCGTGCGCGATGGCGGCCAGCACGCGCACCGGCTGCACGGTGCCCACCTCGTTGTTGGCCCACATGACGCTCACCAGCGCGACGTCGTCGGGGTCACGGGCGATGGCCTCGCGCAGCGTCTCCGGATGCACCCGGCCCCGCTCGTCCACCTCCAGCAGCTCGACCCGGGCGCCATGGTTGTCGCCGAGCCAGTGGGCGGGGTCGAGGGCGGCGTGGTGCTCGACCGAGCTGATCAGGATCCTGGGCCGCTTCCTCGCCCAGAACAGGCCCTTGATGGCGAGGTTGTCGGCCTCGGTGCCGCCGGCCGTGAACACGACCTCGCTCGGGCGGGCGCCGAGCGCGCAGGCGATCGTCTCGCGCGACTCCTCGACGACCCGGCGGGCACGACGGCCCGCCGCGTGCAGGGACGAGGGGTTGCCGACCTGCCCGAGCTGGGCGGTCATCGCCTCGATCGCCTCGGGCAGCATCGGTGTGGTCGAGGCATGGTCCAGATACGCAGCTCCCACGACCCCTCCCTGACACGTATTCAGCCCACCAAGCGTATCCGGGCGGGCGGAGAACACCGGCATGTGTCGCAACTAAACCGTCCAGACGGTACAGTAGATGCCATGAGGAGGGACGAACTGCTGGACGCGGCCGAGGGCCTGCTGCAGGATCAGGGCGCCCAGGCCCTGACCCTCGCGGCGGTGGCCGAGCGCGCCGGCGTCAGCAAGGGCGGTCTCCTCTATCACTTCTCGAGCAAGGACGCGCTCGTCAAAGGCATGATCGAGCGCCTGATCGCCGACTTCGACGCGCTGATCGAGGCGCAGTCGGAGAGCACCTACACCCGGGCGTACGTCGCGGCGACCTTCGAGGCCGTGGAGACCGGCCGGCTGCGACGATGGGCCGTGGTCACGGGCGCGGCCGGCGATCCCGAACTGCTCGCGCCGCTGCGCGGGGCGATGGACCGCTGGATGCGGCAGGGCCTGGACGACGAGCCCGACCCCCTGACCTCCCAGGTAGTACGGCTGGCCTGTGAGGGCGTCTGGGAGGTCGCCACCCACTGTGCGGCGATCATCGACTACGCCGCGATCCGCGCCAGGCTGCTCGCCCTGTTGTAGCGCACCGCGTGTGAACCCCTGAACGCACACCTGGTGGTCGCCCTTCCTTCCGGCTCTGCCGTGAAAGGGCGACCTGCTGGTGTCTGCCCGCTAATCCGGGCCCGGAAACCCACTCGATCCACCTGGAAAGGATGCTGTGATGACCCGCGCTTTGAGGAAGGCCCGTCACGGGGCAGTCCTCACCTTTGTCCTGGCCGGCCTGATGTGTGGAACCTTCACCGTGCGCCTTCCGGCCCTGGCCGACCGGCTCCGCCTGCCGGAGTCGTCGGTCGGGCTGACCCTGCTCAGCTGGGGGCTCGGCGCGCTGCTCACCATGCAGCTCATGCGCGTCGTCCTGGCCAGGATCGGCAGCCGCGGCGTCCTGCGCGCGGCCGCTCCCCTCTGCGCGGCGTCACTGGTCCTCGTCGCGTTCGCGCCGTCCCTCCCGGTGCTGGCCGTCGCCGCCGCGCTGTTCGGCATGGCGTTCGGCGCGGTCGACGTCGGCATGAACGCCCAGGGCTCGGCCGTCGAACGCGCGTACGGCCGGCCGATCATGAGCGGCATGCACGCCGGATGGTGCGTCGGCGCGATCACGGCGGGCCTGCTGGGCACGGCGGCCATCTCCCTGGGCCTGTCCCTCACCGCCCACATCCTGGTCGTCGCCCTGGTCTCGGTGCCGGCGGCGCTGGCCCTCAGCCGCATGCACCTGCCCGACCCCGCGCCCGAGGCGGGCGAGGCGGGCCAGGCGGCGCCCGGCTCCCGGCGCAGGCTGCCCGGGGTCGTCTACCTGCTCGGCGCGGTCACCTTCGCGGCGTTCATGGTGGAGGGCGTCGTCGCCGACTGGAACGGCCTCTACCTGATCGGCACGCTGCACGCGTCCGAGGCGGTCGCCGCGCTCGGCTACCCGGTGTTCGAGGCGGGCATGCTGCTCGCCCGGCTGGCCGGCGACCGGCTGCGCGGCCGCTACGGCGCCCGCGGGCTGATCATGTTCTCCGGCGCCGCCACCGCGCTCGCGTTCCTCGTGGTCATCGCCGCGCCGGTGACCGTGGCCGCCGTGGCCGGGCTGTTCTTCATCGGGCTGTCGGTGGCGACGATCTCGCCGATGGCGCTGTCGCTGGCGGGGACCGCGACGCGCGAGCCCGGCCCGGCGATCGCGCAGGCGAGCGCCATGGGCTACGCGGGCCTGCTGCTCGGGCCCGTGGTCGTCGGCTTCCTGTCCACGGCGGCCTCGCTGCGGGTCGCGATGGGCGTGGCGGTCGTGCTCGGCGTCGTCATCGCCGTGGCCGCGCGGCTGCTGCCCGCGTCCCGTACGGAGATCGTCCCGCTGCGGGGGTCCGCGGAGGACGAGGAGCGGTCCGTTCCCCTGGCCGCGTGACTCCGGCCTCCATCACGGCCTGCCCCGGCACACGGAAACGGCGCCGCACTCCTCGTGCGGCGCCGCTTCCGGCTCGGGTCCTACTTGCGCTTCTCGATCTCCTCGGTGAGCTGCGGGACGACCTGGAACAGGTCGCCCACGACACCGAAGTCGGCGATCTCGAACAGGGGCGCCTCGGCGTCCTTGTTGATCACGACGATGGTCTTGGAGGTCTGCATCCCGGCCCGGTGCTGGATGGCGCCGGAGATGCCGGCCGCGATGTAGAGCTGCGGGGACACGGTCTTGCCCGTCTGCCCGACCTGGAACTGGTGCGGATACCAGCCGGCGTCGGTCGCGGCACGCGAGGCGCCCACGGCCGCGCCGAGCGTGTCGGCGAGCTTCTCGATGATCGCGAAGTTCTCGCCCGAGCCCACGCCCCGGCCGCCGGAGACCACGATCGCGGCCTCGGTCAGCTCCGGACGGGCGCCCTTCTCCTGGACGACCCGCTCGACGATCCTGGCCGCGCGGGCGGCGTCCGAGAGCGCGACCTCCACCTTCTCCTCGGCGCCGGCCGCGGCGGCGGCGACGGGGGCGGTGCTGTTGGGGCGGACCGTGATGATCGGCGTGCCCTTGGTCACGCGGCTGCGGACGTTGACGCCGCCGCCGAAGATGGACTGCTCGGCGACGAAGCCCTCGCCGACGCCCACGGCGTCCGAGATCACACCGGAGTCCGTCTTGACCGCGAGGCGGCCGGCGATCTCCTTGCCCTCGCCGGTGGCGGCGACGAAGACCGCTGCCGGGGACCGCTCGGCCACCAGGTGCGCCAGCACCTCGGCCTTGGGCGCCACGACGTAGTCGCCGATCTCGTCGGCCGCCGCCACGTAGATCTTCTCGGCGCCGTACTCGGCGAGCCTGGCCTTCGCGGCGTCGGAGTAGCCGGGGCCCGCCCACACGGCGGCCGGCGTGCCCAGCGACCGGGCCAGGGTCAGCAGTTCGAAAGTGACCTTCTTGACGTCACCGTCGACGTGCTCGACGAGAACCAGAATCTCACTCATCCCAAGCCCCTCAGATGAACTTCTTCGACGCGAGGAACTCGGCGGCCTTGGCTCCGCCGTCGCCCTCATCCTTGATCACGGTGCCCGCGGCACGCGGCGGGGCGGCGGCGAAGTCGACGACCTCGCTCCAGGAGCTCGCCAGGCCCACCTGGTCGGCGGCGATCTCCGCGTCGGCGACGCCGAGCGTCTCGACCGGCTTCTTCTTGGCGGCCATGATGCCCTTGAACGACGGGTAGCGCGGCTCGTTGATCTTCTCGACCACCGACACGACGGCGGGCAGCGACGCCTCGACCTTGTCATAGCCGTAGTCGGTGATCCGTTCGACCCTGATGGTGCCGCCCTTGGGCTCGACCTCGACCTTTCTGGCGAGCGTGAGCTGCGGGGCGCCGAGCCGCTCGGCCAGCATCGCGGCGAGCATGCCGGTGCGGGCGTCGGTCGACTCCGAACCCAGGATCACCAGGTCGAAACCGATCTTCTTCAGGGCCTGGGAGATGGCGTAGGAGGTGCCCAGGGCGTCCGAGCCGTGCAGCGCGTCGTCGTGCAGGTGCACCGCCTTGTCGGCGCCCATCGCCAGGGCCTTGCGGATGGTCTCGGTCGCCTTGGCGGGGCCCATGCTGAGGACGGTGACCTCGCCTCCATGGGCCTCCTTGAGCCGCAGCGCCTCCTCGACCGCGTACTCGTCGAGCTCGTTCACGACGCCGTCGGCGGCGTCACGGTCGAGCGTCTTGTCATCGGACCTCAGCTTGCGCTCGGTCGCCGTGTCGGGGACCTGCTTCACGCAGACGACGATGTTCATGGCCGGTGGCCGACCTCCCCTTTCCGTACGGCTGACGCCGCGGTTTTCGGTACGTGGCGCGGGGTACGCGCACGTGATGCAAGACTGCCAGGTGTTCGCGGGCGCGCCTGTGCAGGTGGCCCGGGTGTCGAGCTGACCCTGGTCCCCCCAGGCGTATGTTACCCATCAGTAGCTTAGGTGCAAACCTCCAGGTTTTTACGGCCGCGTCCTTCGGTTGAGGAATTCCCCAGAACCCGGTCACGCCCACTGCCACCATACCGAACTATGTTCCAGAGGCGTCGCGGAGGTCCCCGTGGCCGGGACTTCGAACGGCCGTCGTCGCCCACAGCTACACTGCACCCTCACGGTGGGCGCCGTGGCCCAGGGCAGCAGGACCATCCAGGAGCTCGGCGCCAACTGGTTCTCCTAGCCCGCCTCCCCAGCCGGGCTCAGCTCGCGAACACGAGCATGACGAGCAGGAACAGGACGGTGCCGACGGCCATGAGGAGCGTCGCCGTGCTGAACAGCGTGCTGAGCAGCGCCCACACCGCGACGGCGCCGACACCGCCCGCGAGGTCCAGCAGGAGCCGCCGCCTGGACTTCCCCAGCAGCCCGAACCCCGCGTCCACGAGCAGGGCGATGCCGTAGAGCACCAGCAGGAGAAGCGACACCTCGGGCAGGTTGGCGCGCGCAGCGGCGGCGAACAGGCCGACCACGACGGCGGAGCCGATCACCCAGCGGCGGTGCAGCTTCTCCCGGTGCGCCGCGCGCGGATCGTCCACCTCTCCCCGCCGGGTCCCGCGCGAGGGCCGGCTCTGCCGCCGCTCACCGGGCCGCCACTCCTGGGTGGGCGCCTCCGGCAGCACGGGCCTCGCGGGCTCGATCCCGTCCAGGACCGGCGCGGCCTCCTTGAGGAGCCCGGCCAGCTCGGCCGTCGCCGGGCGGTCCGCCGGGTCGGCGCTCAGGCACCGCTCCACGAGCGGGACGAGCCATGTCGGCACGCCCGACAGGTCCGGCTCGCGGTGGACGACCCGGTAGGCGATCGCCGCGGCCGGCCCCGTCCCGTACGGCTGTCGCCCCGACGCGGCGAAGGCCAGCGTCGCCCCCCAGGCGAACACGTCGGCCTCGGGCCCGGCCTCCCGGCCTTCCAGCACCTCGGGCGCCAGGTAGCCGGGCGTTCCGACGACCGCCCCCGACGCGGTGACCGAGGCCGACTCAAGCGCGCAGGCGATGCCGAAGTCGATCACGTACGGCTCGCGCTCGGAGACGATCACGTTGGCCGGCTTGAGGTCCCGGTGGACGACACCGGCCGCGTGGACGGACTCCAGCGCCTCCGCCAGCCCCAGGGCGAGCCGCAGCAGGTCGGCCCCGGCGACCGGCCCGTCCTTGGCCACGACCGTGCTGAGCGGCCTGCCCTGGACGTACCGCGTGACGATGTAGGGCCGCTCCCCCGACAGCGAGACGTCCAGCACCTCGGCGACGTGCGCGCCGCGGACCCGGCGCATGGTCTCCACCTCGCGGGCGAGGCGGGCGATCGCGAAGCCGTCGGAGGCGACGTGAGGATGCAGGACCTTCACGGCGACCGTGCGCCCGTCGGGGTCGAGCGCGAGGTGGACCTCCCCGAACCCTCCGGAGCCGAGACCGGAGACCAGACGGTAGGGACCAAGCTGTTCCGGCGTGCCCAATGGGTTCCTCCCGCTTCGCTCGGTGCCTCCCGCTTCGCCATCGGGACCGGGGCGGTCAGGTCCAGAAGGTCAGGAAGCCCAGACCGATCCTGTCCATGATGTCCCCGATCACGCCGCCGATCAGGTTGACGACCGTGTCCTGACCCTTCTGTTTGAGATCCGCGACGATGTGGTCCACCGCCACCGAGGGCGGCCGCCAGGGGATCCACGAGGCGTCCGCGGACAGCGCCGTCATGATCGCGAACAGCGCGACCGTGCCGACCGCGATCGTCACGATCATTCCCGCTCCGGGGCTCCGGATCACCGCGCTCAGCGTCCGGGACACCGCCTTGCGAGGAGCCTTCCCGCCGGGCAGGAGGAACAGCCCGGCCACGAAGGCGGCCGCGGCGTACGCGGCGGCGGGGTCGGGCCTGACCCCGCCGATGTAGTGGAACCCGCCCCAGGCGCACATCGCGAACATCACGGCCAGCGGCACCTGGACCACCGTCGCCAGCCCGGCCTTGAGCAGGGCCCACGGCGTGCCGAGCACCGCGAGGAGCGGGTCGGCCCCGCTGCTGCCCCGCGCGGCCCGGCGGTCGGCGAGGTCGCCGAGCAGATACTGCCCCACCCGCAGGCACAGCGCCGCCACGACGGCGAACAGGCTCACCACGACCGGCAGCAGGCAGGCCAGCGCCACGAGCGTGGCCAGCAGCAGAGCCGCGAGCACCGGATGCGGGGCCCGGTAGGGGGCCCGCCTCGGCTCGGGCTCGTACGGCGCGGCGGGGGCCGGCGGCGGCGCCTCCCTGGGCTCTGGGTAGCCCGCCACCCGCTGGTCGGTGTACGGCTGGTACACGGGTTGCTGGTACCCGGGCGGCTGGTACGGCGGGGGCGGGCCCGCCTGCCCGTACGGCGGAGCCTGCGGATGCGCCGGAGGCGGCGCGGACACCGGGCGGCGCTGTTTGGGGGCACGGGGCTCCCGGCGAGGCCGCTCCGGCTCCACGTAGTTCACCGGCGGCAGCAGGTCGGAGTAGCTGTCGTCGTCCGCCGGCAGCATGCTGGTCCGGCTCCCGTTGCCCCCGTTCACCGGGCTGCTCACCGGGCCGCCCGTGTTCCCCCGCGCCGGCTCGTCGAGCACGCGCGTGCCGTCCAGGACGCGCGTCCCGCCGTCGCGCGGCGACGCGTGGGCGGTCTCCTGGAGCACGGTGACGGAGGGGTCGAGCGCACGAGTGATCCTGAGCAACGACGCGCCCGTGGGACGCGACGTGGCCTCGGGCGCCAGCGCGGAGCGCAGCCAGCCCCGCAGCCAGGCCGGCGCGAGGTCCACCTGCGCCTTGCCTTCGAGGATGTTGTAACAGACCGACTCGAACGTGCCCGAGCCGAACGGCGCCTTGCCGGTCGCCGCGAAGAAGACCGTGGCCGCCAGCGCGTGCACGTCGGCGGCCTGGGTGATCTCGGTGTCCCGGATGATCTCCGGGGCGAGGTAGCCGGGGGTGCCGACGAACATCCCCGTCTGGGTCAGCCGGGTGGCGTTGACCAGGTGGGCGATGCCGAAGTCGATCACGAGCGGCTCGCCGTCCACGAGCATCACGTTGGCCGGTTTGAGGTCGCGGTGGATGACGTCGGCCGCGTGGATGGCGACCAGGGCCTCGCACAGGCCCACCGCGAGCCGGATCACGCCGTCGTCGCTGAGCGGCCCGTCCTCCAGCACCGTCTGCTCTAAGGTCCGCCCGGGGGCGTACCGCGTCACGATGTAGGGCGCGGCGCCGGTCAGGTCGGCGTCGAGGACCTCGGCGACGCGCTTGCTGCGCACCCGCCGCATGGTCTCGACCTCGCGGGTGAGCCGGTCGCGCGCCTTGAGATCGGTGGCGACGTGCGGGTGCAGGACCTTGACCGCGACCTCGCGCCCCTCCGCGTCCAGGCCGAGATGGACCACCCCCATGCCGCCCTCGCCGAGCTGCCGAAGCAGCCGGTAGGGCCCGATCCTCTCCGGAGCCTCAGTAGTCGACATGTCGTCCCCCGTCACCCGTTCCCCGCCTGGTTACGCAGGTCTTTCAGCCGATCCAGTACTGACATAACGTCGATTGGGCCCCAGAAGTGCCCTGCTGTCTGTTTACCCAGGAGGCTGGAGAGCGCGACCGCCGCCGTCAGCACCGCGAGGGCGCCCACCCCCCAGGCGAGCCCCTTCGCCGCTCCCTCGCCGGGAACCAGTGAGGCCAGCGTCCGCCGCATCTGCCTGCCCGGGCCCACCACCCCGGGTCCCGCGCAGATCGTCCACAACGCCGTCGCGACCCCCCAGCTCAGCGCGGCGAGCCGGAGCGCGGGCGTGCCGCCCAGGAGGACGGTGAGCAGCAGCGTCACCGGCAGTCCCAGGATCAGCGCGTACGGCACGAGCGCGATCGTGACGCCGATCGACTTGACGAGCTCCGCCGGACGGCTCAGCACGCGCAGCACGTCGGCCGCCGCGGCGCCGGCGGGACGGCGGGAGATGAGGTGCGGCTGGGCCAGGTCGGCGGCCCGCAGCAGCACCGCGACCGGCACGGCCACCAGGCACACCAGCAGCGGCGCCACGACCGCGAGCGACGTCATCACGACGAGCAGCAGCGCGCTCGCCACGCCGTACGCCTTGGATCGCTGCAGCAGCCCTCCGGGCGGGAACGGCATGGGCGGCACGGTCGGCGGCGGCACCCGCACCGTGGGCATGAACGGCGCGGGGTTCGGCTGGTGGATGTGCGGAGTCCGCTCGTAGATCTCGGGCGCGTCCCCGAAGAGCGCGCGGTCGCGCGCCGCCACGCCCCCCTGATCATGGGACCCGGGCCGGGGGGAGGCCGCGCGCGGTCCCATGGATTCGCCGGTGACGGCCTGGCGCACCTCCTCGGAGGTCACCCGCCGGGTGGGGATGTCGCCCTCCGGGCGCAGCATCGGCGTGGGCCACTCGTCCGGCTGTGCACGCGGCGGCACGGACGGCCCACCGGCCGTGGGAACCGGGCCCGGCATGGGAGCCGAGCCGGACACGGGAGCAGCACCGGACGTGGGAGAGCCCGGGAACGCGGACGGACGGGACGGGCCGGACAGACCGGACGGGCCGGTCGGCGAGGTGCGGGGCGGAGGCATCCGAGTGGGGATGTCGCCCTCCGCCGGGCTTTCCCCCGGGCCGTTCGGCGGGTTGTTCGGCGGGTTGTTCGGCGAGTTGTTCGGCGAGTTGTTCGGCGGGGCGGCAGACCCGAGGCCCGCCCGGCGCAGGTCCTCTCCGGTCACCCGCACGGTCGGGAAGGGGTCGCCGCCCTGGCCCGTCGCGGGCGTCTCGCGCAGCAGTGAGACGAACTCCTCGGCACGGCCGCCCTGATGGGACGGCGCGACCGGCGGCGTCGCCACCGGCGCGACCGGCGGGGTGATCGGCGGCATCGGCGACCCGGTGGGCGCCGGGCCCGTGACCCGGCCGCCCATGGCAGGTGAGCCCGTTACAGGCTGCCCGGTCACCGGAGAGCCGCCGGTGGGCGGTCCGCCCGGCCGCCCGAAGTCGGGCACCTGCTGACCGCCGGTGTCGTCGACGTTGGGCACCGTCGTGATCTCGTCGGGCACGCGCGGCCTGCCGCCGGGAGACTGGGGCATGAGCCGCGCGAGCTGCCGTACGAGCTCGGCCGCGGTCGGCCGCCTGGCCGGGTCGCGGTTGAACGCGGCGCGCAGCATCGGCTGGATCGGCGCGGGGGCGGCCTCGACGTTGGCCCGGCCGGAGGTGATGTTGAAGAAGATCATCTCCAGCGTGCCCTTGCCGAACGGCGGCTGGCCTGTGGCGGCGTACAGCACGGTGCCGGCCCAGGCGTGCACGTCCACCTGCGGCCCGGCCTCGTGGCCCTCGATGATCTCCGGGGCGAGGTAGCCGGGCGTGCCGATGAACATGCCGGTCTGGGTGAGCCGGGTGGCGTCGACCGCCTGGGCGATGCCGAAGTCGATCAGCACCGGCCGCCCGTCCAGCATCAGCACGTTGCCCGGTTTCAGGTCACGGTGGATCACTCCGGCGGCGTGCACGGCGGCGAGGGCCTCGGCCACCCCGACGGCGACCTTGAGCAGGGCGTCGAAGGACAGCGGGCCGTCGTTCTTGACGATCTCGTCGAGCGGCCGTCCCGGCACGTAGCGAGTGACGATGTACGGCCTGCGGCCGGTGACGTCGGCGTCGACGACCTCCGCGATGTTCGGCCCGCGCACCCGCCGCATGGTCTCGACCTCGCGCGACAGACGCCTGCGCGCGACGTCGTCGCCCGCCACCTCCGAGCGCAGGACCTTGACGGCCACCTGCCTGCCCTGTGGGTCGAGGGCGAGATGAACCACGCCCATGCCGCCCTCACCGAGCCGCCTCAGCAGCCGGTACGGGCCCAGTCGGTCGTCCTGATTCATTGCCTAAGCACCATACCGACTAAAAGAACGCCCATGAGTGAACCATCGCGCCACATCTCCGCTCAGCACAACGGAGAAAAGACGCGAACGGTTTCCCGGCAGGTGGTCAAACGGTGAGCGGGAGGACCTCCCCCCGGGTCGCCGCGACCAGTGCCGCGCCGGAAAGCGCCAGCTTGGAACGGCGGACGCCGCTGCCGATCACCACGAACGGCCGCCGGGTCACGTTTTCGTCAACGAGCACCGGCCAGCCCTCGGGCAGCCCGATCGGGGTGATCCCGCCGTACTCCATTCCGGTCAGTTCGACGGCCTCCGCCTGCGGGGCGAAGGACACCTTCCGCACGTCCAGATGGCGGCGCACGATCCCGTTGATGTCGGCCCGCCCGGTGGCGAGCACCATGACGGCGGCGTACCGCGTCTCCCCGCCACGCTTGCCCGCGACGATGACGCAGTTGGCCGAGTCCTCCATCGCCACGCCGTACCGCTCGCAGAACGCGGCGGTGTCGGAGAGCTCGGGATCGATCTCGGCGACCTCCACCCCGACGTCGAGAGAGGCCACGGCCTTCGCCACGGGATCGGCGAGCAGATCCGGCCGGTCGGCCACGGGAACCCATTCGAGCGGCATTCAGCCCTCCTTGACGGCGCACTCGTGCGGTCGGGTGACCACCTTACGGGCCGGCTCCACCTCCGCCTCGCGTCGGTCATCGCAGGGGGGGAAACCTAAGCCGGCCGTGATCGGGAGAGGCCGGGCGTCAGCCGTACCGGCCGCTGCCGCAGGCCACCTGGCCGCCGATCATGGAGAAGATCCCGAACAACGCCATGATCTCGTGGTAGTCGTCCGTGGTGAACTCGGTGTGCCGGGGACCGGCGAGCCGCACGCCGGGCACGATCGCGCAGGCCGCGGCGATCGCAGTGGAGTTCCACTCCACACCGAGGGTGTACGGCGGCTCGACCACGTAGGGCCGGAAATCGGGCAGCCTGCCGAGCGCACGGGCCGCGCCCTCGCGGACCCGCCGCCACGCGACGGCCGGGGGCAGCAGCTCGGCGGAGAACTTGTCGATGCCCTTCTTCACGGCGACCGTCTCGACCTCGCCGAGCAGTTCCCTGGCCTCCTCGCACACCGCCTCGTCGCCGGTGACGAGCGCGACCGGCACGCCCAGCGAGCCCGCGAAGCCCGCCACGAGCCGGGTCTCGCCGCAGATCTCGCCGTTCAGGTAGACGTTCTGGATCTCCTTGCCCATCCACGTGTGGTTGAGCACCCCGTGCGGCACGCCCGCCCGGGCGTGGTAGCCGGCGAAACAGGCGGCGGCCATGTCCGCCGTGAGGCCCTGCCCCATGCGGTGCGGCTTGCCCGGGCCCCTGACCAGCGTGGCCCGCTCGTCCAGCAGGTCGATCCTGAGGTTCTTGGTGGACCCGTGGGCGTCGTTCACCAGCACGGACGCGGCGCCCGCGTCGAAGGCGCCCTGGATCACCGCGTTGGCGTCCCCGGTCATCAGCTCGCAGCCGCGCTCGTACCCCCGGCCCCCGAGGTGCATCTCCTCGGGATCGGTCAGCCCGGTGACCCCCTCCATGTCCACCGACAGGTAGATCTTCATCGTGCCCCCCACGTCTCCACCCGGCGCGCCTCGTCCTCCGTCATCAGCCCGATGTTCTCACCGACGTACGCCTCGACGCGGGCGCGCCAGGGCTCGGGGATCTCGCCGAGCGCGGGCTGATAGCAGTGCTCCAGCCACCGTACGGACTCGGCCGTCGCCCCGAGGTACTCCGCCGCCTTCGCGAAGGGGGTGTTCTCGATGCCCGGGACGTGCGCGCACCCGTACTCGATGGTCTCCTGGCCACCGTACGGAGGCGGCTCCTGCCACTTGCGCGCGGCGGGCATCGAGGCCGTGATCGGAGTGTCGAGCGGCCGTCGCTCCACGGCCGCCAGGATCAGCTCCTTGCGCAGGCACTTCGCACACCTGGTGCAGGGGCCGTCCATGTCCCCGCGCAGGCACCAGCGGACCAGATGCGCGAGGTCGGACTCCATGGCCATCCGCATGGTCACGGGCTCGCTCAGACCGCCGACCGGCAGGACCATCGCGACTCCGGCCGCCGCGAACAGGCGGCCCCACGGGCCGTCGGCCGCCCACATGGGGTTGTCCGGACTGTAGCGGTGGGTGTAGCGCTCCCCGCCCAGCCAGCGCGACCCCAGTTCGTGCCCGAAGGCGACACCGCCGAGGTCGAGGTCGTCGGCGAGCAGGAGCGCGCCCGCCGCCACCGCGTGATGTTCGGGGAACCCGGGCCGGGGCCGGCTCAGCACGAACTCCAGGTCCGACCGGACGACGTGGACCTCCCGCCCGGTCTTCTGGACGAGCCGGGCCAGCACCTCGGAGCGGTAGTGCGTCCACCTGTTGGGCACCCGGGGATGGCTCACCCGCTGGAAATGCACGAACGGCGCGTCGGGGAACATCGTGGCCACCGCCATCGAGTCCGCGCCCCCGCTGTAGGAGATCGCCAGCCTGGCGCCGGTCCGCGGATCCGCCCCGACCGGCCCGGCGTCCACCCCCCACCCCGTACGCAGCGCCTCGGCGAGCCCGGCGGAGATCGGCCGGTCGAACGTCACCCGTCCCCTGGTCCACGGCGCGACGACGGTCCAGGCGGCGACCGCGAGCAAATCGGGATGCGGGGACGCGCCGGCGGCCCCGGTCCGCACGTGACAGGAGTTGGTCCGCAGTTCGATCGGGTGACCGTCGGTGCAGAACCCCGTGGTCTCGTCCTCGGCGTCGAGCAGGAAGACCAGCCGCCAGACGCCGGCGTCACGCGTCCACCGCACCCGCACGACCGGCTACCTCGCCCGTCCGGGAGCGCCCACCCGCGCCGACAGGTCGTCGATCGCCTGCCAGATGCGCATCTCGTTCTGCAGCAGCGTGTCCACCGCCTCGGCGGTCTCGGTCGCCAGCCGGTGCGCCTCGGCCGCCTTGGGATCGGCGGTCGCCTTCGGCGCCGCGGCCGGCTTCGCGGGCGTCGCGGCGGCCCTCCGCAGCCGGTCGACCTCGTCACGCAACGCCACGATCTCCCGGCGGAGCATCTGGACCTCCCACAGGGCGTCCTTGAGGTCCCGCCGGTGGTCGGGCTTGGTGACGTACCGAGAGTCGAGCCGGGACAGCAGCGCCCGGCGCAGCCGTGACAGGCCCAGCACTCGCAACCGCATCATGAGCCGCCACGATAGCGGCATTTTTGATCGATTCTTGACGCAAAGTGCAGAGTTGCTCAAAGGTGGCTGGGAAACGACGGCCATCTCGTGGACAGGGGCGTCGGACGCCACCTCGCCACGCAATACAGTCTGCGGTTGTGCTTTACGGCAGATCGGTGGAAACGGCCGCGATCGACGACCTGATCGATCGGGCCAGGAAAGGCTCCGGGGGCGCGCTGGTGCTGCGCGGCGAGGCCGGTGCCGGCAAGACGGCGCTGCTCGACCAGGCGGCCTCCCGGGGCGGCCCCATGCGAGTGCTGCGGACCACCGGGGTCGAGGCGGAGGCCGATCTGGCGTTCGCCGCCCTGCACCAGTTGCTGCTGCCGGTGACCGGGCTGCTCGACGCGCTGCCGGAACCGCAGGCCGAGGCCGTGCGCGGCGCGCTCGGGCTGGCCCCCGGCGGTTCGGGCGATCGGTTCCTGCTGGCGGCCGGGGTGCTGTCGCTGCTGGCCGAGGCCGCCGCGCCGGACGGGCTGATCTGCGTGGTCGACGACTTCCAGTGGGTGGACCGGCCGTCGGCCGACGCCCTGCTGTTCGCCGCCAGGCGGCTCGGCACGGAGCCGATCGCGATGCCACTGGCCGTACGGGGCGACGTGCCGGTGAAGGGCCTGCCCTCGCTGGAGATCGCCGGGCTGGCCGAACCGGCCGCCACCGAGCTGCTCGACGCCGGCTTCACGCTCACGACGCCGGTCAGGCGGGACCTCGTGACACTGACCGGGGGCAATCCGCTGGCGCTGCGCGAGACGGCCCGGCTGCTCACCCCCGCCCAGCGGGCCGGCCGGGAACCGCTGCCCGACCCCCTGCCCGGCGGGAGCCGCCTCTTCGGCGACCGGGTGGCCGCGCTGTCCGAAGGGGCGCGGCTGACGGCCCTGCTGGCGGCGGTCGAGAGCGATCTCGACCTGGTGCTGCGGGCCGCCGACCGGCTGGGCGCGGGTGAAGCGGCGCTGCCCGAGCTCGAGTCCGCCGGGCTCGCGGGCGTGTCCGGGACCCGCGTGCGGTTCCGCCATCCGCTGATCCGGTCCGCCGTGTACGAGACGGGCTCCCCCGCTGAACGCCGTGAGGCGCACGCGGTGCTGGCCGAGCTGTCCGACGGGGACCGGCGGGCCTGGCACCTGGCCGGGGCCGCGCTCGGCCAGGACGAATCGGTCGCCGCCGCGCTCGCGCGGGCCGCGGAACGGGACCGGGACCGGGGCGGGTACGGCGCCGCCGCCACCGCCCTGACCAGGGCCGCCGAACTCACCCCCGAACCGCTCGTGCGCGCCCGGCGGCTCAAGGACGCCGCCGTGGCCGCCTGGCTCGGAGGGCGTCCCGGCCAGGCGGAGTCCCTGCTGGCCGAGGCACGCGAGTTCGCGGGGGCGGACGCCGCGCTGACCATGGAGATCGCGCAGCTACGCGGGCGGTTCGAGCTGAACTCGGGCGACGCCGCCGAGGCCGTACGGATCCTCGCGTCGGGCGACACCCTGGACATGCTGGCCGACGCCTCGGAGGCCGCGTCGTACGTCGGCGACACGGAGGCCGTCATCGAGATCGGGCGGCGGGCGGCCGCCTTCCCCGAGGGGTTCCTGCGCGACGTGGTCGCCGGCATCGGCGCGACGCTCGCCGACGGCACCGGGCACGACCTGCTCAGGCGGGCCCTCGGCCGTACGGGCGAGCTGCGTGAGGCGGCCGAGTTCCTGTGGGCGGCGGCGGCGGCCAGTCAACTGGGCGAGGTGGACCTGTCCGCCGAGCTGGCCGAGCGGGCCGGGCGGGTGGCCAGGGTCTCCGGGATGACGGGCCAGCTGCCCGTGGTGCTGGAGTTCGTCGCCACCGCGGAGCGGCTGGCCGGGCGCCTCGCGGAGAGCCGGGCCGTCTCCGAGGAGGGGCTGGAGCTGGCTCGCGAGGCCGGATACGCCAACACCGTGGCCGCGCATCTGGCCAACCTCGCGGCCGTGGCGGCGCTGCGCGGCGAGGAGGAGCCCTGCGCCCGGTACGCCAGGGAGGCGCTGGCCATCGCCGTCCCGCACCGGGTGGGCCTGCGCGCCGGGGTCGCGGCGTACGCCCTGGCCATGCTCGACCTGTGCCTGGGCCGGTTCGCCGCGGCGCACGACCGGTTCCTTGCGATCGTCTCGGCGGGGCCGGGCGCCGGGCATCCGACGGTGGTCTGGCGGGCCACGCCTGACCGGATCGAGGCCGCCGTGGGCGCCGGCGACGCGGACGCCGCCCGCAGGGCGCTGGAGGCGTACGAGCGCTGGTCGGCCCACGCGGGGACGGCCGAGTCCCTGGCTCTGCTCGCCCGGTGCCGCGGCCTGGTCCTGCCGGACGACCAGGCGGTCGAGGTGCTCCTGGAGGCGTCACGACTGCACGCCAACCCGTTCGAGGCGGCCAGGACGGGGCTGCTGCTGGGCGAGCGGCTGCGCCGTACGCACCGGCCGGGTGAGGCCAGGGCGCACCTGCGCGCGGCGTTCGAGACGTTCCAGCGCGCGGGAGCCGCGCCGTGGGCGCGGCGCGCGCACGGCGAGCTGCGCGCGGCGGGCGAGAGCGTCCCGGTGAAGGAGGCGGTCGCGGTTCCCGCAGCGATACCGGACGTGCGCGGGACGGCGCTGGACACGCTCACCCCGCAGGAGCTGCGCATCGCCACACTGGTGGCGGGCGGCGCGACCAGCAAGGAGATCGCCGCCCGGCTGTTCCTCAGCCCGCGCACGGTCGAATACCACCTGTACAAGATCTATCCGAAGCTCGGCATCACCTCGCGTACGGAACTGGCGCGG
The DNA here is from genome assembly GCF_040644635.1 of Microbispora sp. NPDC046933. Lineage (NCBI taxonomy): Bacteria > Bacillati > Actinomycetota > Actinomycetes > Streptosporangiales > Streptosporangiaceae > Microbispora > Microbispora sp. NPDC046933. The sequence continues at coordinate 68,369 of NZ_JBEYWW010000030.1, read as the reverse complement.
CTAGTAGTTCTACTGAAGGCACCGGCGGCCGCGGACGGAATGCTCTAGCCCATGCAAAACATCTGGAGTGAAGAGTTCGGGGCCGCGGCCGACGCGCCGATCGTGCTGGTGATGGGGTCGATGTCGCAGGGGATCCTGTGGCCTGACGAGTTCGTGGGCCGGCTCGCCGCCGGCGGCCGGCGCGTGATCCGCTACGACCACCGCGACACCGGGATGTCCGACGTCGCCGACTTCTCGAAGGACCCGTACACATGGGACGACATCAAGGACGACGTGCTGCGGGTGATGGACGCGCACGGGCTGGACAGCGCCCATCTGGTGGGCCATTCGGCGGGCGGGCTGCTCGGGCAGCTGATCGCGGTGGAGCGGCCGGAGCGCGTGCGGACGCTCACCGTCATCGCCTCCTCGCCACTCGGCGGCGGTGAGGGCGCGGTGCTCATGCGTGCGCTGATGGGCGAGCCGCAGCCCGAGGGCAGCCTGCCGGAGCCCACGCCGGAGTTCGTCGCGTTCTACCGCGAGCTGATCGCCGCGCCGCCGCCGCGCGACCGGCGTGAGCGGATCGAGCGCATGATCGCGGAGGACCGCGTGCTGCACGGCACCGGGCTGCCGTTCGACGAGGACGCATCACGCAGGCTGCAGGAACGCCTGTACGACCGGGCGCGGGACCTCGACGCGGCGGCCAACCACCGACTGGCGGCGGCGGCGAAGCCGGACTTCGAGCCGGTGGGCGTCCTGCACCGTGTCAAGGCGCCCACCCTGGTCGTCGAGGGCACGCACGAACCCGCCAAGCCGGGCCACGGCGCCCTCATCGCCGAGTCGATCCCCGGCGCCCGGCTGATGACGGTCAAGGGCATGGGCCACACCTTGCCGCCCGAGGTGCACGCGGAACTGGCCGACGCCATCCTCGCCCACACAGCCTGACCCGCGAGGGGCGCGGCCGTGTCTGGACTGAGGAGCGCGCGGAGCGAGGAACGAGCGAGCACGCACCGAGGGAAGACGCGGACTGTGGGCGCCCCGAGCCGCCGCGCCGAAGGCGCGGCAAATCAACACAGAGGGGCGCGGCCGTGTCTGGACTGAGGAGCGCGCGCAGCGAGGAACGAGCGAGCACGCACCGAGGGAAGACGCGGACTGTAGGCGCCCCGAGCCGCCGCGCCGCAGGCGCGGCAAATCAACACAGAGGGCGCGGCGATGTCACTGGCCGGTGAATTTGGGGCGGCGCTTCTCGGCGAAGGCCGTCATGCCCTCCCGGGCGTCCTGGGTGGCGAAAAGGCCCGAGAACTGGAGCCGCTCGATCTCCAGGCCGGTGTCGAGGTCGGTCTCGAGGCCGTGGTCGATCGCGAGCTTGGCCGCCCGGACCGCGGCGACCGGCCCCTCGGCGAAGGTCGCGGCGAGTTCGAGCGCCGCCGTGTAGACCTCGCCGTCGGGCACCACCCGGTCGACCAGGCCGATGGCCAGCGCCTCGGCGGCGTCCACGTGCCGCCCGGTGAAGATCAGGTCCTTGGCCCGGGCGGGCCCGACGAGCCGGGGCAGGCGCTGGGTCCCGCCCGCGCCGGGGATGATCCCGAGGGTGATCTCCGGCTGGCCGAGCTTCGCGCTCTCTCCGGCCACCCGGAGGTCGGCGCACAGCGCGAGCTCGCAGCCGCCGCCCAGGGCGTACCCGGTGATCGCCGCGATCACCGGCTTGCCGATCCGCGCGACGGCGGTGAAGCAGTCCTGCAGGGCGCGCGAGTGCACGGCCATGTCGGCGTAGGACATGACCGCCATCTCCTTGATGTCGGCGCCGGCCGCGAAGACGCGTTCGCCGCCGTAGACGATGACCGCGTGCGTGTTCGGATCGGCGTCCACGAGCCGCGCGGCCTCCGCGATCTCCTCCTGGACCTGCCGGTTCAGCGCGTTCATCTTCGGCCGGTCGAGCCGGATCGTGGCGATGTGCTCGGAGATCTCCACCCTGACGAATTCACCCATGGCCCCCACGATAGAGGGAAGATCAGCGCCCGAGCGGGAGGGGCCGCCGGTGAGCGGCCGGCGCCGCGGCCGTCACCTCGCGGTAGACCCGCTCGTATCCCTCGACCATCACGGGCACGTCGAAGCGCCGGACCACGTGGTCGCGCACCTCGTGCGGGTCCAGCGTGGAGACCGCCTCGATCGCGGCGGGAAGCTCGCCGGGCGTGTCGCGGACGTAACCGGTCACCCCGTCGGCCACGACCTCGGGCACCGCGCCCCGCCGCAGCGCCACCACCGGCGTGCCGCAGGCCATCGCCTCGATCATGACCATGCCGAAGGGCTCCTCCCACAGCAGCGGGAGCACCAGGCACCGTGCCCGGGAGAACAGGTCGTTCTTGAGCGGGCCGTCCGCCTCCCCCAGGTATTCGACGTCGGGCCCGAGCAGCGGCTCCACCCGCTCGCGGAAGTACGCCTGCTCCGCCCGCTCGGCCTGCCTGCCGACCAGCAGGATGCGCCGCCCCGCCGCCCGCGCCGCCTCGATCGCGAGGTGCGCGCCCTTGTCCGGGCTGAGCCGTCCCAGCCACAGCACCCAGTCGTCCTTGCGCTCCCGGAACGGCCACGCCGCGACGTCCACGGCGTTGTGCACCCGCCCCACCCAGTTCAGGTCGGGCGCGTGCGCGCGCTGGGCCGAGGAGATGGCCACCAGGGACACGTCCGCGCCGAGGCTCCTGTAGTAGCTCCCGAGCTCTCCGGTCACGTCGTTGTGGCAGGTGACGACCGTCGGCACGAGCCGCCCCGCGGCGGTCAGCGGCCCGGCCAGCGAGTGGTCGTGGACGACGTCCACGTCCAGGCCCCGCAGGAGGCGGGCCGCCTCGGCCGCGTGCACCACCTCGGGGAACGACTCGCCGATCCGTGCCGACGGCGGCTCGTCGTAGGTCCGCAGATCCACGCCGCGGCCGGCCCCGATGACGGTGACCCGGTGCCCGCGCGCCCGCAGGCCGCGGACCAGGGCGGCGGTCACCGCCTCGATGCCGCCGTACGTCCGGGGCGGGACGTCGTACCACGGCGGCGCGACCATCCCGATGCGCAGGGCCCGTGCCATGGTGCTGGTCTACCCCTCTCACCTGCGGCGGAACGGGCGAGAGGGGTGACCGGGGGTGTCAGCGCAGGGTGCCGTTGGTCATGCCGACCGGCTCCTCCGGGACGGTGATGAGGCCGAGCTCGGCCACAGACGCCATCAGCGGGTGGAACGGCACCACGCGCACGCTGTAGCCGAACGCGCCGGTGCGGTCCAGCGGCACGACGCCGGTGTAGTGCGCCCTGCCGTCGTCGCCCACCGAGTCGACCTTCAGCGTGACGTAGCCGGGTGCGAGCAGCTCGTCGTGCGCGCCCACCCGGCCGTAGGCGGCCTGCACCTGGACGTCCTCGGGCGACAGCTCGCCGAGGGCGATCGTGGCCCGCAGCTCCAGCCGGGCCCCCAGCTCGGGGGTGTCCCCCAGGCCGGTCGCCTCGACGTGCTCGACCCGCACGCCCGGCCACGCCTTGGCCACGCGCAGCTTCCAGGCCGCGAACAGCCGGGCGTTGCCGTAGCCGTCGGCCGCGAGCGTGCGGGCGGAGGCCGCCGCCGGGGTGTACAGGTCGGTGACGTAGTCGCGCAGCATGCGCCCGGCGAGCACCTTCGGCCCGAGCGAGCTCAGCGTGTGCTTGACCATCTCCAGCCAGCGCCGCGGCAGGCCGTCGGGGGCCCGGTCGTAGAAGCGGTCGGCGACCTCCCGCTCGATGAGGTCGTACAGCGCCGTGGCCTCCAGCTCGTCGCGGCGCTCGGGGTCGTCCACGCCGTCGGCGCTGGGGATCGCCCAGCCGTTGTTGCCGTCGTACCACTCGTCCCACCATCCGTCGCGGATGGACAGGTTGAGGCCGCCGTTGAGCGCCGCCTTCATGCCGGACGTGCCGCACGCCTCCAGCGGGCGCAGCGGGTTGTTCATCCACACGTCGGACCCCGTGACCATGAGCTGCCCGAGCGCCATGTCGTAGTCGGGCAGGAAGACGATGCGGTGCCGCACGTCCGCCTGGTCGGCGAAGCGGACGATCTGCTGGATGAGCTTCTTGCCGCCCTCGTCGGCCGGGTGCGCCTTCCCGGCGATGACGATCTGCACCGGCTTGTCCGGGTCGAGCAGCAGCCTGCGGAGCCGGTCGGGCTGGCTGAGCATGAGGGTCAGACGCTTGTAGGAGGGCACCCGCCGGGCGAAGCCGATCGTCAGCACGTCCGGGTCGAGCGCCTCGTCCACCCAGCCCAGCTCGGCCTCGCTGGCGCCGCGCTGCCGCCACGACCTGCGCAGCCGCCGGCGCGCCTCCTCGACCAGGCGGGCACGCAGCGTCGCGCGGATGCCCCAGATGTCGGCGTCGGAGAGCTTGTGCACGCCCTCCCAGCCCTGCGCCTTGTCGATCAGCGACGGCAGCTCCTTGCCGGCGAGCTCCATCATCTCCCGGCCGACCCAGGTCGGGGCGTGGACGCCGTTGGTGATCGAGCCGATCGGCACCTCGTCCACGTCGAAGCCCGGCCACAGGCCCTGGAACATCTCCCGGCTCACGTGGCCGTGCAGCTCGGACACGCCGTTGACCCGCTGGGCCAGCCGCATGCCCATGACGGCCATGTTGAAGACCGACGGGTCGGAGTCGGGGCCCTCGGGCTCGGCGCCGAGCTGCAGGATGCGGTCCACCGACACCGTCGGCCAGGCGTTGGACCCGCCGAACTGCCGGGCGATCATCTCGGCGGGGAACCGGTCGATGCCCGCGGGGACCGGCGTGTGCGTGGTGAACACGGTCCCGGCGCGTACGGCCTCCAGGGCCTCCTCGAACGACAGGCGGGCCTCGGTGAGCTCACGGATGCGCTCCAGGCCGAGGAAACCGGCGTGGCCCTCGTTGGTGTGGAACACCTCGGGCTCGGGGTGGCCGGTGATCCGGCAGTAGGCCCGGATGGCCCGCACGCCGCCGACGCCGAGCAGCAGTTCCTGCATCAGGCGGTGGTCGCCGCCCCCGCCGTACAGGCGGTCGGTCACGTCCCTGGCGACCGCGTCGTTCTCGGCGACGTCGGAGTCGAGCAGGAGCAGGGGCACCCGGCCGACCTGGGCCACCCAGATCTGGGCGTGCAGGACGCTCCCGCCGGGGAGGCCGATCTTGATGCGGGCCGGCGCGCCGTCCTCCTCCTTGAGCAGGGTGAGCGGCAGGCCGCCCGGGTCGAGGGAGGGGTAGTGCTCGAGCTGCCAGCCCTCGGCGGACAGCGACTGGGTGAAGTAGCCGTGCCGGTAGAGGAGACCGACGCCGAGGATCGGCACGCCGAGGTCGCTGGCGGCCTTCAGGTGGTCGCCGGCGAGGATGCCGAGGCCGCCGGAGTACTGCGGCAGGGCGGCGGCGATGCCGTACTCCGGCGAGAAGTAGCCGATCGCCTTCGGCGCGTCCTCGAGCGACTGGTACCAGCGGGGGGCGGTCATGTACTCCCGCAGGTCGTCGGCGGCGTCGGCCAGGCGGCGCAGGAAGCGCCGGTCCTGGGCGAGCTCGCGCAGCCTGTCGGCCTCGACCGCGCCGAGCAGCGCGACGGGGTCGTGCTCGACACGCTCCCAGACCTCGGGATCCACCTCGGCGAACAGGTCCATGGTCTCGGGGTGCCACGACCACCGGAGGTTTTGGACCAACTCGCCCAGAGGTGCGAGCTGTGAGGGAAGAACGGTTCGGACAGTGAACCTGCGGATAGCTCTCACGGGGCCAGACCCTAGTTACTCAGCGCCACGACGCGCGACCGAATCAAACTTGTCGTACTGCGATGCCAGTTCTCGAACGCTCTCACCACCATCAAACCGGTTCAAACCTCACCAAAGTACCCTTGACCTGGTGATGTCCACGCCGGACAGCGGTGGCCGGCACGCAATGATCGATCTCCCGGGGACGCCGTCCCAAACACGGCGGGCGGTCTTTCGTTCGGCAGGGGTAAGAGTGGACTATTAGGGCAACCCCTGTATGAACGAGGAAGGGACCGCGGCCAGCGGATCCTGTCTCTGGTGCTGCCCGCCCGACCACAAGCTGTTCCTGCCCCGCAAGCCCCGGTGGCACCCGGTGTGCCGCCCCCGAGTACGAAGTGACGATGATCGGACGCATTCCCATCCAGGACATCCAGCCCGTCGTCGACTGCGGCCAGTGGCCCGCCAAGGCCGCCGCGGGAGAGACCTTCGAGATCAGCGCGACGGTGTTCCGCGAGGGACACGACGCGGTCGCCGCCGGGGTGGTGCTGATCGACCCGAGCGGCACGCCCGGCCGGATGCTGCCCATGCGCGAGGCCGCGCCCGGCACCGACCGGTGGAGCGTGGAGGTGACCCTGCCCAGCGAGGGCCTGTGGCAGTTCCGGGTGGAGGCCTGGAGCGATCCGATCGCCACGTGGATGCACGACGCGGGCATCAAGATCCCCCGCAACCTGGACGCCGACCTCATGTGCGAGGAGGGCGCCCGGCTGTTCGAGCGGGCGGCCAAGGGCGTGCGGGCGGCGGACTGCGCGGCGGCGGAGGCGGGCGGCACCTGCGGGCACCGGGCCGCGCTGCTGGCCCTCGCGGCCCGCCTGCGGGACGAGGCGGTGGACCCCAGGGCACGCTTCGCGGTGACCCAGATGCCCGAGACGGCCGCGCTGATCGCCGCGCACCCGCTGCGCGACCTGCTCACCCGGTCGGGCCGCAACCGCGTACGGGTGGACCGGCGGCGTGCGCTCTTCGGCTCGTGGTACGAGTTCTTCCCCCGCTCCGAGGGGGCCGTGGTGGGGCAGGAGGGCGTCGCGCCCAAGTCCGGGACGTTCAGGACGGCGGCCAAGCGGCTCCCGGCGATCGCCCAGATGGGCTTCGACGTGGTCTACCTGCCGCCGATCCACCCGATCGGGACGCAGTTCCGCAAGGGCCGCAACAACACCCTCACCCCCGACCAGTACGACCCCGGGTCGCCCTGGGCCATCGGCTCACAGGAGGGCGGGCACGACGCGATCCATCCCGATCTGGGCACGATCGAGGACTTCGACGAGTTCGTCGCCAAGGCACGCGAGCTGGGCATGGAGATCGCCCTCGACCTCGCGCTCCAGTGCTCTCCCGACCACCCCTGGGTAAAGGAGCACCCGGAGTGGTTCAACATCCGGGCCGACGGCTCGATCGCGTACGCCGAGAACCCGCCGAAGAAATACCAGGACATCTACCCCCTGAACTTCGACAAGGACCCCGAGGGGATCTACGCGGAGATCAAGCGGGTGGTCCGCCACTGGATGGACCACGGGGTGCGGATCTTCCGGGTGGACAACCCGCACACCAAGCCGGTCCGGTTCTGGGAGCGGCTGCTGTCCGACATCAACACGACCGACCCCGACGTGCTGTTCCTCGCCGAGGCGTTCACCCGCCCGGCCATGCTGCAGACCCTCGCCAAGATCGGGTTCCACCAGTCGTACACCTACTTCACCTGGCGCAACTCCAAGCCGGAGGTGGAGGAGTACCTGCGGGAGCTGTCCCACGAGACCTCGCACTTCCTGCGGCCGAACCTGTTCGTCAACACGCCCGACATCCTGCACGAGTTCCTCCAGCACGGAGGCGTGCCGGCGTTCAAGATCCGGGCGGTCCTGGCGGCGCTGACGGCGCCCACCTGGGGGGTCTACTCGGGGTACGAGCTGGCCGAGAACATCCCGGTTCGTCCGGGCAGCGAGGAGTACCTCGACAGCGAGAAGTACCAGTACAGGCCGCGTGACTGGGCGGAGGCGGAGCGTGAGGGCCGCAGCCTTGCCCCGCTCATTACCCAGCTCAATTTGTTGAGAAGAGCACACCCGGCGCTCCAGGAATTGCGTAACCTACGGTTTCACAACGTCGACCAGCCGGACGTGATCTGCTTCTCCAAGCGGCTGCCCGGCGCCTACGACACGGCCTCACGACGGCACGGACTAGGCGATGTCGTGCTGGCCGTCGTCAATCTGGATCCACACAACACACACGAGGCGACGGTCCGGCTCGACATGCCCGCCCTCGGTCTCGACTGGCATGCCGAGTTCGTCGTGGACGACCAACTGTCGGGCGAGTCGTACCGCTGGGGGCAGGCGAACTACGTGCGCCTCGACCCGCACGTCCATCCCGCACACATTCTCACGCTCCGCCACGGGTCAGCGCACCGCCCGTGAGCGCAGCTCGGCACATCCGGGGAGTCAAAAGGTGAGCTCGACGACACCTCAGCCCAGTCACACACAGCCCAGCCACACCACGCCCGTCCCGAACACCTTCACCGAGGAGGAACCACGGGACAAGTACTGGTACAAGCGGGCTGTCTTCTACGAGGTGCTGATCCGGGGCTTCGCCGACTCGAACGGCGACGGCACCGGCGACATCCGCGGCCTCATCGACAAGCTGGACTATCTCCAGTGGCTCGGCATCGACTGCCTCTGGCTGCTCCCGCTGTACGAGTCCCCCCTCAAGGACGGCGGGTACGACATCTCGGACTACATGAAGATCCTTCCGGACTTCGGTGATCTGGGGGACTTCATCAGGCTGGTCGACGAGGCGCACAAGCGGGGCATCCGAGTCATCGCCGACCTGGTCATGAACCACACCAGCGACCAGCACCCGTGGTTCCAGGCGTCCCGCAACGACCCCGAGGGGCCGTACGGCGACTTCTACGTCTGGAGCGACACGGACGAGAGGTACAAGGACGCCCGGATCATCTTCATCGACACCGAGGCGTCCAACTGGACCTACGACCCGGTCCGCGGGCAGTACTACTGGCACCGGTTCTTCCACCACCAGCCGGACCTCAACTTCGAGAACCCGGCGGTGCAGGACGCGATGCTGGAGGTCATCCGCTTCTGGCTCGACCTCGGCATCGACGGCTTCCGGCTCGACGCGATCCCGTACCTGTTCGAGCAGGAGGACACCAACTGCGAGAACCTGCCGGCGACCCACGCGTACCTGAAGCGGGTGCGGGCCGAGGTGGACCGCCTCTATCCCGACCGGGTGCTGCTGGCCGAGGCCAACCAGTGGCCGGCCGACGTGGTGGAGTACTTCGGCGACCCGGTCACCGGCGGCGACGAATGCCACATGGCCTTCCATTTCCCACTGATGCCGCGCATCTTCATGGCGGTGCGGCGGGAGTCGCGCTACCCGATCTCGGAGATCCTGGCCCAGACGCCGAAGATCCCCGAGAACTGCCAGTGGGGCATCTTCCTGCGCAACCACGACGAGCTCACGCTCGAGATGGTCACCGACGAAGAGCGCGACTACATGTACTCCGAGTACGCCAAGGACCCCCGCATGCGGGCCAACGTCGGCATCCGCCGCCGGCTGGCGACGCTGCTGGACAACGACCGCAACCAGATCGAGCTGTTCACCGCGCTGCTGCTCAGCCTGCCCGGCTCGCCGGTCATGTACTACGGCGACGAGATCGGCATGGGCGACAACATCTGGCTCGGCGACCGGGACGGCGTCCGCACGCCGATGCAGTGGACGCCCGACCGCAACGCGGGCTTCTCGAGCTGCGACCCCGGCCGGCTCTACCTGCCGGTGATCATGGACCCGATCTACGGGTACCAGGCGATCAACGTCGAGGCGCAGCAGAAGAGCGCCAGCTCGCTGCTCCACTTCACCAAGCGCATGATCGAGATCCGCAAGCGTCACCCGGTGTTCGGCCTCGGCGAGTTCACCGAGCTGAACTCGTCCAACCCGAGCGTGCTCGCGTTCGTCCGGGAGCTGGGCGACGACCGGGTCCTGTGCGTCAACAACCTGTCACGCTTCCCCCAGCCGGTCGAGCTGGACCTGCGCAGGTTCGAGGGATCCACGCCGGTCGAGTGCATGGGCGGAGTTCCTTTCCCCCCGATCGGCGAGCTTCCGTATCTTTTGACGCTCCCTGGGCATGGGTTCTATTGGTTCACACTGCCCGTCACGCACAGGACGGCCGGCACGAAGGAGGAGTGACGACTTCACTTCAGGGACTCCTGGCCGGCTGGATCACCGGACAACGGTGGTTCGCCGGCAAGGGGCGCGCCATCGACGACCTGTCCATCGACTCCGAGATCGAGATCGCCGCCGGCGACCCGGCGCTGCTCCACCTCATCGTGTGCGTGCGGCAGGGGGAGCGCCGCACGCGCTACCAGATCCCGGTCGGGCTGCGCGAGCACCTGCCCGACCGGCTCGGGCACGTGCTGATCGGCACGTGCCGCCGCGACGGCCGCGAGGTGAACGTCTACGACGCGCTGCACGACTCCGCCCTGACGGGGCACCTGCTGGAGGGGATGGCCGGGGACCGCCGGTTCGACGGCCTCGGCTTCCACCCCGCGCACGGGGCGGAGATCGACACCTCGCAACGCAGCCTGGTGCTGACCGCGGAGCAGTCGAACACCTCGCTGGTGTACGGCGACAAGTACATATTCAAGCTGTTCCGCCAGCTCAACCCGGGGGTCAACCCCGAGCTGGAGATCATCACGGCGCTCGCCGACGCGGGCTCGGCCCACGTGGCCAAGCCGTACGGCTGGATCGAGACCGAGCTCCAGGGCGAGCCGACCACCCTGGCGATCATGCAGGAGTACCTGCAGAACGCCAACGAGGGCTGGTCGATGGCGCTGACCAGCGTGCGCGACCTCTACGCGTGCCTCGAGGGCATGCCGGCGGAGGATGCCGGAGGCGACTTCGCCGCCGAGGCGCGGCGGCTCGGGCTGGCCACCGCGCAGGTGCACCGCGAACTCGCCGAGGCCTTCCCCACGGGGACGATCGAGCCGCCGGAGATCAAGCGGATGACCGAGCGGTTCCGCCGCCGGCTGGACAAGGCGGTCGCCGAGGTGCCGCGCCTCGGCGAGCGCGCCGATGTGGCCGCCGACGCGTTCGACCGGCTGTCCGACCTCGGCCACGAGATCCCGGTGCAGCGGGTGCACGGCGACTACCACCTCGGCCAGGTCATGCGCACCATGACCGACTGGGTGGTGCTCGACTTCGAGGGCGAGCCGGGCCAGCCGCTGGCCGAGCGGCGGGCGCTCGACTCGCCGCTGCGTGACGTGGCGGGCATGCTGCGCTCGTTCGACTACGCCGCACGGCACCTGCTGGCCGGGCATCCGAACGCCGAGGGGCTGGAGAGCCGGGCCAGGGAGTGGTCGGAGCGCAACCGCGCCGCGTTCCTGGCCGGCTACTCGGAGGGCGGCGGGCGCATCCGCGGCGACGACGCGGTGCTGCTGCGCGCCCTGGAGCTGAGCAAGGCGGTGTACGAGGTCGTCTACGAGGCGCGCAACCGCCCCTCGTGGCTGCCCATCCCGCTCGCGGCGTTCCGCTGACAAGATCAGGGTGTTCGGAGGGGTATATCTAGGGCAGGTTGGGCGACATGGACTTGGACCGGCTGGCGGGGGGCGCGCACCACGACCCCCACTCCATATTGGGAGCCCATCCCGGGCCCGACGGCGTCACGATCAGGGCCCTGCGTCCCTTCGCGGAGAAGGTCGAGGTGCTGGCCGACGGGTCGGCGCACGAGATGGGTCATGTCGCGTTCGGGGTGTTCGAGGTGACGCTGCACGGCGTCGACAAGATCCCCGACTACCGCCTGCGCATCACCTATCCCGACGCCCCGCCGTACGAGACGGACGACCCGTACCGGCACTGGCCCACGCTGGGCGAGCTGGACCTGCACCTGATCGGTGAGGGCCGGCACGAGCGGCTGTGGGAGGTGCTCGGGGCGCGAGTGATCCGCCACGAGGACGTGGACGGGACGGCCTTCTCGGTGTGGGCGCCGAACGCGCAGGGCGTGCGGGTGATCGGCGACTTCAACCACTGGAACGGGGCCGCCCACCCCATGCGCTCGCTCGGCCGGTCCGGGGTGTGGGAGCTGTTCCTCCCGGAGATCGGCGAGGGCACGAGGTACAAGTTCCAGATCCTCGGCCTCGACGGGATCTGGCGGGAGAAGGCCGACCCTATGGCCCGCCGCACCGAGATCCCCCCGGCGACCGCCAGCATCGTCGAGAGGTCGGCGTACGAGTGGCGCGACGAGGAATGGATGGCCGCCCGGCCGTCGCGCGACGCCCTCGCCGAGCCGATGAGCACCTACGAGGTGCACCTGGGCTCGTGGCGGCCCGGCCTGTCCTACCGCGACCTCGCCCGCGAGCTGGTCGGGTACGTCAAGGACATGGGGTTCACGCACGTGGAGTTCCTGCCGGTCGCCGAGCATCCGTTCGGCGGCTCGTGGGGCTACCAGGTGACCTCCTACTACGCCCCGACCTCGCGGTTCGGCTCCCCCGACGACTTCCGCCACCTCGTCGACGAGCTGCACCGGGCCGGCATCGGCGTGATCGTGGACTGGGTGCCCGCGCACTTCCCCATGGACGAGTGGGCGCTGGCCCGCTTCGACGGCACGCCGCTCTACGAGCACGCCGACCCCGCCCGCGGCACCCACCCCGACTGGGGCACGTACGTCTTCGACTTCGGCCGCAACGAGGTGCGCAACTTCCTGGTGGCCAACGCGCTCTACTGGCTCAAGGAGTTCCACGTCGACGGCCTGCGGGTGGACGCCGTCGCCTCGATGCTCTACCTCGACTACTCCCGGCGCGAGGGCGAGTGGACGCCCAACGTGTACGGCGGCAGGGAGAACCTCGACGCGATCGAGTTCCTCAAGGAGATGAACTCCGTCGTCTACCGCGAGGAGCCGGGAATCATGACGATCGCGGAGGAGTCGACCGCCTGGCCCGGCGTGTCGCGGCCCGTCCACCTCGGCGGGCTCGGCTTCGGCTTCAAGTGGAACATGGGCTGGATGCACGACTCGCTCAGCTACATGTCCCGCGAGCCGATCTACCGGCAGTATCACCACCACCAGATGACGTTCTCCCTGATGTACGCCTTCTCGGAGAACTTCGTGCTGCCGCTGTCGCACGACGAGGTCGTCCACCTCAAGGGGTCGCTGCTGGGCAAGATGCCGGGCGACGAGTGGCAGCGCTTCGCCAACCTGCGCGCGCTGTACGGCTTCATGTGGGCCCATCCGGGCAAGCAGCTGCTGTTCATGGGCGGCGAGTTCGGCCAGGGGGCCGAGTGGTCGGAGGCGAACGGCCTCGACTGGTGGGTGCTGGACTTCGACTTCCACCAGGGCGTACGGCGTCTGGTGAAGGACCTCAACCGCGTCTACCGCGAGTCGCCCGCGCTGTACTCGCGCGACAACACCCACGAGGGCTTCCGCTGGATCGACGCGGACGACGCCTCGGGCAACGTGCTGTCGTTCCTGCGGTACGGCGCGGACGGCTCGGTGCTGGCCTGCGTCGCCAACTTCTCCGGCGCCCCGCACGAGGACTACCACCTCGGCCTGCCCACCCCCGGCCGGTGGGAGGAGATCCTCAACACCGACGCGTACGAGTACGCCGGGAGCGGCGTCGGCAACATGGGCGCGGTCGACTCGGTCGAGGTGCCGCGGCACGGGCTGCCCTGCTCGGCCCGGCTGCGCGTGCCGCCGCTCGGCGTCGTGTGGCTGCGGCCGGTGGAGAGCCCGACGGCCGTGAGCCCGGAGATGGAGGAGCGCGCCGAGACGGCCGCCGACGAGGCGGAGGCCGAACCCGAGGGCCTGGTCGCCGAGTCCTGAGCCCCGCCGACCGGGGTCGGCGCCGCGGACACCGGGACAGGGCCGGCCCTGCACGTCGCGGCCACGGGATTCTCGTTCCGGGTGCTTGACCCGCCCGAGCCGATCCCGGTCCTGCCCGACGTGGCCGACCGGCTGCGCGTGGCGGCCGAAGCAGGCCCCGGAGAGGCCGGTCAGACCGTGACGACGACCTTTCCGCGGGCGTGCCCCCGTTCCACGTACCCGATGGCCGCCGGGATCTCGTCGAACGGGTAGGCGCGGTCGATCACCGGGGTGACCTTGCCGTCCTCGATGAGGTCGGTCAGCCGCATCAGGTCGCCCCGGACCTTCTCGCCGTAGGACACCCGGGTCACGACCACGCGCTGGGACACGAACGGCGACACCGCGAGCGTCGCGATGATGTGGCCGACGGGCTGCAGCCATCGTCCGGCCGGCCCGCCGACGACGAGGTGCGTCCCCCGGGGCTTCAGCACCCGCGCGCAGGACCGCGGCGCGCGGGTGCCCGCGATGTCGAGCAGCAGGTCGTGGCGCCGCCCGTGCCGCGTGAAGTCCTCCTTCGTGTAGTCGACGACCTCGTCCGCGCCGATCGACCGCACCAGGTCCGCGTTCCGGCCGCTGCACACGCCGGTGACCTCGGCGCCGAACGCCTTGGCGAGTTGCACGGCGAAGGTCCCCACGCCGCCCGAGGCCCCGTTCACGAGAACCCTGTGCCCCGCCTGGACCCGTCCCTGGTCGAGCGCGATCAGTGCGGTGACGGCCGCCATCGGCACCGCGGCCGCCTGCTCGAACGACAGGTTCTCCGGCTTCCTGGCCAGTGCGCTCTCCCGTACGCACACGTACTCGGCGAAGCCGCCCTGCGTGAGCAGCGCGAACACCTCGTCGCCCGGGCGGAACCCGGTGACGCCGGCGCCGACCGCCTCGACCTGCCCCGCCACGTCGGCGCCCAGGATGCCGACTCGCGGCCCGCGCGGGCCGAGCGTGCCGCCCATCAGACGCGCGACGTAGGGCTCGCCTCTCATGTGGTGCCAGTCGTACGGCTGGACGGAGGTGGCGCGGACCCGGACCAGCACCTCGCCGGGGCCGGGCACGGGCGTGTCGACGTCGGTGAGCTCCAGGACGTCGGGCGGACCGTACGAGCGTAGGACGAACGCCTTCATCGCATTTTCTCCTCGTCACCTCGGCGGTGGGGAGAGCCAGCGTAAGAAGCGCCGCATGCGGGGCGTATCGGCCGAAAGTACGCCCGATCGGCAGCCGATCGAGCGGGGCGGATCCGGCCGTTCCGCCGATGAACCGCCGCCCCCTCGCGGACCACGATCGGCGCATGACCGAATCGATGGAACGGCCCACACTCGCGCGGAGCAACTCATCCGGCAGGAACCGCAGGGCGGGGTGGGCCGTGCCCGCCGCGCTGATCGCGCTCAGCGCCGTCCCGGTGATCGCCGGGTCCACCCGGCTGGGGCAGCTGGCCGGCGGCGGGCCGATCACGCAGGACAGCGTCCGGTATTTCGCGACGCCCGCGCCCGTCGTCGCGCACATCGTCTCCGTCACGCTCTTCAGCGTCCTGGGGGCCCTCCAGTTCGCCCACGGATTACGCCGCCGCAGGCCCGCGTGGCACCGCGCCGCCGGGCGGCTCGTGGTTCCGTCCGGGCTCGTCAGCGCGTTCACGGGTCTGTGGATGACGCTGTTCTATCCCCACCTGCCCAACGACAGCGCCCTCCTCGTGGGCCTGCGGCTGGTGTTCGGCACTCTCATGATCGTGTCGCTCGTCCTCGGCTTCGCGGCGATCCGGCGGCGGGACGTGGCCCGTCACCGCGCCTGGATGACACGGGGCTACGCGATCGGCATGGGTGCGGGCACCCAGCTGCTGACCGTCGGTCCCTGGATGGCGCTGGCCGGCGAGCCCGGCCCGCTCCCCCGGGCGCTGCTGATGGGCGCCGGATGGGTGATCAACCTCGTCGTCGCGGAGTGGGCCGTCCGCAAGGGGCCCCGACTCCCCGCTCTGTCCCGAAGGGCGAAGTAGGCGACTTCAACCGAGTGTTGCGAAGCTCGACCTGATGCGCGTCTTGACAGGCAGCCATCCGGCTGCCTAACTTAAAGGCAGCCGTAAGGCTGCATATCGACAGGTGGCAACCCGGGTACGAGGGCGGGCATGGACGAGGTGTTCAAGGCGCTGGCCGATCCGAGCCGGCGCGCGCTGCTCGACTCGCTGAACGCCCGCAACGGGCAGACGCTGCGCGAGCTGTGCGCCGGACTCGACATGGCCAGGCAGTCCGTCAGCAAGCACCTCGCTGTGCTGGAGGAGGCCGGGCTCGTCGCCACCGTGCGGCGGGGCCGGGAGAAGCTGCACTACCTCAACGCCGCGCCCGTGCAAGAGATCGCCCACCGGTGGATCAGCCGCTACGACCGGGCCAGGGTCCAAGCCCTGGCGGACCTGAAACTCGCCCTGGAGGAGACCCCGATGGACGCGCCGACCTTCGTCTACACCACCTACATCCGCACCACCCCGCAGAAGCTCTGGCAGGCGCTGACCGAGCCCGCCTTCACCCGCCGCTACTGGGCCACGGAGTTCACCACGGACTGGTCCGCCGGCTCGCCGATGACCTGGGACAACCATGGCGTGCTGATCAGCGACCCCGAGCAGGTCGTGCTGGAGGCCGAACCCTACAGCCGGCTCTCCTACACCTGGCACGCCATCACCCCGGAGCTCGCCAAGCGCTTCGGCTGGGACGAGGAGCTGCTCGCCCGGCTGTCCGGGGAGGCCCGCTCGAAGGTCACCTTCACGATTGAGGAGGCCGCCGCGCAGGTCGTGAAGCTCACCGTCGTGCACGACGGCTTCGAGCCCGGATCGGGCCTGGCCGAGATGGTCAGCCACGGCTGGCCGAACGTGGTGGCGAGCCTGAAGTCGCTGCTGGAGACCGGCGAACCGCTGCCCGACGATGCGTGAGTGCGGGTCCGCATCGGTGACGCCGTCGGACAGGACGTAGAGCCGGTAGTCGCGGTCGGCGGCGTCAGTGACGGTGGACAGTACGACGCCGCTGGTGGTGACGCCGGCGATGGCGGCGTCGTGCGCGCGCGTCGGGTGATGAAGTCACGGTGACAGCCGTGGCGGCCCGTCAGGCACCGCTCGGTGCGGGCTCCGTCTCGGCGAGGGGCTCGGCGAGCGGCTCAGCGAGGGGCTCGCCGAGCGGCGTCGCGGCGCGTCGGGGGAGCAGCAGCGGGGTCGCCAGCAGGAGCACACCGGCCAGGCCGATGGCCGTACGCGGGCCGAGCAGGCCGCCCAGCACGCCCCAGACGGCCGTCAGGAGCGCGGTCGAGGCCTTGGTCGTCACCGACCAGGCGGACAGCGTGCGGGCGACCCGATCGGTCGCGGTGCGCTCGAGGCGGTAGGTGGCGCAGACGGGATTGAAGACCCCGCAGCAGAAGATGAGCCCGAGTTCGACACCCATCACCAGCAGCAGCCCTCCGGCGCCCGGCCCCACGAAGGCCAGGCCGACGAGCCAGAGCGCGCGCAGCGCCCCGGAGACGACCAGGACCCGGTGCTGCCCGAACCGGGTGACGAGTGGCCGGGCCAGCCGCGAACCCAGCAGCCCGCCGATCGAGGGGGCGGCGAAGGCGAGGCCGTACTGCCACGGCTCGAACCCGAGCCGGCCGAGCATCAGGACGGCCAGCAGCGCGTCCGCGGCCATCACCAGGCCGTTGAACACGGCGGTGTTGAAGAACAGGGGGCGCAGCGTCGCGTCGGCGAGGATGTACCGCCAGCCGTCGAGCAGGTCCCGGGCGCGTATGCGCGCGGTCTCCCGGCGCTCGGGCCGCGGCTCCTGACCGCCTGTCGCGCGGATGCCCAGGGCCGAGAGCAGGTAGCTGACCGCGTCGGCCACCACCGTCGCCACCGGACCGAGGAACCCGATCGCGGCACCGCCGAGCGGCGGTCCGATGATCGTGGTCGTCCAGGACGTCGACTCGAATCGGGCGTTGGCGACGAGCAGGTCCTCGGCCGGCACCAGCGTCTTCAGGTACGCGCCGGAGGCGGCACGGAAGGTGATGTCGGCCGCCGCGACGACCACCGAGACCAGCAGGAGCTGGACGAAGGAGAGCACGCCGAGCGCGAACGCGGCGGGGATCGTCAGCAGCGCCGCGAACCGCACCAGGTCCATCCCGATCAGCACCGGCCGCTTGCGGCGGAACTCCACCCACGGGCCCAGCGGCACCGCCACGGCCGCGCCCACCGCCGCCCCCACGGAGGACAACGCCGCGACCTCCACCGGCCCGGCGTGCAGCACCTGCACCGCGATCAGCGGGAACGCGCCGAAGGCGAGCCACGTGCCGAGCGCGCTGGTCCCGTACGCTGCCCAGAGCCACCCGAACCGCCGCCCCAGCCGGTGCCCGTTCCTCATGCCCGACGCCCCTCGTCACTCGCTCGCACAACCTATTCGCGATCGGAAGCATCAAAGCGAGCACCATGCCCCCAGATCAAACAACCGCAGGGCCGCCCGGCCACAACCAACGGTTGTGTCCCTAGGGTGTCCGCATGGACCTCGACACCGTCCGGACCTTCGTCGCCGCCGCCGACGCGGGGCGGTTCCAGGAGGCCGCCGCCGAGCTGGCGGTCACCCAGCAGGCCGTCTCCAAGCGCATCGCCGCGCTGGAGCGCGACCTCGGCGTGCGGCTGTTCACCCGCACGCCGCGCGGCGCCGAGCTCACCATCGACGGGCAGGCGTTCCTGCCCCACGCCCGGGAGCTGCTGCGCGCCGCCGACCGGGCCGTCGCCTCAGTGCGCGCCGGCCGCCGTCCGCTGCGCGTCGACGTGCTCAACTCACGCGGCGCGGCCTCGGGCCTGATGCGCAGCTTCCACCGCGCGCACCCCGACATCGACCTCGACGTGGTGATGCTGTTCGACATCGAGAGGGCCGTCGCCGCCGTCCGGTCCGGCGCGATCGACGCGTCCTTCCGCGCCGTCGCCATGCCCGGCCGGCCCCTTCCCGACGACATCGAGTCCGTACGGGTGCTCGACGAACCGCTCCAGCTCCTCACCGGCCCCGCCCACGCGCTGGCCGGCGCCCGGTCGGTGACCGTCGCCCAGCTCGCCGGGCACCGGATCTGGATGCCCGGCCTCGTCCCCGGCACCGAGTGGGCCGCCTACTACGACGACCTCGTCGCCGAGTTCGGCCTCACCATCGAGGCGACCGGCCCCAACTTCGGCTCCGACGCGCTCCTCGACACCATCGCCGACACCCCGGCCCTGGCCACCTTCATGGGCGGGCAGACCCGCGTCGTCTGGCCCGCGGGCCATGGCCTGCGCCGCATCCCGGTGACCGACCCCATGCCCGTCTACCCGCACTCGCTTCTGTGGCACCGCGACAACCCCCACCCCGCGCTGGCCACCCTCCGCGCCCACCTCGCCGCCACGGCGGCCGGCCACGACGCCGCCGGGACCTGGGCGCCGGACTGGGCGATCTCGCGCCGAACGCCGCCGCCTCGCGCCTGAGCCGGGACCCCGGTCAGCTCCTGACGCGGCCGGTCTCGTAGGCCCAGATGGCGATCTCCACCCGGTTGCGGGCGCCGAGCTTGGCCATCAGGCTGGCGACGTGGGTCTTGACCGTGCTGAGCGAGATGTGCAGCTCGGCGGAGATCTCGCCGTTGGTCCGGCCGCGCGCCACGGCGGCGAGGATCTGCTCCTCCCGGTAGGTGAGCGCCTCGATGGGCTGCGCGGGTGAGGGGGCGGGACCGGTGCGGGCGAAGGCGCCGAGCAGCCGCGCGGTGACGCTCGGGGCGATGAGCGCGTCGCCGCCCGCGGCGGCGTGCACGGCCTGCGCGAGCATGTCGGCGCCGGCGTTCTTCAACAGGAAACCCCGGGCGCCCGCTCTCAGCGCGGCGTAGACGTACTCGTCGAGGTCGAACGTGGTGATCACGACGACGGCGAGGGGGTCGGCGACGTCCGGTCCGGCGAGGGACCGGGTCGCCTCGATGCCGTCGGTCCCGGGCATGCGGATGTCGAACAGGCACACGTCGGGGCGCAGGCGCCGGGCGAGCTCGACGGCCCGCCGCCCGTCGGCGGCCGTGCCGACGACCTCGATGTCCGGCTGGGCGTCGAGGATCATCGACAGCCCGGTGCGGACGATCTCCTGGTCGTCGGCGATCAGCACCCGGACGCCGTGCCCACCGACTCGCTCGCTCCGCTCGCTCATGTCGCGATCCCGGCCCGGGGAAGCACCGCGGTCACCGTCCACCCCCGATCACGGTCCGGGCCGGCCACGCACGTGCCGCCGAGAAGATTCGCGCGCTCGCTCATGCCGATGATCCCGTATCCCGGCGACGCGGCCGGGCGCGTGGAGCCCCCGTCGCCGTCGTCGCGCACGCACAGGCGCACCGCCGTCTCGTCGGCGGCGACGCGCACCTCGACCCGGGTGGCGCGACGCGCGTGCCGTACGGCGTTGGTCACCGCCTCCTGGGCGATGCGGTAGACCGCGGACTCGACCGACGGCGACAGGCCGTCCAGGTCTCCCGATATCTCCACCTCGACCGCCGGGTGGTGGGAGCCGCCCCGGCTCGCGAGCCGTTCGAGATCGGTGATGCGCCGGCCGGGGGTCAGCTCCGCCGGCCGGTCCCGGCGCAGGACGCGGACGATGGCGCGCATCTCGTCGAGGGCCCGTGCCGCCTCGGCCTCGATCACGCGGAGAGCCTCGGCCGCGGCGTCCGGCCGCGCCGCCGCCGTGGCGAGCCCGGCCTGCGCGCGGATGGCCATCGCGGAGACGTGATGCGCGACCGTGTCGTGCAGGTCGCGGGCGAGCTGCTCGCGCATCAGCAGCTTGACCTGGTCCAGCTCGCGCATCCTCGCCCCGGCCCGGTAGCGGAACACCGCGCCCAGGCTGGTGGTGGCGAGCATGACGGCGAACGGCCCGACCACGTCGGCGACAGCGGCATGTTTGACGAGCACGGAGAGACCGGCGGCGACGAGCATGACTCCCAGGCCGGTCACGATCTCACGGCCCGACCCCCACCGGAACACCGCGTACGGCAGGATCAGCATGGACACCAGCGTGTACATGTCGAGCGTCGCGCCGCCCACGAGGATCGGGATCAGGCTCGTGGTGATGAAGCAGATCGCGAGCATCGCGAGGGGCCGGGTCCGCCGCCACAGCAGGGTGGGCACCAGCCCGACGGTGACGGCCACGGAGAAGAGCCGCCACGGCAGGTCCGGCCGCAGCGCCCCTTCGAGCACCGCGAGCGGCACGAGCACCCCGACGAGCGCCCAGTCCCGCCACACGCGTACGGGTGGATCGGGGGGACGGGGCTCATGCCACACGGAGCGGAGGAAGCCGTGCACCGACTCATCGTACGAGAGCCGGCGCCGGCCGCGCCCGCCCCGGGGTGGAGACTCTCCTGTCGCCGGGTCGGTGACCTTAGCGCAGGCTTAAACAACGCTTAGAGGGCCAGGAGGGCGTTGACCCCTTCGCTGTCTGTGCTTACTCTCCTAACTAATAGGAAACTTTCCTGTCCTTTACCCCCCAAGAGCAGGAGCTCCGTTGCGAAAGATCCTCCTAGGGTCCGTGATCGCGGGCGCCGCGTTACTCGCGCCGCTCGCGCTCGGGACCGCCACCGCCGCCACCCCCGCCACCGCCACGTACGCCGTCGACTCCGACTGGGGCTCCGGCTTCCAGGGCAAGTACACCGTGAAGGCCGGGTCGGACGCCCTGCCGAGCTGGACCGTCGAGATCGACATGCCCTCGGGCGCGACGATCAGCTCGGCCTGGGACGCCACCATGACCAAGAGCGGCAACCACTACACGTTCAAGAACCCCTCCTGGAGCGGCGGCCTCGCGGCGGGCGCCTCGGCGAGCTTCGGCTTCGTCGGCGCGCCCGGCGGCTCGACCCCGCTGAACTGCACCCTGAACGGCGCGCCCTGCACCGGCGGGCCGACCGCCTCCCCCTCGGCCAGCCCGAGCAAGAGCCCGAGCCCCAGCCCGTCCGCCTCGCCCTCGGCCTCGCCGTCCACGTCTCCCTCCGCGTCGCCGTCGCCCTCGGCGAGCCCGAGCTCGCCCCCGCCGCCCGGCGGGAAGAAGGTGATGGGCTACTTCACCGACTGGGGCGTCTACGGCCGGCAGTACTTCGTGAAGAACATCGTGAGCAGCGGCTCGGCCGCCAAGCTCACCCACATCAACTACGCCTTCGGCAACGTGACCAACGGCCAGTGCGCGATCGGCGACTCCTATGCCGACTACGACATGGCCTACACGACGGCCAACAGCGTGGACGGCAAGGCGGACACCTGGGACAACCCCAACGCGCTGCGCGGCGCGTTCAACCAGCTGCGCAAGCTCAAGGCGATGTACCCGAACATCAAGATCCTCTACTCCTTCGGCGGCTGGACCTGGTCGGGCGGCTTCGGGCAGGCGGCGGCCAACCCCACCGCGTTCGCGAACTCCTGCTACAACCTCGTCGAGGACCCGCGCTGGGCGGACGTGTTCGACGGCATCGACATCGACTGGGAGTACCCGAACGCCTGCGGTCTCAGCTGTGACAGCAGCGGCCCGGCGGCGTTCAAGAACCTGATGGCCGCGCTGCGCGCCAAGTTCGGCAAGGACTACCTGATCACCGCGGCGATCACCGCCGACGGCAACTCCGGCGGCAAGATGGACCTCGCCGACTACGGCGGCGCGGCGCAGTACGTCGACTGGTACAACGTCATGACCTACGACTTCTTCGGCGCCTGGGACGCCAAGGGCCCGACGGCTCCGCACTCGCCGCTCACGTCCTACTCCGGCATCCCGGTGGCGGGCTTCTACACCGACAACGCGGTGCAGAAGCTGAAGAGCCTGGGCGTGCCGTCGAACAAGATCCTGCTCGGCATCGGCTTCTACGGCCGCGGCTGGACCGGCGTCACCCAGGACGCCCCCGGCGGCACCGCCACCGGCGCCGCGCCCGGCACGTACGAGGCGGGCATCGAGGACTACAAGGTCCTCAAGACCAGCTGCCCGGCCACCGGCACGGTCGCCGGCACCGCCTACGCCAAGTGCGGCTCGAACTGGTGGAGCTACGACACCCCCGCCACGATCGGCGGCAAGATGACCTACGCCAAGAACCAGGGTCTCGGCGGGGCCTTCTTCTGGGAGTTCAGCGGCGACACCGCCAACGGTGAGCTGATCTACGCGATGTCCAACGGACTCAAGTGACACCGTCCAACGGACTCAAGTGACACCGTCCAACGGCCTGAAGTAGCCGCTTCGCACCGATGTGGGCCCCCGCGCGTCTCGCGCGGGGGCCCTGATCATCCGGCCATCCTGGCGAAACCGTCGCTTATGGTGGCATTTATGGACGCGACGAGGACGATCGTAGAGACGGTCGGCAAGCTGCGGCAGCGCCGTACCGCGCCGCTCGTGCTGGAACTGGACCTGACCGAGGGGCTGTCGGAAGGACCGCCCGCCGACCCTGTCACCGCCCTGCTGTCCATGCGCAAGACGCGCCTCACCGACGTGCTGTCGGGCCTGCGCCGCGCCCGCAAGGACCCCCGCGTCACCGGGCTGATCGTCAAGATCGGCGGTAACCCTCTCGGTCTCGGCATGGTGCAGGAGCTGCGCACGGCGGTGGTGAAGCTGCGCGCCGCGGGCAAGCGGACCGTCGCGTTCGCCGAGACGTTCGGCGAGTTCGGCGCGGGCACCGTCCCCTACTACCTGGCCAGCGCCTTCGAGCGGGTCTACCTCCAGCCCTCCGGCGACGTGGGCCTGACCGGGGTGGCGCTGGAGCAGCGGTTCCTGCGCGACGCGCTCGCCAAGGCCGGCGTGGAATACCAGCTCGGCCAGCGGCACGAGTACAAGACCGCGGCCAACACGTTCACCCAGAACCACATGACAGACGCCCACCGCGAGTCGGCCGGGCGCATCGCCGAGTCGGTCACCGAGCAGGTCGTCGCCGGCATCGCCGAGGCGCGCGGCCTCGACCCGAAGCGGGTGCGCGAGCTGATCGACCAGGGCCCGTTCATCGGGGCCGAGGCCGTCGAGGCCGGGCTCGTGGACGGGCTGAAGTATCGCGACGAGGTCTACGCGGAGACCGTCGAGGACGGCGCCCACCTGCTCTACGTGTCGCGGTACGCCAAGAGCGCGCTGTCCGGCAGGCTTCCCCACCCCGGAGCCGACACGGTCGCCCTGGTCCACGGCAACGGCATGATCCGCCTCGGGCGCAGCGGCCGTTCCCCGCTGGGCGGCGGGGGCGCCATGGGCTCCGACACCATCTGCGCCGCCCTGCGCTCGGCCCGCCGGGACGAGAAGGTCAAGGCGATCGTGTTCCGCGTGGACAGCCCGGGCGGGTCGTACGTTGCCTCCGACGCCATCTGGCGGGAGGTCGTGCTGGCGCGCCGGGCGGGCAAGCCGGTCATCGTGTCGATGGGCGACCTGGCGGCCTCCGGCGGCTACTTCGTGTCGATGGCCGCCGACGTGATCGTGGCCCAGCCGGGCACGCTGACCGGCTCGATCGGCGTGTTCGGCGGCAAGCCCGTCGTCGGCGAGCTGCTCGGCAAGCTCGGCGTGGTGACCGAGTCGGTCGCCGAGGGCGCCAACGCCGGGA
The DNA here is from genome assembly GCF_040644635.1 of Microbispora sp. NPDC046933. NCBI lineage: Bacteria > Bacillati > Actinomycetota > Actinomycetes > Streptosporangiales > Streptosporangiaceae > Microbispora > Microbispora sp. NPDC046933. The sequence continues at coordinate 44,276 of NZ_JBEYWW010000030.1, read as the reverse complement.
TGTTCTCGCCGTCCACCGCGTTCTCCGACGCCCAGTGGGAGCGGGTGAACGCCTGGCTCGACCGCATCTACGACGACTTCGTGGGGAAGGTGGCGCAGGGCCGCGACCTGACCAAGGAGCGGGCGCACGAGCTGGCCAGGGGCCGCGTGTGGACCGGCGCCGACGCCAGGGCGGCCGGTCTCGTCGACGAGCTCGGCGGCCTGGAGGACGCCCTCGCCCTGGCCCGCCGCCGGGCCGGGCTGGCCGACGACGCCCCCGTACGGACCTATCCCCGCATGCACCCGCTGGAGCGGCTGCGCCCGCCGGAGTCCAGCGAGGACAAGTCGGCCGCGCTCGCCCGGGTGCGCCTGGAGGCGTGGGGGCCGCTGGCGCGGATGGCCGGGCAGCTCGGCCTCCCGGCGTACGGCCCGCTGGTGCTGCCGGGCTGGTGGACGATCCGGTAGTCAGAGCACCGGACGGTATCGGCCGCGCAGCCGTACGAGCGGGGCCTTCGAGGCGTCGACGTAGTCGACGCCGAGGACCTCCCCGACGAACAGGGTGTGATCGCCGGCCGGGACGACCTGCGCCGTCTCGGCCTCGATCGCCGCCACGCCCCGTTCCACGACCAGCGCGTCGCTGTGCGCGCCGCGATGGTGGGCGACCCCGGCCAGCAGGAGCCGGGCGCCCGGCCGTCCGGCCGTGGCGAAGCGGGAGGCGACCGTCTGCTGGCCGTCGGCCAGGACGCTCGCGGCCCAGCGGTCCCTGCGCAGCAGCACCTCGGCGAGGTATCCGGCCGAGTCGAGGCTGATCAGCACGAGCGGCGGGTCGAGCGACACCGACATGAGCGTCGCGACCGTCGTGCCCAGGTCGTCGCGGTCGTCCCTGACCGTCACCACCGCCACGCCCGCGGCCACCTGTCCCATGGCCTCGGTGAACAGTCCCACGTCGGGGCTCCTTCCGTTCCGGTGTGCGACTGTGCCACCGGGCGCCAGGACGCGCAACCGAAGTTTTGGTGAATATGTCATGACATAAGGATGACCTATTGCATTGGTGTTAATTGGTCATTACGGTCGAGGCGACATCATCCCCCAACCGAGGAGGCGCGATGCGTCCCCTGTCCGGGCTGTTCCTTGCCACCCTGACGATCTCCCTGATAGGCGGGGCGGCGGTCCCCGCGTCGAGCAGCGGCGTCGCCACCGTGTACCCGCAGGTGGAGACCCCCGCCCTGTACGACGACGAGGCCGGCGGCAACGCCAACGGCGACGACCCCGCCATCTGGGTGGACCCCCACGACTCGGACGACAGCGTGGTGATCGGCACCGCCAAGGAGGCCGGGCTCTTCGTCTACGACCTCGACGGACGGCAGGTCCAGCACCTGCCCGCGCCCGCGGCGCCGGGCCCCGACGACGAGGTCGGCAGGTTCAACAACGTCGACGTCGCCTACGGTTTCGGCGGCAGGGACCTCGCGGTGGTCTCCGACCGGGGCCGCGACCAGCTCAGGATCTACGCCATCTCCCAGGGCCGGCTCACCGACGTGACCGACCCGGCCGCGCCGTTCGTCTTCAACTCCACGCAGGAGCAGGTCAACGACAAGGAGACGGCGTACGGCCTGGCCACCTGGACGGACTCCACCGGGACGTACGCGCTGGTCAGCCGGCGGCACCGGACCTCGGTCGGGCTGGTGAAGCTGCTGCCCAAGCCGGGCGGGAAGGTCGGCTACCAGCTGGTCAGGACGCTCGACCTGCCCGCGTCGTTCGCCCTGCCCAACGGCCAGACCTGGACCCCGTGCGACGAGCCCGGGGTGCAGCCGCAGGTCGAGGGCATGGTCGTGGACCAGGAGAAGGACGTGCTCTACGCCGCCCAGGAGGACGTCGGCATCTGGCGGATGCGGGCCGACCTCACCGGCACGCCGGTGCTGGTGGACAAGACCAAGGAGTTCGGCGTGCCCGGCACGTACGACGCCGCGACCGACGAGTGCACGCCCGGCGCGGACCCCGGCTACGGCGGCAAGCATCTGGCGGCGGACGCCGAGGGCCTGACGATCTACTACCGCGAGGACGGCAAGGGCTACCTGCTGGCCTCCAGCCAGGGCGACAGCACCTTCGCCGTCTACCGCAGGGAGGGGTCCAACTCCTACCTGGGCCAGTTCCGGGTGGGCGAGAAGAACGGCCGCGACGGCGTCGAGCACAGCGACGGCTCGACCGTGCTGAACGTCCCGCTCGGCGACTTCGACGAGGGCCTGTTCGTCGCGCACGACGGGGAGAACACCCCCGCCGAGCCCGACCGGGAGATCACGAACTTCAAGTTCACGAAGTGGGACGACATCGCGGACAAGCTCGACCTCGACGTGGACACCGACGGCTGGGACCCGCGCGACTGACGCTGAGGAACCAGAAGGCCCCCGGCGTCACGCCGGGGGCCTTTCCGGCCGGGGACTCAGCCGTGGTTGACCCGCCAGAAGTCCGAGACCGTCTGCCGGTTGCGCAGGTCGCCGAGCAGCCCGGCCGGGTCGGTGTGGAAGAGCTGCCCCTTCCAGTCGCTCAGGCCGGGCGGGGTGACCAGCGGCTTCACCGTGCCGTTGCCGGACACGCCGCCCTCGCCGATCTCGTGCTTCACGCCCTCCTCGGTCATGATGAAGTGGACGTACAGCTTGGCCGCGTTGGGGTGCTTGCTCTTGGCGGCGATCGCGACGTACTTGGGGTAGCTGAAGCCGGCGAACGGCGTCATCCCCTCACAGGTCGCCTGGGCGTATCCCTTGTCCTCGTTGTTGCGGAACTTCGAGATCGACATGAAGCCGATCTTCTTGTCGGTCGCGTTCGGCGCGCCCACCGCGGCCGAGATGTCCTCGTCGGAGCCGGTCAGCACGGGCTTGTTGGCCGAGATCCGCTTGACCCACTCGTAGGCCGCGCTCTTCTCCTCCGTCTTCAGCGGCTTGCCGTACTTGGCCTGGTAGGCCTGCTCCAGCGCCTGGTTGCCGTGCGCGTCGAGCTGGGTGAAGAACGACAGCACGGTCGGCTTGCCGAGCGGGTCCTGCATGACGAGCTTGCCCGCCCACTCCGGCTCGGTCAGGTCCCACACGTTCTTCACCGGGCATCCGCCGGGCGAGAGCTTGGTGTTGTACGCGAAGACCGTGGCCTTCGACAGCGCGAGCAGCGGGTTCTGGTTCTCGGCCGGGATCTGGTCCTTCAGGTCGGCGGGCACCCACGTCTGGGCGACGCCCTGCGGGATGAGCTGGCCGACCAGCACCCCGCCGTCCTCGTACATGGCCGCGTCGATGGTGACGTTGCCGGCCGCGTGCTCCCTGGTCATCTTCTCGGCGGTCTGCGGGGTGTCGGACTTCACCCCCTCCATGGGGATGCCGTACTTGGCGGTGAAGGCCTTGGCCACCTCTTCGATGTCGCCGCTGGAGTCGTAGACGAGCAGGCCGCCCTCCTTCTTCGCGGCGGCGACCAGCGCGTCCAGGTCGAGGGACGCGTCGATCGAGGGGCCGGGCAGCGGCTCGGCGCTCGTCGCCGAGGACGGCACGTCCGGGCCGGTGGAGGGTGCGCAGGCGGCGACGGCGAGCGCGAGCAGTGCCAGGGGAACGATCTTCCGGGTACGCCTCAAGGTGGCGTCACTCCTCTTGCCTCTCGGGGGTCGTCGGGCGCCGCCCAGAGCCCCGATCCGGCGCCGCGGTGTGCTCCACGATGAACGTCACGTGAACAGTTTGTCAAGACATAATGACCTCTGTTGCGATCTGGACATCTTCCGTTCATCGGGACGTGGAGGCATTGGTCAAGACATTCTGATGTCAGCTACCGTCGAGTCGTGACAGTCACCAGATTGGACATCGACCTCGACCGGTCGAGCCCCGTGCCCCTCTACTTCCAGGTGGCCGAGCGGATCACGGAGGCCATCCAGGCCGGGAAGCTGCCCCCCGGCTCCCGGCTGGACAACGAGATCCAGCTCGCCGAGCAACTCGGCCTCTCCCGCCCCACCATCCGCCAGGCGATCCAGTTCCTCGTGGACAAGGGCCTGGTCGTCCGCAAGCGCGGCGTCGGCACCCAGGTCGTGCACGGCCAGGTGAAGCGCGCGGTCGAGCTCACCAGCCTGTACGACGACCTCCGCAGGGCCGGGCAGGAGCCGGAGACCCGGGTGCTGTCCCTGGACACCGTACCGGTCGAGGAGGAGGTCGCCGCGGCCCTCGGCGTCGAACCGGGCACGGAGGTGCTGCGGCTGGAGCGGATCAGGTACGCCATGGGAGAGCCGCTCGCCCTGCTGCACAACTGGCTGCCGGTCGGGCTGGCCCCGCTGACGGCCGAGTCGCTGATGGAGCGCGGGCTCTACGAGATGCTCCGCCAGACCGGCATCCGGATGCGGGTGGCGCACCAGCGCATCGGCGCCCGCGCCGCCACCCCGGCGGAGGCCCGGTTGCTGGAGGAGCGGCGCGGCTGCCCGTTGCTCACGATGGTCCGCACGACCTACGACGACCAGGGCCGGGCGGTCGAGCACGGCTCGCACGTGTACCGGGCCTCGCACTATTCCCTCGAGGTCACCCTCGTCGAGCGCTGAGTCACGCTTTTCTCATCGGGATGATAGTTCATCCGAATGTCAGGACAAACTCTTGACCTTTTACCTTCCGCTCATCTAGAACTGGAGGCCCCTGGACGAGGAGCTGACACATGCGTGTGGGTTTGCTGGGCCTTGGCCGCATAGGCGTCTTCCATGCCGCCACCCTTGCCGGTCTCGCGGACGAACTGGTGGTCTCCGACGTGGACCGCAGCCGGGCGGAGGAGGTGGCGGCACGCTTCTCCGCGACGGTCGGCGACCCTTTCGACGCGGACGCGGTGGTGATCGCGACTCCGACGTCCACCCACGCGGAGGCGCTCGAACGCGCCTGCGAGCTGGGCGTCCCGGCGTTCTGCGAGAAGCCGGCGGCGCCCACGGTGGAGGAGACGCTGCGGGTCGCCGAGACCGTCGAGCGCACCGGCGCCGTCGTGCACATCGGCTTCCAGCGCCGCTTCGACGCGGGCTACCTGGCCGCCCGCGACGCGCTGCGCTCCGGCGACCTGGGTGTGCTGCACCGCGTCCACCTGATGACCGCCGATCCCGCGCCTCCGCCCGCCGGCTACATCCCGTTGTCCGGCGGCATCTTCCGCGACTGCCACATCCACGACTTCGACATCCTGCGCTGGGTCACCGGGCGCGAGGTGGACACGGTCTACGCGACCGGCGCCAACCGCGGCGAGCAGTACTTCGCCGAGGCGGGCGATGTGGACACCAGCGCCGCGATCCTGACGATGGACGACGGCACGCTGGCCACCCTGCAGGGCTCGCGCTACAACGGCGCGGGCTACGACGTGCGGATGGAGCTGGCCGGCACCCGCGGCGCCTGGGCGGCGGGGCTCGGCGGGCGCACCCCGCTGCGCTCGGCCGAGGGCTTCGCGCCGGACGGCGACCCCTGGCCGGACTTCCAGGCCAGGTTCGAGGAGGCGTACGTCGCGGAGATGACCGCCTTCCTGGAGGCGGCGCGGGGCGAGCGGGAGAGCCCTTGCACGGTCCGCGACGCCCTGGCCGCGCTGTACGTGGCCGAGGCGGCGGACCTGTCCCGCCGGACCGACCGTCCCGTCCGCGTGGTGGAGGTGACCAAGTGAGGATCGCCGCCGCCCCCATCTCCTGGGGGGTCTGCGAGGTGCCCGGCTGGGGCCACCAGCTCGCCCCGGAGCGCGTGCTGGCCGAGATGGCCGCGCTCGGGCTGACCGCCACCGAGCTGGGCCCGGACGGGTTCCTGCCGCCGGAGCCGGACCGCCGCGCCGCCCTGCTCGACGGCTACGGCCTGCGCGCGATCGGCGGCTTCGTCCCGGTCGTCCTGCACGACCCGGCGCACGACCCGCTGCCCGCCCTGCGGGACACGGTGGCCGCCTTCGAGGCGGACGCGGTGGTCGTGCTGGCCGCCGCGACCGGGGTGGACGGCTACGACGGACGTCCCGCCCTGGACGACGAGGGCTGGCGGACGCTCCTGTCCAACCTGGACCGGATCGACCGGGAGATCTCCCACCTGGTCACCCTGCACCCGCACGTGGGCACGGTGGTCGAGACCGGCGAGGAGGTGGAGCGGGTCCTGGAGGGCGCCGCCGTCTCCCTCTGCCTGGACACCGGGCACCTGCTGGCCGGCGGCGCCGACCCGCTCGACGTCGTCAGGAAGGCCCCCGAGCGGATCGCCCACGCGCATCTCAAGGACGTCGACGCGGGCCTCGCCGGGCGGGTCAGGGCGGGCGAGCTCACCTACACCGACGCGGTGCGGGCCGGGATGTACCGTCCGCTCGGCCGCGGCGACGTGGACGTGGCGGGCATCGTCTCCGGCCTGACGGCCGCGGGGTACACCGGCTGGTATGTCATGGAGCAGGACGTGATCCTCACGTCGGCCGACGCCGATCCGGTGGAGGACGTGCGCGCGAGCCTGGCATACCTCACGGGCATGGCCACCGCGGAGGACACGTGACCGGCGACGCGCCGCCGCAGGTGCTGACCATGGGACGGGTCGGGGTGGACCTCTACCCGCTGGAGGTCGGGGTCTCCCTGCGGCAGGTGACGGCCTTCGGCAAATACCTGGGCGGCAGCCCGACCAACGTGGCCGTGGCCGCCGCCCGTCTGGGCCGCCGCACCGCCGTGATCACCCGGACCGGCGCGGACCCGTTCGGGCGGTTCGTGCACGACGCGCTGCGCGAGTACGGCGTGGACGACCGCTACGTCACCGCGGTGCCCGGCCTGCCGACCCCGGTGACGTTCTGCGAGATCCGGCCGCCCGAGGACTTCCCGCTGTTCTTCTACCGCTGGCCCAAGGCGCCCGACCTGGAGATCCTCCCCGCCGAGCTCGACCTGGCCGCCGTCACCGGCGCGGCGCTGCTGTGGACGACCGTGACCGGCCTGTCGGACGAGCCGTCACGCGGCGCGCACCTGACGGCGCTGAAGGCGCGGGGACGCGCCCCGCACACCGTGCTCGACCTCGACTACCGGCCGATGTTCTGGCCCGACCCGCGTACGGCCCGCCGGCACGTGCGCGAGGCGCTCGAACACGTGACGGTCGCGGTCGGCAACCTCGACGAGGCCGAGGTGGCCACCGGCCTGCGCGACCCCTGGGAGGCCGGCCGGGCCCTGCTCGACGCCGGGGTCGAACTCGCGATCGTCAAGCGGGGATCGGCCGGGGTGCTGGGCATGACGGCCGGCGAGGCGGTGGAGGTGCCGCCCGTCGACGTCGAGGTCGTCAACGGGCTGGGCGCCGGGGACGCCTTCGGCGGAGCGCTGTGCCACGCGCTGCTCGCGGGCTGGCCGCTGGAGCGGACGCTGCGGTTCGCCAACGCCGCGGGCGCGATCGTCGCCGGCCGGCTGGCCTGCGCTCCGGCGATGCCGACCCTCGACGAGATCGAGACCGTCGTGACACGGGGTTCCGCACGGGGGTTGCCCCCGGACCCGGGGAACGTCATCCAGGGGGACGCCCCTCATGGACAAGCAGGAAGGGGGGACGCCGGGCATGCGTGAGGAGGACTACCGCCGCCTGCTGGACGACCGGGCCTGGCACCCGGAGCGGGTGGCCCAGGCGGCCGCGGTCCGCAGGCGCCGTCCGCTGCTGAGCGGGCGCGGCCGACTGCTGATCATCGCGGCCGACCATCCGGCCCGGGGCGCGCTCGGCGTGGCCGGACGCCCGATGGCGATGGAGAGCCGCATCAGCCTGCTCGACCGGCTGACGACCGCCCTGGCCCGGCCAGGCGTCGACGGGCTGCTCGCCACTCCCGACATCGTGGAGGACCTGCTGCTGCTCGGCGCCCTCGACGACAAGATCGTGATCGGCTCGATGAACCGGGGCGGCGTCCAGGGCGCGGCGTTCGAGTTCGACGACCGCTTCACCGCCTACGACGCCGACTCGCTCGCGGCGATGGGCTTCGACGGCGGCAAGATGCTGTGCCGGATCGGGCTGGAGGACCACGCGACCGTCGCCACGCTGGCGAGCTGCGGGCAGGCCGTCACCCAGCTCGCGCGGCACGGCCTGATGGCGATGATCGAGCCGTTCTGGTCCCATCGCGTCGGGGGCGTGGTGCGGCACGACCTGTCGCCCGAGGCGATGATCCGCGCCATCAGCGTCGGCCAGGGACTGGGGGCGACCTCCGCCCACACCTGGCTCAAGCTCCCGGTGACCGAGGACATGGAACGCGTCCTGGAGGCCACGACGCTGCCCGTCCTGCTGCTCGGCGGCGAGCCCGGTTCCGACGAGATATGGGACTCCTGGAGCAAGGCCCTGCGCCTGCCGGGTGTGCGCGGCCTGGTCGCGGGGCGGGCGCTGCTCTACCCACCGGACGACGACGTCGCGGCGGCCGTGGACGCCGCGGTCACCCTGCTGGAGACCACATGACCCACATTCCCCACGGCACGGCCGCCTCCGGCCCCTGGGACGTCGAGATCACCCCCGAGGCCGCGGGCTGGACGTACGCCGGGCTGCGGGTCGTCGACCTGGCGGACCGGCCGGTGGAGCTGTCCACCGGCGAGGAGGAGATGCTCGTCCTGCCGCTGGCGGGCTCGTGCGACGTCGTCGCCGACGGCCTGCGGCTGTCGCTGACCGGCCGTCCCTCGGTGTTCTCCGGGCCGACCGACTTCGCGTACCTGCCGATCGACGCCCGGATCACGATCACCGGCAGGGGCAGGATCGCGCTCCCGGCCGCCCGGGCCACCCGCCGCTTCCCCATCAGGTACGGCCCGGCCGACGCCGTGCCCGTGGAGATCAGGGGCGCGGGGCAGGCGACCCGGCAGGTCAACAACTTCTGCTCCCCCGAGGCGTTCGACTGCGACAAGCTGGTGGCGGTCGAGGTGATCACGCCGGGCGGCAACTGGTCGTCCTATCCCCCCCACAAGCACGACACTCCGTCCGAGCACGAGGCGGTGCTCGAGGAGATCTACTACTTCGAGGGCGGCCCCGGCTACCAGCGGGTGTACGGCACCCACGAGACGCTGGCCGAGGTGTCGGCGGGCGACGTCGTGCTCGTCCCCAACGGCTACCACGGCCCGTCGATGGCCGCGCCCGGCTACGACCTCTACTACCTGAACGTCCTGGCCGGCCCGGCGGACAAGCGGTCCATGGCCTTCTCCGACGATCCGAGGCACGCGTGGATCCGCGACTCGTGGGCCGATCAGCCCGTCGATCCCCGGCTCGGAGGTGTGTCATGAGCACGACGACGAGGCTCACGGTGGCGCAGGCGCTGGTGCGGTTCCTCGCGCAGCAGTGGACCGAGCGCGACGGCGTGGAGCACCGGCTCATCGCCGGGTGCGCAGGCATCTTCGGGCACGGCAACGTCGCGGGCATCGGCCAGGCCCTGGCCGAGCAGGGCGCGGGCACCCACGACCCGCTGCCCTACTACCTGGCCCGCAACGAGCAGGCGATGGTGCACACCGCCGTCGGCTACGCCCGGCAGTCCGACCGGCTGTCCACGCTCGCCTGCACCAGCTCCATCGGGCCGGGCGCGACCAACATGGTCACCGGGGCCGCGCTGGCCACGATCAACCGGCTGCCGGTGCTGCTGCTGCCCGGCGACCTGTTCGCCACCCGGGTCGCCTCGCCGGTGCTGCAGGAACTGGAGGACCCCCGGTCGTACGACGTCAGCGTCAACGACTGCCTCAGGCCGGTCAGCCGCTTCTGGGACCGGGTCAACCGGCCCGAGCAGCTCCCGGCGGCGCTGCTGGGGGCCATGCGGGTGCTCACCGACCCCGCCGAGACCGGCGCGGTGACGCTGGCGCTGCCGCAGGACGTGCAGGCCGAGGCGTACGACTGGCCCGACGAGCTGTTCGCCCGCAGGGTCTGGCACGTGGCCCGGCCGGTCCCCGAGCCCGCCGCCCTGGCCAGGGCCGCCGAGCTGCTGCGCGGCTCGCGCCGCCCACTGATCGTCGCCGGGGGCGGGGTCAAGTACAGCGGCGCCTGCGCCGAGCTGGCCCGCTTCGCGGAACGCCACGGCGTGCCGGTGGCCGAGACCCAGGCCGGCAAGGGCGCGGTGCCGTACGACCATCCGTGCGCGGTGGGCGCGATCGGGCACACCGGGACCCGCGCCGCCGACACCCTGGCCCGCGAGGCCGACCTGGTCATCGGGATCGGCACCCGCTACAGCGACTTCACCACCGCCTCGCGGACGCTGTTCCGGCAGGCCAGGTTCCTCAACGTCAACGTGACGGCGTTCGACGCGGCCAAGCACGCGGCCGAGACGCTCGTCGCCGACGCCCGCGAGGCGCTGAAGGCACTCGACGACGTGGACTGGCGGGCCGACCCCGGCTGGACGAGCCGGGCGGCCGAGCTGGCCGCCGCGTGGCAGGCCGAGACCGACCGGTTCTACGGCGGGACCGAGCTGACCCAGCCGGTCGTGCTCGGTGTCCTCAACGAGGTCGCGGCGGGCGGGGTGGTGGTCAACGCGGCCGGGTCGATGCCGGGCGACCTGCACCGGCTCTGGCGCGCCTCCGACCCCGGGCAGTACCACGTCGAGTACGGCTACTCCTGCATGGGCTACGAGATCGCCGGGGGCCTGGGGGTGAAGCTCGCCGCCCCGGAGCGCGAGGTGTTCGTGCTCGTCGGCGACGGGTCCTACCTGATGATGGCCCAGGAGATCGCCACCGCCGTGCAGGAGGGCGTCAAGCTCGTCATCGTGCTGGTGGACAACCAGGGCTTCGCCTCGATCGGCGCGCTGAGCGAGTCGGTCGGCGCGCTCCGGCTCGGCACCGCCTACCGCACACGCGGCCCGGACGGGCGGCTCGACGGGGAGCGGCTGCCGGTGGACCTGGCCGCCAACGCGGCCAGCCTCGGCGCCGACGTGCTGACGGCGGCCGATCCGCAGACCCTGCGGGCCGCGCTCGCCAAGGCCGTCGCGTCTCCCCGCACGACCGTGGTCTACGTCGAGACGGTCCCCGGTCCCGCGCCGGGCGCCGAGGCGTGGTGGGACGTGCCGGTGGCCGAGGTGTCCGGGCTCGCCGAGGCGCGCGCCGCGCGGGAGCACTACGACGAGGCCAAGCGTGACCAGCGGCCCTACCTCTGATGGGGTGGACGCTCGCGTTCGCCGCGGCGGCGGTGCTCTTCACGGTGATCAGCGGGGCCAACGACGGGGCGACCCTGATCGGGCTCGGGCTGCGTTTCCCCCGCTCACCGGGCTGGACGGCCGCCGCCCTGCTCACCGGGACCCTGTTCGCCGGGCCGTACGTGCTGGGCGTCTCGGTCGCGCGGACGTTCACCGAACGGCTGGCGGGGCTGGACACCGGGCAGGGGGCGGCGGCCTTCCTCACCGGAGTGGTGGTCGCCGTGGCCGTGGTCGCGATCCTGACCGGCCGCGGCCTGCCCACGAGCCTCACGCTCGCCGTGATCGGCGGCATCACCGGCGCCGGGCTCGGCGCGGGGCTGCCCGTGTCGTGGCGGGGGGTGGCCACCGTCCTCGCGGTCGGGGCCGGGGCGCCCCTGGCCGGGCTGGCCCTCGGCTACCTGCTCGGGACGGCGTCCCGCCGGGTGCCGTCCTACCAGCGGATGCCCCGGCTCGTGGGCGCCGCCCACCTGCTGGCGTACGCGGCCCAGTGCCTGGCGTACGCGCTGAACGACGGCCAGAAGATGATCGCGGTCGCGAGCGTGGCGATCGGCGTGGGCCGGGGAGGGCTCGGCGGGGTGGGCCCGGTCGACGTCCCGCCGGTGTGGATGGCCGTCCTCGCGGCGCTCTTCCTCGCCGGGGCGCTGGCGGGTCTCCCCCGGGTCGGCGCCCGGCTCGGCCGCGGCCTGGTCATCACCCGGCCGCTGCACGTCGTCTCGGCGGAGACGGCGGCCACCGGCGCCGTGCTCGGCAGTTCGGCTCTCGGCAGCCCGGTGAGCATGACCCAGTCCATCACGGCCGGCGTGGTCGGCGTGGCGGCGAGCGAAGGAGCACGGAGGGTGCGATGGCAGGCAGTGGTGAACATGGGAACGGCGTGGCTGGTCACGCTGCCGTCGTCGCTGGCGCTGGGCTGCCTCGCGGGGCTGGCCCTCAGGCTGCTGTGACCGGGGCGCGCGGGCGCGCCCGCCGGTTCGCGCGGGCCTGGGACGACCTGCGGGGGCGGTCGGCACGGCGGGTGGTCGGCCTGGTCCGCGGGCAGATCGCGGTCGCGCGGGACGGAGCGGAGCTCGCCCGCGCCACCGCCACCGGCGCGATGGACCGGCCGGCCGCGCGGGCCCGGATGGCCGAGGTGGAGCACGAGGGGGACGCGGCGCGGGCCGAGCTCGTGGAGACCCTGCGCCGGGTGCTCGCCACCCCCATCGACAGGGAGGACCTGTTCCGGCTCTCCCGGTCCATCGACGACGTCCTCGACCACCTGCGCGACTACGTACGCGAGACCGACCTGTTCGGGCCGGAGGACCTCGGCTTCGCGGTCGAGCCGCTGCAGGCGGTCATCGACGGCCTGACCGAGCTGGACGGCGCCGTGCTGAAGATGCTCGACGACCCCGGCTCGGTGACCGTCGCCGTCCTCGCCACCCGCAAGTGCTGCAACCGCCTGCGGCAGCTGTGCCAGGCCCGGCTCGCCGAGCTGTTCAGCGGCCCGCTGCGGATGGAGACGCTGCGCGAGCGCGAGCTGCTGGCCCGCCTCGACGCGGTGGGCCGGCGGCTCGGCGAGGCCGCCGACGCGCTCGCCGACGCCATGCTCAAACGCAGCCACTGAGCCCCCACGCCCCCGGCCCCGGCTCCGCGCCCGGAAACCCGGCGGCCCGACCCCCGCCCCTTCCGAACGGCAACGCAGAAAGCGGGGCCCCGCACCCCGGCGGTCCCCGACCTCGAAGGAAGTACCCCCCATGGCTGTTGTGACCAAGGCGGAGACGCCGCCCCGACCACCCACGTCGCGCAGGCTGCTGTATCGGCTGCGCGTCCTGCGCCACGACCCGACCGCCGCGCTCGGGCTGATCCTCGTCGTCCTGCTCGGCTACCTCGTCGTGGCGCCGCTGGTCGCCGTGCTGTCCGACGCCTTCCGCCTGCAGTACGGCGACGACGTGCACGCCGGGCAGGCCGTCGGCGAGTGGACCGGCTACTACCTCTGGCGGGTCTTCCGCTCCCAGATCAGCGGGCTGCTGTTCTGGCAGCCGCTGCTCAACACGCTGGTGGTCGCGCTGGGCACGGTGCTGTTCGCCCTGGCCCTCGGCGGCGGCATGGCGTGGCTGGTGACCCGCACCAACGTGCCGGGGCGCAAGTGGCTGGCGGGCGCGCTGGTGATCCCGTACATGCTCCCGTCGTGGACCTTCTCCCTGGCGTGGCTCACGCTGTTCAAGAACGAGCGCGCCGGCGGTCAGGTCGGGTTCCTCCAGGCGCAGGGCGTGCGCACGCCCGACTGGCTGGCGTACGGCGCGCTGCCGATCATCGTCACCCTCGGGCTGCACTACTACCCGTTCGTGCTGCTCCTGGTCGGGAACGCGCTGCGGCGCATCGACGCGCAGCTCGTGGACTCGGCGCGCATCCTCGGCGCGCCGCAGCGCACGGTCGTGCGCCGCATCGTGATCCCGCTGATGCTCCCCGCGCTGTCGTCGGCCGTGCTGCTGGTGGTCGGCCGGGTGCTCGGCACGTTCGGCACGCCGTACGTGCTGGGGCTGCCCGCCGACTTCCGGGTGCTGTCGACGGGGCTGTTCCAGTCGATCCGCGACCGCAGCACGGGCGTGGCCTCGGTGCTCGCCACGGTCATCGTGATCGTCGGGGTGCTGATCGTGCTCGCCGACACCCGGATGACCCGCGAGCACCGCCGGTTCGTCACCGTCGGCGGCAAGGGCGGCATGGACCGGCTGAGCGACCTGCGCCGCCTGCGCTGGCCGGCGTTCGCGCTCGGCCTGGTGGTCTTCGGGGTGAGCGTGCTGGTCCCGGTGTTCACCCTGCTGCTGTCCACGGTCACCCGTACGCCGCTGGACCTGTCGACCTTCACCCTCGACTACTGGTTCGCCGAGCGGCTGCCCGGGGCGGTCGGGTTCCCGCACGGCGTCTTCCGCGGCTCCGAGCTGTGGGCGGCGGCGTGGAACTCCCTGCGCATCGTCGGCCTGGCCTCGGTGATCTGCGCGGTCGCCGGGCTGCTGGTGGGATACGTCGTGGTGCGCGGGACGGCCCCGCGCGTCGCCTTCTTCCTCCGCCAGGTCTCCTTCCTGCCCTACCTCGTCCCCGGCATCGCGTTCGCCGCCGCGTCGCTGTCGCTGTTCGCCGTGGCCCGCGGCCCGATCCCCGCGCTGTACGGCACGACGTTCCTGCTGATCCTGGTGATGGCGGTGACCCACCTGCCGTACAGCTCGCGCTCGGGCATCGCGGCGATGACCCAGCTCGGCCGCGAGCCGGAGGAGGCGGCGCAGATCGCCGGCGCCCCCTGGTTCCAGCGGATGCGGCGGATCATCTTCCCGATCCAGAAGGGCGCGCTCGTCACCGGGATCGTGCTGCCGTTCATCTCCGGGCTCAAGGAGCTCAGCATCGTGGTCATGCTGACCACGACCGGCACGGAACTGCTCACGACGCTGTCGATCGGCCTCGTGGACTACGGATACACCCAGCTCGCCAACGCGGTCGTCCTCGTCATCGCGTTGGTCTCCTTCACCATGACGTACCTGACCCAGCGGCTGACCAAGAGCAGCCTGGCGTCCGGGCTAGGAGGATAGATGCCAGCCATCACGTTGACCGGAGTCGCCAAGAGCTACGGCGGCGGTGAGCACGCCGTGAAGAACCTCGACCTCACCGTCCCCGACGGGGCGTTCATGTGCCTGCTCGGGCCCTCCGGCTGCGGCAAGACCACGACCCTGCGCATGATCGCCGGGCTGGAGCAGCCCACGGCCGGCACCATCGCGGTCGGCGACCGGGTGCTCGACTCCGTCGAGCGCGGCCTGTACGTCCCGCCGGAGAAGCGCGGCATGGGCCTGGTCTTCCAGAACTACGCGCTGTGGCCCCACCTGTCCGTGCGCGACAACGTGGAGTTCGGCCTGCGCATGCGCAAGGTGCCGGCCCCCGACCGCAGGGCCAGGGCCGAGGCCGCGCTGAAGATGGTGCACGTCGACGCCGCCATGGACCGCTACCCCTCCCAGCTGTCCGGCGGGCAGCAGCAGCGCGTCGCGCTCGCCCGCATGCTCGCCGTCAATCCCTCCGTGCTGCTGCTCGACGAGCCGCTGTCGAACCTCGACGCCCGGCTGCGCCTGGAGATGCGCGCCGAGCTCAAGCGCATCCACGAGGAGTCGGGCGCGACGATCGTCTTCGTCACCCACGACCAGCTGGAGGCCCTCACCATGGCCACCGACGTCGCGGTGATGAACGAGGGCGAGCTGCAGCAGGTGGCCGCGCCGATGGACATGTACGACCGGCCCGCCAACCGCTTCGTCGCCGAGTTCGTCGGCAGCCCGCCGATGGCGATCGTCGACGTCGGGCCGTCCCCCTCCGGCCTGGCCGGGTCGCTGCTGCGCTTCGCCGAGTCCCGGGTGAGGGAGTGCTCGCCGGCGGCCGTCGGCATCCGGCCCGAGGCGCTGCGCCTCGGACCGCCGCCCGGCGCCACCTGGTGCGAGGAGGCCGTCGTCGAGGCCGTGCTGCCCGCCGGATCCTCCTGGACCGTACGGCTGCGCGTGCTCGACACCGAGCTGTACGCGGTGTCCTACACCCCGGTCGAGGCGGCCCCCGGCGACGTGGTGACCTGCTGGACCGAGCGGATGCACCTGTTCGGCGCGGACGGCGCGCGGCTGGCCGCCTGGGACGGAATGGGGGCGGTGGCGTGATCAGGCCCGTGGCGTTGCTGCTGGACTTCGGCGGCGTGATCGTGGAGACCACCCGCCGCCCGTCCTGGGCGGCCGAGCTCGCCGCCGAGGTGCACGGACTCCTGCGCCGGGCGGGATTCGACGGCCTCACCGCGGAGGAGGTCGAGGCCGACATCCGGGCGGGCGCGCGCGCCGACAAGTACTGGAAGGACTCGACCTCCCGCCGCTTCGCACCGGAGGAGATGACGCACCGGGAGTTCTGGGCCGACTACGTCGGGGGCGACTGGCCCGAGCAGGCCCGCGCCCTGGTGACCGCCGAGGCGACCCCGCTCTGCCGGCGGATGGGCGAGCTGCGCAGCGGGCGCAAGCTCCGGCCGGGGATGGAGGAGCTGCTGGAGGCCTGCTGGGCCAACGGCGTCACTCCCGCGGTCGTCAGCAACGCGCTGTGCGGCGCCGTCCACCGCGACTTCATGACGACGGCCGGGCTCGACCGCCAGGTGGCCGTGCAGGTCTACAGCGACGAGGTCGGCGTGCGCAAGCCCAACCCCGAGATGATCTGGATCGCCTGCCGGGCCCTCGGCGCCGACCCCGCCCAGGTCTGGTACGTCGGCGACAACTACGACCGTGACGTGGTGTGCGGCGCCCGCGCCGGAGTCGGGGCGACCGTCCTGATGGTCTCCGGCAGCACCGACAAGATCCCCTACCGGGTGCGCCAGAGCCCCCAGGCGACCGTGGAGGACCCGCGCGGCCTGCTGACCCTTCTGGAGGACACATGGACCTGAACACCTCACGTGAGCTGGCCGCCATCGCGGTCAGGGCGGCCCGATCGGTCGGCGACCTGCTCCGTCACGCCTTCCGCTCCAAACCCGAGATCACCACCAAGCGCGACTTCCACGACCCGGTGACCGAGCACGACAAGGCCGCCGAGGCGCGCATCCGGGAGGTCATCGACCGCCTGTGCCCCGGCAGCGTCGTGGTCGGCGAGGAGGGCGGCGTACGCGGCGAGGGCGAGATCCGCTGGTACGTCGACCCCATCGACGGCACCGCGAACTTCGCGGCCGGGCTGCCGTTCTTCTGCACCTCGATCGCGGCGGCCGTGGACGACGAGGTGGTGGCGGGCGTCGTCTACGACCCTGTGCGCGACGACGAGTTCACCGCCTCGCTCGGCGGGGCCTTCTGCAACGGCGCGCCGCTGCGCAGCTCGGGCGCACGCACCGACCGGGAGGCGGTGCTGCTGTCGAGCTACCCCACCCCCCGCGACCTCACGGCCGAAGGCGACGACGCGCTGCACCGGTTCGCCCGGATGCAGCACGCCTTCGCCACCACCCGCCGGCCGGGGAGCGCGGCGCTGAAGCTCGCGCACGTCGCCGCGGGCTGGTCCGACGTCGCGCACGGCACGAACGTCAACGCCTGGGACATCGCGGCCGGGTCGCTCCTGGTCGAGCAGGCGGGCGGGGTGTTCGTCCCGCTGTCCGGCAGCGTCTTCACCCCCGGAGGCTACGTCGCCTGCGTCGGCGGGTTCGACCTCGCCGGGTCGGTGATGGCCGAGGTCTTCCCGGACATCTCGGCGGCGGTCGCGGCCGGGGCGGCCTCGGGGCGGGGCGCCTCGTGATCCGCTGGATCGTGACCGACCTGGACGGCACGCTCGTGGGGCGCGACCTCGCCATGGTGCCCGCCAGCAGGGACGCGCTGCGCCGCTTCCGTGCCGCGGGCGGGGAGGTCGTCATCGCGACCGGGCGGATGGAGCTGTCGGCCCGCCCGTTCTACGAGGAGCTCGGGCTCGACGGGGCGGCGATCCTCTACAACGGCGCCCGTACGGTGGACCTCGGCACGGGAGCGGTGCTGCGCTCCCGTCACCTGCCGCCGGGCGCGTGGCGGACGCTGCTGGCGATGTTCGGCGACCTTCCCGAGGGCGTCTATCCGGTGGCGTTCTGCGGCGGCGAGGCGCTGGCCGTGCACGACGTGCCCGAACTGCGGGACTACGCCCGGCGCGACGGCATCGTCCTGCGGGATCCGGGCGACTGGTCGGACCTGCCGCCCGGTGAGATCACCAAGTGCATGCTGATCGGCGACCCACTCCCCGAGCTGGCGATTCCCGGCACCGTGACGGTCCGGTCCGAGGCCACCTACCTGGAGGTGCTGCCCGAGGGCGCGACCAAGGGCACCGCGCTCCGCGCTCTGGCGGCGTCCCACGGCGTGCCGCTGGAGCAGATCGCCGCGGTCGGGGACAACCCCAACGACATCGACATGATCGCGACGGCCGGGCTCGGGGTCGCGGTCGGCGACGGCCACCCGGACGTCCGGGCCGCTGCGGACGTCGTGGTCGGCGCCTGCGCCGACGGCGCCGTCGCCGACGTCGTCGAGCTCGCCCTCTCCAGCTGAGCGAGGCACACGGGGCAGCGAGCCGGTGGGCCGGCAGGGCGCGGTCTTGACGATCGGGGTGAGGGCGATCACTCTGCACTCGGCGCCGGCCCGGGAGCCTTTCCGGTCTCGTCGGCGGCCTCGTCCGATCCGACGCGAAGGGTGGGCGTTGACCCCCACGTCATCCGCGCCTCGGCCGAAGATCCGCGGCCCGGCGGCCCGTCGTGCCGCCGCGCCGCGGCCGCCCTCGGCACCCGTCGCCACACCCCGCGTCCATGAAACGTTCAGCGCCCCCGCACGAGGCCCGGCCGGGTGTGGGGCCCGCGGCGCCATCGGCGGGAGAAGGAGAGACCGTGCGACACACACTGAAGGCGGCGCAGGCCGTGCTGGCGGTGACCGCCGCGCTGCTGCCCGCGGCCGCCCACGCCACCACCTCGTCCGAGACGACGGCGGTACGCAAGCCCGCGCCGGCCGCGCCGGCCACGGCGCACACCGCCGGCCGGGTCGAGGTCGTGGGGAACTCTGTGCGCTACAGCTGGCCCGGGGTCTACTTCGAGGGCCGTTTCCGCGGCACCGGCGTCGGGATCGTGATCGACGACGCGGTGAACGACTACGACGTCCAGATCGACGGCGCCACCGTCGCCACGCTGGTGACCCCCGGCCGCACCACCTACTGGGCCGGGAACCTGAGCCGCGGCGTGCACAGCGTGCGGCTCGTCAAGCGCACCGAGAGCGCGTGGTCCACGGGTGAGTTCGGCGGGTTCGTCGCCGTCCCCGGCGGCGCCGTCCTTCCCCCTCCGGCCGACCGCCACCGGCAGATCGAGTTCATCGGCGACTCCTTCACCGCCGGCTACGGCAACATGTCCGGCACCCGCGACTGCCCCGCCCCGGGCCAGATCGACAGGAACACCAACACCGACCTCAGTTTCGGCGCCCTCACCGCGCGCCGCCTCGGCGCCGACTACCAGATCAACGCCTTCTCCGGCCGCGGCATGGTGCGCAACTACAACGGCGGCGAGCCGGGCACCGACTACCGCACCTACTACGACCGGGCCCTGCTCGGCGTGCCCGGCGACGTCTGGAAGAACCCGGGCACCTGGCACCCGCAACTGGTCGTGATCGGCCTCGGCCTCAACGACTTCTCCACCGCCATCAACCCGGGCGAGCCGTGGACGCCGGAAACCCTGGTCGCCGCCTACAAGACCGCCTATCACGGCTTCATCGACAAGCTCCGGGACCGGTACGGCAAGCGCGCGGTCATCGTGGTCAGCGCCACCTACATGTACAACACCACGGCGTTCGCCGACGCGGCGCGGCAGATCGTCCAGGAGCGCAACGAGCGGGGCGACGACCGGGTCCGCTACTGGTACTACGACAATTCCGAACTGGACTACGGCGGCTGCGACTGGCACCCCTCGGCCCACGACCACCGGATCATCTCCCAGCGGCTCGACGACTTCATCGCCACGCTGCCGCTGAACTGGTGAGCGGAGCGGGGGCCCCGGAGAACTCGGGGCCCCCGCTCACGTCACAGCAGGCCGTTCTGGGTGAGCCAGTCCTTGGCCACCACGGGCGGGTCGTCCTTGTCGACGGAGATCCGCTTCATCAGGGAGACCAGCGTCTGGGTGTCCAGCTTGGCGGAGACCGCGTTCAGCGTGGAGGTCACGGTGTCGTTCACCCCGGCCTTGTAGACGAGAGGCGTCACGTTCTCCGAGCCGAAGGCGTTCTTGTTGTCCTGCAGCGGCACGAGGTCGTTCAGCACGATCTTGGGGTCGGTGGTGAACACGTTGCCCACCTGGACCGTGCCGCTCTTGATCGCGTCAGCGGTGGTGTCCCCGGTGGGCTTCCACTGCTTGAACTCCAGGCCGTAGACGTTCTTGAAGTTCTCCTCCTGGCGCTGCTTGAACTCCGGCGGCCCGCCGACCACGAAGTCCTTCGCCACCTTGGCCAGGTCCTCGATGGTCGTCAGCTTGTACTTGTCGGCCGTGGCCTTGGTGACCGTGAGGGAGTTGTTGTCCTCGGCCGCCGCCGGCTCCAGGAGCTCCAGCTCCGGGGGCAGCTTGGCCTTCAGGCCCGAGAGGATCTCGTCCTTGGTCTTGGCCGTGCTCGACTTGTCGACGAACGCCAGCAGCGACCCGGCGTACTCGGGCAGCACGGTCAGGCCGCCGCTCTTGATCTGGTCGTAGACGACCTCGCGGCTGCCGATGTTGGGCTTCTCCTCGACCGTGACCCCCTTCGCCTGGAGGGCCTGGGCGTACATCGAGGCGAGCAGGACGCTCTCGGGGAAGTTGAAGGAGCCGACGACGACCTTGGCCGGGGCCGCGCCGCCCGAGCCCGACGCCGACGGGGCGGCCGACGCGGTCGTGGAGAGCGGGTCGGAGCCGCCGCAGGCCGATAACGTGAGCGCCGCGGTCAGGGCGACCGCCGCGACGCCGAAGATACGCCTCATACCAAAAAATCCCTTCATTTTAGGGGGATAATAGCGAGATTAGCGGACCTGGCGGACACCGGGTGAGACGGCCACCCGGTCGAGCAGGACGAAGGCGAACTGGACGGCCAGGGCGAGGGCCGCGATCAGGACCGCTCCTCCGATGACGCTCGGATAGGTCTTGGTCGCCAGGCCGTCGATGATGAACCGGCCCAGCCCGCCCAGCCCGACGAACGCCGCGACGGTGGCGGTCGAGACCACCTGGATGGCGGCGAGGCGCAGGCCCAGCAGGATCAGCGGCAGCGCGACCGGGGTCAGCGTCTGGAACAGCACCTGACGCCCGCGCAGGCCCATGCCGTACGCGGCGTCGCGCAGGTCGGCGTCCACCCCCCGCACGCCCTCGTAGGTGTTCACGAGGATGGGCGGGACCGCCAGCACGATCAGCGGGATCAGCACCGGCAGGACGGTCCCCACGCCCGCCAGCAGCACCACGAGCACGAGCAGGCCGAGCGTCGGCAACGCCCGGGCGGCGTTCGCCGCGACCACGACGAGCAGCGCGCCGCGGCCCGTGTGGCCGATGAGCATGCCGAGCGGCACGCCGATCAGCGCCGCGACGAGGAAGGCCGCCGCCGAGAACTCCAGGTGCTCCACCAGCCGGACCGGGATGCCGTCGGGGCCGGACCAGTGCGCCGCGTCGCCGAAGAAGTCGGCAAACCAGTTCACGCCGCCCTCCTCGCCCGGGACCAGGGGGTCAGCAGCCGCTGGGCGAGCACGAGCAGCCCGTCGGCGAGCACGGCGAGCAGGACGATGAGCACGATCCCAACCACGATGGGCGTGTAGAACTGCCGCTGCCAGCCGTCGATGAACAGGTTGCCCAGCCCGCCCTGGCCGATCAGCGCGCCCACGCTGACCAGGCTGATGCTGGAAACGGTCGCGACCCGCAGCCCGGCCAGGACCACCGGCGCCGCGACCGGCAGCTCGACCCGGAGCAGCCGGCGCGCGGGCCGGAACCCCATCGCCACCGCCGACTGCCGTACGGGATCGGGCACCGAGGCCAGGCCGTCCACCACGGCGGGGATCAGGACCGCGAGCGCGAAGAACGTCAACGGGATGACGACGGTCGACCGGGTGAGCCCGGTGATCGACAGGAAGATCGAGAACAGCACAAGGGACGGCAGCGAGTAGGTGACGTTCATCAGCGCGGCCGTCGGCTGGTACAGCCAGCGCCAGCGTACGCAGGCCAGGCCCAGTGGCAGGGCCACGACCAGCCCGAACAGCACGGGCAGGAAGGCCATCACGACGTGGTTCCCCAGCAGGGCGCTGATCGCGGTGGGGCCTCCGTTGGCCCAGTTGCGCGCGATCCAGTCCCAGCGGACCAGAGGCTCCTCGGTCACGCGGGCGCCCCCTCGGAGTCGCCGACGCCGGAGGAGAAGCCGCCGCTCGAGCCGCCCGAGCCGCCCGAGCCGCCCCGTGCGGAGCCCGCGGCGGGCGGCGCGTACTCGGCGAGCAGTTCGTCGATCGCGTCCCGGCCGGCCACGCCGCGCACGCGGCCCTCCTCGTCCACGGCGACGGCCGTGCCGTTGGGTGACAGCAACGCCGCGTCGAGCGCCACGCGCAGCGAGTCGGTCTCGGGGTTGAAGGTGCCGTACGCCGCGAGCCCGTCCGCGGTGCGCCAGCCGAGGGGCCTGCCGTCCTCGTCGACCGCCAGGCCGGGCGGCGCCGGGCTCAGCCGCACCTCCTTGGCCGAGATGAACGACAGCCGCCGGATGCCTCGGTCGCGGCCGAGGAACTCGCGGACGAAGTCGTCGGCGGGCTCGGTGAGCAGCGTGGCCGGGCCGGCCATCTGGGCCAGCCGCCCGCCGACGCGCAGGACGGCCACCGTGTCGCCGAGCTTGACCGCCTCGTCGATGTCGTGGGTGACGAAGACGATCGTCTTGCGCAGCTCCGACTGCAGCCGCAGCAGCTCGTCCTGGAGGCTGGCCCGCACGATCGGGTCGACCGCGCTGAACGGCTCGTCCATGAGCAGCACCGGAGGGTCGGCCGCGAGCGCCCGGGCCACGCCGACGCGCTGCTGCTGCCCGCCCGAGAGCTGGAAGGGGTAGCGACGGGCCAGGCCCGGGTCGAGCCCGACCAGCTCCAGCAGCTCCATCGCGCGGGCGCGCGCCTTCTTCTTGCTCCAGCCCAGCAGGTACGGCACGGTCGCCACGTTGTCCACGATCTTGCGGTGCGGGAACAGGCCCGCCTGCTGGATCACGTACCCGATGCCCCGCCGCAGCGTGGGCGGGTCGATCTCACGCACGTCCTGACCGTCCAGGGTGATGCGGCCGGAGGTGGCGTCGATCATGCGATTGATCATCCGCAGCGACGTGGTCTTGCCACAGCCGGAGGGGCCCACGAACACGGTGATCGCCCCCGTGGGCACCTCCATGCTGAGCTCGTCCACGGCCACCGTCCCGTCCCGGTAGCGCTTGGTGACGTCTTCGAACGTGATCACGCCATCTCGCCCTTCGAAAGAGTGTGCGATCAAGCCAACAGCGGGAGGCCCCCTCGCTCTTCCCCGTGAGCCTCCCGGATATCCAACGCGACCCGTTCCGGACACAACACCCGGCGGCCAGCCTACGGTGGGAACCCCCGATATCCGGGCCTAGATATCTATCAATAGGGCATCTCATGATGCGTGGCGCGGTGATGAGTTGGCATGATTACTCTCACGCCTCTCCCGTCCCACCGCCGCGTCCCTCCGACAGGACCAGCCACGAAACTCAGAGGAGCCGGTCGTGACTCCACCGCTCACCGGTCAGCGCTCCAGGAGCGAGCTGATCGCCGAGCTCTACGAGCGTCACGCCGCGGGGTTGTTCGCGTACTGCCACGACCAGCTCGGTGAGACCGCGTCGGCCGCCGACGCCGTGGTGGCCGTCTTCACCACCGCCCCGGCCGCCGAACCGCCCTCGCGCGCCGCGCTGTACGCGCTGGCGCGCCGGGAGATCTACCGCCGGGACGTCAGCTACGCGCTGCCGGCCGTCGACTCCGTCGCCGACCCCGCCACCGCCCTGATCGAGCGGGTGTTCCGGGACATCCGGCCGCACCAGCGGGAGGTCCTGCTGCTGTCGGAGGTGTGCGGCCTCACGGCGCCCGAGCTGTCGCTGGTCCTCGACGTGGCGGCCGACACCGCCGAGGAGCTGATCGCGGGAGCGACGCGCCGCTTCGCCCAGACCCTGGAGACGGCGGTCACCGCCGCGAGGTCGGCGCCGTTCGTGCCCACCTCCGTCGCGGAGGTCTACGACGCCATCGGCGTCTCCCCCATCGGCGACGTGCTGGCCCGGCTGCCCTGGCGCCGGCCTGCCGCGTCCGTACGCGACCGGGTGCTGGCGGCGCTGCCGTACGAGGAGCCGGGGAGCGCGGGTCATGAACACTCATCCGGGCTGGTCACCAAGAGGCTGTGGCCGACCACTCCGACCTGGCCGCTGCCGCTGAGCGACCCCGACCAGGTCACCAACACGTGCGTGGTCAAGACCGACGCCATCGGGCAGCCGCAGGGCTCCCGGCGCAAGGCCAAGCACGAGGCGACGACCGAGCCCATGCCCCGGCTGCGCGGGGCGCTGCTCAACTCGCTCGGCGAGGGCCGTCTGCGCAGGAAGCGCACCGGGCGGCCCGCACCGGCGGAGCGGCCGGCGGAGGGACCAATGGAGCGGTCGGCGGCCCTGGCCGCACCCGTGGAGCCGCAGGCGTCCGTGCAGGAACCCGTGCAGACCACGCCTGCCACGCCACCCGCCACACCGCCTGCCACACCGCCTGCCACACCGCCTGCCGCGCCGCCTGCTCTGGGCGTCGCGGAGACCGCCCCCGAGCCGTTCGACGCCTTCGGCACCTCCGAGGCCTCCCATCGCGCGGACCCGTTCGACGCCTTCGGGACCTCGATCGCGCCTCGCCCGGCGGAACCGTTCGACCCCTTCGGCGCCACCGGCACACCCCGCCCCACTGAACCGTTCGACGCCTCCCGGACGCCCAGCACGCCCCGCCCGCCGGAACCGTTCGATCCCTTCGGCGCCACCGGCACACCCCGCCCCACTGAACCGTTCGACGCCTCCCGGACGCCCAGCACGCCCCGCCCGCCGGAACCGTTCGATCCCTTACG
>NZ_JBEYWW010000030.1:0-19567 GCF_040644635.1 Microbispora sp. NPDC046933 | reverse complement strand
CTTCGGGACCTCCGGCACACCCCGCCCCACCGAACCGTTCGACGCCTTCGGCACCGCCCCGCGCCCCGCGGAGCCCTTCGACGCCTTCGGGACCTCCAGCGCGCCTCGCCCGGCGGAACCATTCGATCCCTTCGGCGCCAGCGGCACACCGCGCCCCACTGAACCGTTCGACCCCTTCGGGACTCCCAGCGCGTTCCGTCCGGCGGAGCCGCTGGACGCGTTGTTCGACACGCTCCGCTTCGCCGTGCCCTTCGACGCCTTCCGTACGGCGGAAGCGGGCGGCGCGTCGCGGCAGGCCGAGCCCACTGGCGCCTTCCCGCGCACCGAGGAGCCGTCCGACTTCGCGCGGACTGACGAACCGTCCGGCTTCCCCCGGACCGAGGAACCGTCCGACGACGTTCCGCCGGCACCGCCCTCCGAGTCGCTTTTCCCGGCCGCTCCTCCCATGGACGTGTTCGCGCCCGCGCCCCGGGAGGCCGAGCCCGCCGAGCAGCCCGCCGAGCAACCCGCCGAGCAACCCAGCGAGCAGCCCGTCGAGCCGTTCCGCCCGGCCGAGGAGGTCTCGGACGCGCCACCGGCGGCGGAGGCGGACGGCGAGCGCGCCGCCGAGGTGTCCGCGACGGAGACGGACGCCCTGGTCCACCCGGCCGTCGTGGCGGTCCCCGTCCCTCCGCCCGCCCCCTCCCGCCGTTCGAGCCGCAAGCGCACCGCGAACAAGCACACCGCGAACAAGAACACGGCGAACAAGAACACGGCGAACAAGAACACGGGCAGCAAGCACGCCGGCAAGCCGTCCGGCGGCGGCAACGCCGCGAGCAGGGGCCGGCGCGTGAAGGGCCACCGGCACTACGACTGGCTGTGGGAAGTCGTCGGCATCCTGATCTGCCTGATCATCGCTCTGATCGTCTTCTTCAACGTGCCGACGGTGTTCACGCCCTGAGCCCGGAGAACGCCACGCGGGCTTCGGCCACATCCCCGAGGTGATCCGAGCCGTTCCATGAGGGAAGGGGAGAAGCCGCGCCGCTTCTCCCCTTCCGCCGGGTGACGCCTCAGGAGCTCAACGGGCCAGGAACGCGCCGAAGTTGATACTCGATGAGCCGAGACCCAGCTGAGCGGCGCGGAAGACCTGGGTGCCGCTGCCGGAGACTCCGTGGTCCGATCCGCGCAGGACGACGAGCATGCCCTTCTCGTTGTCCTTGCCCGGGGCGCCGACGATGATCTCGGCCTTGCCGTCGCCGGTCACGTCCAGCACCCTCACGGTTGCGCCGAAGCGGTCGCCTTCCTGGGACACCTCACCGATGGGGTCGGTGGCGGGGTCCTCGGGGGAGCTCATGCGGTCCTCGTTGATCATCGTCACCGCGTCGATCTCCGGCCCGCGGGCCGGGTTCGGAGATCCGGGGACGACCACGATCTGGCCCGCTTTCGCCTGCCCCGCGACGGTGGCGCCGGGAGAGCCCAGGACGATGTCGTCGGCGCCGTCGCCGTTGACGTCACCCAGAGCCAGGTCGCCAGCGAGTCCGGGGTCGATCCACTTGAGGTCGTGCTTGGAGAACCCGGGGAACATGGAGAATCCCGACGCCGAGCCGTACCACACCTGCAGACCGCGCGTGCTCGGGGTGACCATCACCACGTCCAGCCGCCCGTCGCCGTTCACGTCGCCCATCGCCACCTGGGAGTCCTTCTTCGGGCAGCCCAGCACGTCCCTGTTCTCGGTGGTGCACAGGGCGCCCCAGGCCCACAGGCCGTCCTCGAACGTCACCGGATCCTTGGTCAGGTCGTCCGTCAGCCACAGGTAGGGGGACTCCGGCTGATCGTCCACCCACCTGCGGATGATCATCGCCGCCTGCCGCCTGCCGCTGCCGTGCACGTCGCCGGTGGCCATCGAGAGGACCTCGACAGGCCCGTCGTAGAGGCGCTTGCTGGTCCACCCGCCGCCGTTGAGCCGGGAGATCAGCTGGGAGACAGCATGGACCTGGGTCCTCCCCATGACGTAGGTGTTCTGGATGCCGACGATGTCGCCGCCCGGCTGGCCGTCGAACTGCCCGGCCCTGAGATCCCATATGCGGTCGCCGGGGCCCTGCCCGGAGTAGGTCGTCTGGACCTGATCCGACTTCCAGGAGTCGATCTGCAGATACCCTTTCCTGTTGCTGAAGATCAGCTCCGGTCTGGCGTCGCCGTCGAGGTCGCCGGCGGCCACGACCTCGCCGGACCCGTAGCAGTCGGGGGTGCAGTTCTCCGGAGGGCGGCGCACCGTGTAGCCGGCGATCCCGTCCGGCCCACCGCGCAGGATCACGGCGCCTCCGTTGGGCGCACCGGACGCCACGTAGACGCCGGCGGCCACGTCCTGGTAACCGTCGCCGTCGAAATCCCTGCTGTCGCCGGCCACCGCGCCGGCCGCAGGCGGGGCGGGAGAGGTGATGACCGCGGTCAGGGCGAGCAGGGCCGCCGACCACGCAATCTTGTTCACACGCATGACGCCACGATCGAGATCATGGCTTGCGATTCGGTTGGATCTCGGTGCAGCCCCTGGTTCTCCGGATCAGCGCGGCGGTTTGGGCAGCCCGAGGCCCAGCATGGCGATCAACTCGCGCTGGACCTCGTTGACGCCGCCGCCGAACGTGAGCACGAGCGCGCCCTTGACGCCCCGGTCCACCCGCTCGATCAGGTCGCGCGTCTCCTCGTCGTACGGATCGCCGAAGCGGGCCAGCGTGTCACCGACGATCCGGCCGACGTCCTGCACCCGCTCGGAGGCGTAGATCTTGGTCGCCGACGCGTCGGGCGCGCCCAGCCAGCCGAGGTCCATCGACGCCGCCACCTGCCAGTTCAGCAGCTCGTTCGTGCGGAAGTACGCGTACACCTCGGCCACGGACCGCCGGACCTCGGGGTGCTCCCACAGCGGCGTGCCGTCGCGCCCCCGGTTGGTCTTCGCCCAGTGGGCGAAACGGTCGAGAGTGTGCCCGATGTTGCCGGCGGGCCCGAGCGTGACGCGTTCGTGGTTGAGCTGGCTGACGATCAGGTCCCAGCCCTTGTCCACCTCGCCGACGACCATGTCGAGCGGGACCCGCACGTCCGAGTAGTACGTCGCGTTGGTGTGGTGACGGCCGTCCATCGTGATGATCGGCGTCCAGGAGAATCCGGGATCCGTGCAGTCGACGATCATCATGGTGATCCCGCGGTGTTTCTTCGCCGCCGGATCGGTGCGCGCCGCCAGCCAGACGTAATCGGCGTGGTGCGCGCCCGAGGTGAACAGCTTCTGCCCGTTGACCACGTAGTGGTCGCCGTCCGGCACCGCCGTCGTCCGCAGCGAGGCCAGGTCGGTGCCCGCCTCCGGCTCGCTGTAGCCGATCGCGAAGTGGCACTCTCCGGCGAGGATCCGCGGCAGGAAGAACCGCTTCTGCGCGTCCGTGCCGTACCGCATCAGCGTCGGGCCGACCGTCTGCAGCGTGATCAGGGGGTACGGCACCTCGGCCCGGGTGACCTCGTTGGCGAAGATCTGCTGCTCGACCGGGCCGTAGCCGCCCCCGCCGTACTCCTTCGGCCATCCGAGGCCGAGCTTGCCGTCGCGGCCCAGCCTGCGGCAGTGCGCCATGTACGCCTCGCCGAACGGGTCGCGGCCGATCTCGGCGCGCTGCTCGGCGGTCAGGCAGGACGCGAAGTAGTCCCGCAGGTCGTCGCGGAGCCGCCGCTGCTCCGCCGTCAGTTCGATGAACATCAGACCAGGGCTCCGATCAGGTCGAGTTGGGCCTGCTCGCCGCCGAGCAGATGGGCGAGGTGCTTGCCCAGGCCGAAGTAACGATGCAGCGGATAGGTCAGGTCGAGGCCGATGCCGCCGTGCAGGTGCTGACAGGTGTAGAGCGCCCGTACGGCATCCGCGGCCGCGTTGTAGGCGGCGACGGCCAGGTCCCGCTCCGCGGGCAGCCCCTCGGCCAGGCGCCACACGCCCGTCCACATGGCGACGTCGAGCGCGCGCGAGGCGATGTAGACGTCGGCGATCTGCATGGTCACGGCCTGGAACTCGGCGAGCACCCGGTCGAACTGCCTGCGCGTGGCGATGTGTCCCTTGGTCAGCGCGAGCGCGCCCGCGAGGACCCCGGAGGCGGTCGCGGTCACGGCGGCCAGGGTGTTCAGCCGCAGCGCGGCGACGGCCGCGCCGTCCGGCTCCCCCACCATCTCGCCCGGCGCGTCCTCCAGGATGACCACGGCCGCGGGTTCCCCCGTCGCCGTCGGGACCGGCCGCACCTGCGCGTCCCCCGGCCGTACGAGGAACAGTGCGGCCTCGCCTCCGAACCCGCTACGCGCGGGGACGAGGATGGCCGACGCCTCGGCGGCGTACGGGACGATTCCGGGCCGCCCGGTGATCCTCCCGTCCCTGGCGACCGCGGCCGGCGGATCGCCCGGACCCGCCCCCGCCTCGCGGAAGGCGACGGTCAGCACCGCCTCCCCCTCGCCGAACGGCGCGAGCGCCCGCCGCTGGGCGTCCGTCCCGTGCCCGGCGACGGTCAGCGCGGCGATCAGGCCGGGCAGCGCGGGGACCGGCGCGATGCGGGCTCCCGCCTCACGCAGGATCACCGCCATCGCGAGCGGGCCGAGCCCGGCCCCGCCCGCCTCGGGCGGCAGGCACGCGCCGAGCAGGCCCGCCTGCGCCAGCGCCTTCCACGCCCCCGCGTCGTACGGCCGGCCGCCTCGCTCGTGCGCCTCGATCCTGGCCTGGTCCGCCTCCCGGTCCAGCACCGACGCGGCCAGCGACCGCAACTCCGCATGGGTCTCGTCGAGATCGAAGTCCACCGGACCTCCCGCGTGTTCCACGGACCTGCCTGCGGGGCGAGATCCCCGTCCAGAACCGCAAACTAGAACGGATTCTAATCTCTGTCCAGAGGGGGGCTCATGAACCGGCGACGACACGCGGCCGAAACGCGAAAGTCATATACCCGCCAGCGCTTTTGTGACTGGCGGGTAACCATCCGGAAGGAGCGGAAATCAGATAACGTGTTCCTATGCGCACTTCGCATGCAGTCGCCGACTCTCTACCACCGCTTCCCGAAGGCCCCTCGGGCACGGACAGCCATCCGGCCCCGGCCACCCCCGGGGTGCGCACCCGGAGCCAGCACCAACGGCGCCGGCGCATCGTCCAGGCGGCGGCCGCCCTCGCCTCCCGCGGAGGCGTCGAGGCGATGCAGATGCGCACGGTCGCCGAGCGCGCGGGCGTCGCCCTGGGAACGCTCTACCGCTACTTCCCCTCGAAGATGGACCTGGTTGTGGCGGTGGTCGGCGAGGAGATCGACCTGCTGGAATCCAGCATCGAGCGGCGCCCCCCACACGCCACCCTGCCCGCCGGCCGCGCGGTCGACGTGCTCATGCGGGCCACCCGGGGCCTGATGCGCGAACCGGAACTCGCCGACGCGCTCATCCGCTCCCTGATCATGGCGGAGGTGGAGGCGCCGTTCGGCGACCGGATGGCGAGCCTGCTGCTGCGCGTCGCCACCGACGGCCGGACGGTGGACCTTCCCGCAGAGGACCAGCTCGCGCTCACGGGCTCCCTCGCGGGAGTCTGGGTGCAGGAGTTGCTGGAGATGCTGCGCGGGCGGCGCACCTACGAGCAGATCCAGCACCGCATCGAGATCGCCGCCGAGCGGCTACTGGCGGGTTTCTAGATTTTCCTTCTATTGATGACCGCGTTTTCCCGCATCACGTCATCGACCGTCACATAACAGCCGGTAAGATCATCGAGTCAGATCTATCGCGTTCACCCAATCGGGGTTATGCGGATAGAACAGGTTCCAGCTCTATTGGATTCAATTCCAATGTGACGGCGGCGGCGCGCCCGCCTCTGATCTTCTCAAGGATGACAGAACCGGGCGATCCGGCCGCCAACGCCCCCTTCACATGTCGAGCGCACGAAACGGGCGCCGGATCCAGGGGGCCCGTTCCCACAGGGGTGATCAGGACCTGGCCGTACAATTCCCCCGGGAACGGGCTGAGCGCGGCCCCGGACGAAAGCGCGCGGCAGGGAGACGGGGCGTGGCGGTCACCGACGCGGCGATCAGCAGGATCAAGGACATGATCCTGTCGGGCGAGCTGGGTCCGGGCGACCGGCTGCCCCGGGAGGCGGACCTGGCCGAGCGGCTGGGGCTGTCGCGCAACTCCCTGCGGGAGGCCGTACGCGCGCTCGCCCTGATCAACGTGCTCGACGTGCGGCAGGGCGACGGCACCTACGTCACCAGCCTGGAGCCGAGCCTGCTGCTGGACGCCCTGTCGTTCGTGGTCGACTTCCACCAGGACGACACGGTCCTGCAGTTCTTCGAGGTGCGGCGCATCCTCGAACCCGCGGCCACCGCGATGGCAGCGACGCGGATGTCCGACGGGGACATCGCCGAGCTGCGTGACATCCTGGACGCGTTCCCCGAGCAGCCGAGCACGGAGGATTTCGTCACCAACGACCTGCGGTTCCACCAGCGGATCGCCGAGGGCTCCGGCAACCCCGTGCTCGGCTCGCTCATCGAAAGCATCTCCGGCCCGACCGCGCGGGCCCGCATCTGGCGCGGTCTCACCCAGGAGGGCGCGGCCGAGACGACGCGGGCGCAGCACAGTGCCATCTACGAGGCCATCGCGGGCCGCCGGCCGGAAATCGCCGAAGCCTGGGCCACCGTCCACATCGCGGGCGTCGAGGAGTGGCTCCGCCGGTGAACGTGCGCGGACCGCGCACTAGGAGCGGGACTCGTGCGCCTCGACGAGGGATTTCGGCGCGGTGAGGCACCACGCCTCGGTGACCAGCTCGAACAGCTCGTCCGGGTCGATCTTCTCTAGATGGACCACGACCCAGCCGAAACGCCCGGCGGTGAACTGCGGCTCGAACACCTCGGGCCGCTCGGCCACCAGCGCGATCTGCTCCTCGATCGTCGCCTTGAGGCCCACCGTCTCGGTCCGCTCCCACAGGTAGCCGAATCCCTTGCCGCGCACCTTGAACGAGACCCAGTCGCCGCCCTCGCCCTGCCGGACCTCGGGCAACCGGTCCAGCATGGCCAGGAACTCCTCGACGCTCACACCCATGCGCCCAGTCGTACCAGAGCCCACTGACAGGACGGCGGCAGCGACCCGTCACCTCCGGGTCGCTTGACGGGCCGTCGGCCCGCGTAATAGAACACGTTTCAGAACAAGGTCGAGCAAGCGCTTGACCGCACTGTCGTCGGCCCCCGACAGGGTGATCGTCCCTCTTACCAAGGGCAGCCAAACCCGATTAGGTGGATGCCATGCAAATCAACCTCGTCGACAAGGACCGCTACGCGCGCAGCGGGGTGCCACACGACCAGCTCCGCTGGCTCAGGGACAACGCGCCCGTCTACTGGCACGAGGGACAGGACGACTGGCCCGGATTCTGGGCGGTCACCAAGCACGCGGACGTCGTCCACGTCTCCCGTCACTCCGACCTGTTCTCCTCGGCCCGCAAGCTGGCGCTGTTCGACGAGATGCCGGAGGAGCAGCGTGAGTTCCAGCGGCTGATGATGCTCAACCAGGACCCGCCCGAGCACACCCGGCGCCGCTCGCTGGTCAACCGCGGCTTCACCCCGCGCCAGATCGGGCGCCTGGAGGAGCACATCCGGGACATCTGCCACGCGCTGGTGGACGAGGTCCAGGGCAAGCCCGAGGTCGACTTCGTGCGGGACATCGCCGCGCCGCTCCCGCTGTACGTGATCTGCGAGCTGCTCGGCGCGCCGGTCGAGGACCGGGACAAGATCTTCGAGTGGTCCAACCGCATGATCGGCAGCGACGACCCCGACTACTCCACCAGCCCCGAGGAGGGGCAGGCCGCCGCCTTCGAGGTCTACTCGTACGCCCACACGCTGGCCGCGGCGCGCAGGCAGGACCCGCGCGACGACATCGTCACCAGGCTCCTGCAGCCCGACGAGGACGGGCAGACGCTGACCGAGGACGAGTTCGACCTGTTCGTCCTGCTGCTGATCGTGGCGGGCAACGAGACCACCAGGAACGCGGCGTCCGGAGGCATGCTGACCCTCTTCGAGCACCCGGACCAGTGGAAGCGCCTGGTCGACGACCCCTCCCTCGCCAGGACGGCCGCCGACGAGATCGTCCGCTGGGTGTCCCCGGTCAACCTGTTCCGGCGTACGGCCACGGCGGACACCGAGATCCGCGGCCAGAAGATCGCCGAGGGCGACAAGGTGGTGGTCTTCTACGCGTCTGCCAACCGGGACGCCGAGGTGTTCGAGCGGCCGGAGGAGTTCGACATCGGCCGCGACCCCAACCCGCAGATCGGCTTCGGCGGCGGCGGGGCGCACTTCTGCCTCGGCAACCACCTGGCCAAGCTGGAGCTTCGGGTGCTGTTCGAGGTGCTGGCCCAGCGCGTGCCCGGCATCCGGCGCAGCGGCGAGGCCACGCGGTTGAGGTCCAACTTCATCAACGGCATCAAGACGCTGCCCGTCACCCTCGGCTGACGGGGGTCAACGACAGCGGGGTCAGGGCCAGGCGTGGCCGGGCCGGAGCCGCGTCGCGCCGGCCGGCACGCGCGCCGACCGGGCCGAGGCACGGCTCCGCGGCCGGGTAGCGCGACAGCAGCGGAGACTCCCCGAGCGCCAGGGCGACGCCGCCGAGCGCGCCGGCGACGTCGCCGAGCGCCGCCCGGCGCAGGGTCAGCCGGTGGCGCGAGATCGGCACCGAGCCCGCGTCCAGGGCCTCCTGGACGGGCCCCAGGAGCGGACCGCCGATCTCGGCCAGCTCGCCGCCGATGACGATCACCCTGGGCCCGATCGCGTTGGACAGCGCGGCGAGCACCCGGCCGATCTGGATGCCCACCTCGCTCAGCAGGCTCAGGGCGATCGGGTCTCCCGCCTCGACCGCGGCCGCCAGCGCGGGCAGGTCGTCGCCGCGGCCGCCCCGGGCGCGGTACGCGTCGAGCACCGCCCTGACCGAGGCGACGGTCTCCAGGCACCCCGTGCCGCCGCACTCGCAGAGCCTTCCGGCCGGGTCCACCGGAATGTGCCCGATCTCCCCGGACACCCCGTCGGCGCCGCGGTGCAACACCCCTCCGGCCACCACCCCGCCGCCGACGCCGTACGAGAGCCGTAGATAGAGCGCGTCCTGGTCGCCGGCGGCCGCTCCCCACGTCGACTCGGCGAGCGCCGCGAGCCTGGTGTTGTTGTCCAGCAGCACCGGCCCGCCGAAGCGCTCCCGGAGCAGGGCCTCGACGCCGGAGAGGGTCCCGTCCCGCGTCCCGGCCACCGGGCCGACGACGCCCACGCCCACGCCTTTGAGCGCCCCCTGCCACGACCCGCCGCCGACGACCGTCCGGACGAGGCGTTCCGCGAGCGCCACCCGGTCCGGCCACGGCAGGCCGGGCGCGTGCGCCTCCCCCGCCGAGCCCACGATCTCGTACGTCACGTCGACGGCCGCGACGTACACCGCGCGGCGGGCGAAGTCGATGCCGAGGGCCTGGCCCACCGTGGGATTGAGGGCCAGTTTCTCGGCGGGACGGCCCCGGCCGCGCGGCGCCTCGTCCGGCGCCGCCGTGACCACCGCGCCCGTGGCCAGCAGTCCGCTGAGCGTTTCGTGGAGGGTCGTGCGCGACAGGCCACACCGCCGGCTGAGCTCGCCCCGGTTGAGCGGGCCGTGCGCGCGCAGCAGGCCGAGCACGGCCTGCTCGTGCCCGCGCCGTGCCGGAGACACCAGACCAGGAGACACCAGACCACGAGACACCGGGCCAGGAGACACCGGGCCAGGAGACACAGGAGGCACCCGACCAGGGGACACCGGGCCGTCCAATTGCCGCATGCGAAAAAGCATGCACAATTGGTAGGTTTTATGTCAATTTTGGCAGCCGCTGATACGCCGTCCCGCCCCCGTACGTAGATCACCGGATGTGCCCTCTGCGGGCGCAGTGGACGCCGAAGCCGGGAGATGCTCCGCCTGTACTACCTCACCCGTGCCTGAGGCCACGACCTCCTCGCGCATCGCCCGCACCTGTCCAGGGCCACCTACCTCCGCCGTCCCGAGTACGGCACCGGCAAGGTCGCGGAGGCGGTGAGCCGGGCTCTCCCTCCGCGTAGCCCCCAGCGTGGCCCCCGCCGGGGCATCGGTGAGCCTTGTCGTCGTAACGGGGGATGTCAGGCCCAGGAGGAGTCCTGCTCGGGGTCGCCGCCGTCGGCGAGCAGGCGCAGGTCGGCCTCGACCATCATCGCCACGAGCTCCTCGAACGACACCGTCGGCTCCCAGCCGAGCTGGGTGCGGGCCTTCTTCGGGTCCGCGCACAGCAGGTCGACCTCCGCCGGACGGTGCAGGGACGCGTCGCAGACGACGTACCGCTCCCAGTCCAGGCCGGCGGCGGCGAACGCCGCCTCGACCAGCTCACGCACCGAGTGCGTGCGCCCGGTGCCGATGACGTAGTCCTCGGGCTCGGCGGCCGACAGCATCATGTGCATGGCCCGGACGAAGTCGCCGGCGAACCCCCAGTCGCGGCGCGCCTCCAGGTTGCCCAGGCGCAGCTCCGTGGCCATGCCGAGCTTGATCCGCGCCACTCCGAGCGAGACCTTGCGGGTGACGAACTCGGCTCCCCGCCGCGGCGACTCGTGGTTGAACAGGATGCCCGACACCGCGAACATCCCGTACGACTCGCGGTAGTTCTGCGTGAGGAAGTGCCCGTACGCCTTGGCCACGCCGTACGGCGACCTGGGGTGGAAGGGGGTGCGCTCGGTCTGCGGCGTCTCCCTGACCTGGCCGAACATCTCCGACGACGACGCCTGGTAGAAGCGGATCTGCCCGGCGGACGAGCCGCGCGAGGCGGTGATCCCCGAGCAGACGCGGATGGCCTCGAGCACGCGGAGCACGCCCATGCCGGTCACCTCGGCGGTCAGCTCGGCCTGCTCCCACGACATGGGCACGAACGAGATGGCCCCCAGGTTGTAGACCTCGTCCGGCTGCACCTTCTCCACCGCCGAGATCAGCGACCCCTGGTCGAGCAGGTCGCCGCGGACCAGCCGTACGTCCTGCAGGAGCCGGCGCACGCGCGGGACGCGGGGGTTGGCCTGCCCGCGGACCAGGCCCCAGACCTCGTATCCCTCGCTCAGCAGGTGTTCGGCGAGATAGGAGCCGTCCTGACCGGTGATGCCGGTGATCAGCGCACGCCTGGCCAACGGATCCTCCTCGTAGCGCCCAACTTGGCCTATGAGAGGCGAATGTACCGCCCTGCCCGGCCCCGCCCGCATACGTCGAGCCGACCGTCACTAGAACGCGTTACACCGAATCTCGTTCAGGTAAGCTAACACCCCAGGTCGGGCAGGGTGAGAGTCGAGCGAGGACCCTTTCCACCTCACCTACCCCATCTAAGGTCAAATGGTAGTGTTCCTGGCAGCAGCCCCACCGGGGCACGGCTGGAATCCGGCTGGAAAGGGGTGCCTCTTGGCGGAGAGGCTGCGAGTCGCGCTGCTGTCCTACCGCAGCAAGCCCACCTGTGGCGGCCAGGGGGTGTACCTGCGCCACATAAGCCGCGAACTCGTCGCTCTGGGCCATCACGTCGAGGTCTTCTCCGGCCAGCCCTACCCGGAGCTGGACGAGGGCGTGATCCTCAACAAGGTGCCGAGCCTGGACCTCTACCGCGACGAGGACCCGTTCCGCACCCCGAAACTCGACGAGTATCGCGACTGGATCGACGCGCTCGAGGTCGCCACGATGTGGACGGCCGGCTTCCCCGAGCCGCTGACGTTCAGCCTGCGGGCCTACCGGGAGCTGAAGAGGCGGCGGGGCGACTTCGACGTCGTCCAGGACAACCAGACGCTGGGCTACGGCCTGCTCGGCATCCAGCGGCTGTTCCCCGTGGTCGGCACCATCCACCACCCGATCAGCGTGGACCGGCGGATCGAGCTGAAGGCCGCCAAGGGATGGAAGCGGCTGTCGATGCGCCGCTGGTACGGCTTCGTGCGCATGCAGAGCATCGTGGCGCCCCGGCTGAGCCCGATCCTGACCGTCAGCGAGTCGTCGCTCGCCGACATCCACCGCGACTTCAACGTGCCGCAGTCCAACATGCGGCTGATCCCGCTCGGCGTGGACACGCGGTTCTTCCACCCCCGCCCGGAACTGCCGAAGCGGAAGAACTCGATCGTGGCGGTGGCCAGCGCCGACTCGCCCATGAAGGGCGTGGCGACCCTGCTGCGGGCGGTCGCCAAGCTCGCCACCGAGCGCGAGGTCGACCTCACCGTGGTGAGCAGGCCGACCCCCGGAGGACCCACGGAGCAGCTCGTCAACGAGCTGTCGCTGCACGAGCGCGTGCGGTTCGTGCACGGCATCCCGGACGAGGAGCTGGCCGAGCTGATCGCCACCTCCGAGGTCGCGGTGGTCCCCTCGCTGTACGAGGGGTTCTCGCTGCCGGCCGTCGAGCACATGGCGTGCGGCACGCCGCTGGTCGCCTCGCGTACGGGCGCCCTGCCCGAGGTGGTCGGGGACGCGGCCGTGCAGGTCGCTCCGGGCGACCCCGAGGAGCTGGCCGCCGTGCTGCGCCGCCTGCTCGACTCCCCCGAGGAGCGCGCGGAGTTCGGCCGGCGCGGCTACGACCGCGTGATGGAGCGGTACGCCTGGCCGGTCGTCGCCCGCCGCACGGTCGAGGCGTACCACGAGGCCATCGCCGCGCACCGCGTCTCCCGATGAGCGTCTCCCGATGAGCGTCCCCGGGTGACTCCCCAGAACCCAGGAAAGGCAGGCACCGAGTGCTGACCGTCGACTTCAACCGGCTGCCCGTCGGACCGGGCGACCGCGTCCTCGACCTCGGGGCCGGTGGTGGCCGGCACGCCTTCGAGGTGCTGCGCCGGGGCGCCGACGTGGTCGCCTTCGACATGGACGCCGCCGAGATGGAGAGCGTGGCGGCCATGTTCGCGGCCATGGACAAGGAGGGCGAGGTGCCCGCGGGCGCGACCGGGGACACGGTCGTCGGCGACGCCCTCGACATGCCGTTCCCCGACGCGTCGTTCGACCGTGTCATCGCCGCCGAGGTGCTGGAGCACATCCCCGACGACATGACCGCGATGCGCGAGATCGTGCGCGTGCTGAAACCGGGCGGCCGGGCCGC
The DNA here is from genome assembly GCF_040644635.1 of Microbispora sp. NPDC046933. Taxonomy (NCBI): domain Bacteria; kingdom Bacillati; phylum Actinomycetota; class Actinomycetes; order Streptosporangiales; family Streptosporangiaceae; genus Microbispora; species Microbispora sp. NPDC046933. Next base: position 6,504 of record NZ_JBEYWW010000030.1, on the reverse strand, counting down.
GATCACGGTGCCGAGCTTCCTGCCCGAGCGGATCTGCTGGGCCCTGTCGGAGGACTACCACACTGCCCCCGGCGGACATATCCGTATTTATACGTTGGCGGAGCTCCAGGCGAAGCTGAAGGCCTCGGGGCTGGAGGTCGGCGGCCACCACTACGCCCACGGCCTGCACTCGCCGTACTGGTGGATCAAGTGCGCCGTCGGGGTGAACGACGACGGGCACCCGCTGGCCAAGGCGTACCACGAGCTTCTCGTCTGGGACATCATGAAGCGCCCCCTCGCCACCCGGCTGGCCGAGGCCGTGCTCAACCCCCTGATCGGCAAGAGCGTGGTGGTCTACGTCCGGAAGCCGGTATGAGGCGGGCGCCGGACGTTCCGGGGATCATCACCGCCGAGCAGGTCGTCCGTACGGCCGAGAGCATCGCCGCGATCCAGGACGACCAGGGCGGCGTCCCCTGGCCCGAGGGCCACATCGACGCGTGGAACCACATCGAGTGCCTGATGGCGCTGACCGTGGCCGGGCTGCGCGAGGAGGCCCGCAAGGGCTACGACTGGCTCGTACGGCACCAGCGCCCCGACGGCTCCTGGCCGATGAAGGTCCGCGACGGCGAGCCCGCCGAGGCGGCCGGCGAGTCCAACCACGCGGCGTACATCGCGGTGGGGGTCTGGCACGACCTTCTGGTGACCGGCGACGAGGACTTCGCCCGGTCGATGTGGCCGGTGGTGGCGCGGGCCCTCGACTTCGTCATCGGCCTGCAGACGGCCCGGGGCGAGATCCTGTGGCAGCGCGACGCCGAGGGGCGCCCGGCGGAGTACGCCCTGCTCACCGGGTGCTCGTCCATCTACCAGGGCCTGCGGTGCGGGGCGCTGCTCGCCGAGCGGCTGGGCGACCCGCAGCCCGACTGGGAGCTCGCCGCCGACCAGCTCGGCCACGTGATCACCGACCACCCGGAGGCGTTCGCCGACAAGAGCCGGTTCTCGATGGACTGGTACTACCCCGTGCTCGGCGGCGCCGTGCGCGGCGCGGCGGCGGCCCGGCGGTTCGACCTGGAATGGGACACCTTCGTCGTGCCGGGCCTCGGCGCGCGCTGCGTCTCCGACCAGCCCTGGGTGACCGGCGCGGAGTCGTGCGAACTGGTGCTCGCGCTCGACGCCGCCGGGCTGCGGGAGCGCGCGCTGGCGGTGTTCGCCGACATGCAGCACCTGCGTCACGAGGACGGTTCCTACTGGACCGGCTGGCAGTTCGTGAACGAGCGGCACTTCCCCAACGAGCGGTCGGGCTACACGGCCGCCGCGGTGGTGCTCGCCGCGGACGCCCTCGCCCGCGCGACCCCCGGCTCGGGGATCTTCCGCGACGCCGGCGGCCGGGAGGCCCGCATCACCGGCGAGTGCGGCTGCGAGCGCGCCCGCGCCTGACCCGTCGGCGGCCCGCCCGCGCTTGAAGACGCCCGGCGGGACGCGCCGTCAGACGCGTTCCAGTACGCGCAGCGACCCGACGACCCGCACCTCGCGGAAGGCGCCCGACTCCAGCGCGCGCAGGTAGACCCGGTAGGGCGCCTGCCCGCCGTCGGCCGGGTCGGGGTAGATGTCGTGGAAGACCAGCGCGCCGCCCTTCATGACGTGCGGCGCCCATCCCTCGTAGTCGGCCGTCACCGGTTCCTCCGAGTGGCCGCCGTCGATGAACAGCACGGCCAGCGGGGTGGACCAGTGACGGGCGACCGTGGCCGACGCGCCCACGATCGCGATCACCTCGTCCTCCAGGCCGGCGGCGGCGATCGTGCCGCGGAAGAACGGCAGCGAGTCCATCCTCCCGGTCTTCGGGTCCACCAGTTCGGGGTCGTGGTGCGGCCAGCCCGGCTGGATCTCCTCGGACCCCCGGTGGTGGTCCACCGTGAAGACCACCGTGCCCGCCCGCCGCGCCCCGGCGCCCAGGTAGACGGCCGACTTGCCGCAGTACGTACCGATCTCGCAGATCGGCCCGCGGGAGCCGTACGCGCAGGCGGTCTCGTACAGGGCCTCGCCCTCGGCGGGCGGCATGAACCCGCGCGCCTCCTCGGCGGCGCGGCGCAGGTCGTCGGGCATCGGGGTCACCATGACGGGCACCCTACCCAACAAGCCGAACGATGTTCGGGACTGCCCCTTGTCCGCCCTGATGGAACATGTTCTACTTTGCTTCGTGAACCAGCGCGCCCGCATCGCGATGAGCGAGGAAGAGATCGCCGGGCTCCTGCGGGACGCCCGGAAGCTCCAGCTCGGCACGATCAATCCCGACGGCACGCCTCACCTGGTCACGATGTTCTACGGACTCGACGACGGCCGCGTCACGTTCTGGACGTACGCCAAGTCGCAGAAGGCCCGCAACATCGAGCGCGACCCGCGGGTGAGCTGCCTGATCGAGACCGGGGACGAGTACGCGCAGTTGCGCGGCGTGCTCGTCTACGGCAAGGCGCGGCTGATCGACGACCCGGCGGCCGTCCTGGAGGTCGGCCTGGACGTCACCCGGCGGATGACCGGCGTGCCCGTCGACGGCCCCGAGGCGCGGGGATACGTCGAGCACACCGCGCGCAAGCGCGTGGCCTACGTGGTCGAGCCGGTCCGCACCGTTTCCTGGGATCACCGCAAGCTCGGCGGCGATAGCGTGAACTCCAGCGCGACGTGACGCACAGGAGGAGGACCCGCAATGAAGATCAAGGTCGACTACGACGTGTGCGAGGCCAACGCCGTCTGCATGGGCCTGGCGCCCGAAGTCTTCGAGGTCGACGACGACGACAACCTCCACGTGCTGATGCCCGAGCCGCCCGCCGAACTGCTCGACCGGGTCCGCCACGCGGTCCGGTCCTGCCCCAAGGCCGCGCTGTCGCTCGAGGACGAGTGACCGCGCCACCCCAACCCTGAAACACCAGGAGGTCCCCAATGCGCGGCGCGCTTCTCCACGCGGTCGGCGACGAAAAGCTCGACATCAGAGACGACTTCACGCTGACCCCGGTGGGCCCGGGCGACGTCCGGGTGCGGGTGAAGGCCACCGGCGTCTGCCACTCCGACCTCTCGGTGCTCACCGGCGTGCTCCCCATGCCGCTCCCGATCATCCCGGGTCACGAGGGCGCCGGCGAGGTCGTCGAGGTGGGCGACGGCGTGACCACCGTGCAACCGGGCGACCACGTCATCATCAACTGGACGCCCGCCTGCGGCGACTGCCCGAGCTGCGTGGGCGGCCAGCCGAACCTCTGCATGACGTACATGATGAAGAGCTTCACCGAGCCGCGCTTCCGGTTCGGCGGCGAGACCCCGGCGTTCGGCATGGCCGGGTGCGGCACCTGGGCCGAGGAGATCATCGTGCCCTGGCAGGGCGCGATCAAGGTCGACTCCGACGTGCCGTACGAGGCGGCGGCGCTGATCGGCTGCGGCATCACGACGGGCGTCGGCGCGGTGCTCAACACCGCGAAGGTGCGCCCCGGCGCGACCGTCGCGGTCGTCGGCTGCGGCGGCGTCGGCCTGTCGGTGATCCAGGGCGCCCGCATCTCCGGCGCGACCACGATCCTCGCGATCGACCCGCTGGAGTCCAAGCACGCGCTCGCGAAGAAGGTCGGCGCCACCCACGCCTGCACCCCCGACCAGCTCATGGACGCCCTCGGCACACTGACCGGCGGCCAGGGCTTCGACCACGGCTTCGAGGTGGTCGGCAAGTCGGCCGCGATCATGACGGCCTGGCAGGCGACCCGGCGTGGCGGCGACGTCATCGTCGTCGGCGCGGGCGCGATGGACGACCAGGTGCCCCTGACCGCCTTCAACCTGCTGTTCGAGGGCAAGAACATCCTCAGCTCGCTGTACGGCGACGCCGACGTCCGCAGGGACTTCCCCCGATTCGTGAACCTCTACAAGGCAGGCAAGCTCGACCTGGACAGCATGATCAGCTCTCGCATCAGGATCGGCGACCTGAACGACGCCGTCGACGCCCTGCGCGGCGGCGACGTGCTCCGGCAGATCGTGCTGTTCGACTGAGCCGTCCCCTGCCGCCGGGAGATCTCCCTGCCCGAGGGGATATGTCGGGGGGTCCGGGGTAGCCGGAGCGGCGACATGCAGACGTTCCTGCCGTACCCGGACTTCGCGGCCACCGCCCGCGTCCTCGACCCGCTCCGCCTCGGCAAGCAGCGGGTCGAGGCCCTGCAGGTCCTGCGCACGCTCACCGTCCCCGGGTACGGCTGGCGGCACCACCCGGTGGCGCACATGTGGGCCGGGTACGAGGAGGCGCTGGTCCGCTACGGCCTGGAGATCGTCGCGGCCTGGTGCGACCTGGGCCGCGCCGACACCTGCGCCGGGACGATGACCAGGGAGCTGCTCGGCTGCCGGGGCATCGGAACGCCCCGCACCCAGGCGGCCCTCGCGGAGGCGGGCGAACTGCCGCCGTGGCTCGGCGATCCCGCCCTCCACCTCAGCCACCGCTCGGCCCTGCTGCGCAAGGACCCGGAGTTCTACGGCCCGCTGTTCCCCGGAGACCCCGACGACCTCCCCTACGTCTGGCCCGACTCCGACCGCGTCAACGCCCTCCTCCCACCCCGCCGCAGTGTGTAGATTGCATCTACGTAGATGTCATCTACATAAGGGGCACGATGAGTGCGGTTCCTTTCATCGGCAGGCGGCGGGAGCTGGCCGCTCTGAACAAGCGCCTCGACCGGGTCCGCCGGACGGGCGCCGGCTCCGCCATGGCCATCAGGGGACGCCGCCAGGTCGGCAAGTCCCGGCTTGTGCAGGAGTTCTGCGACAAGGCCGAGGTGCCGTACCTCTTCTTCACCGCGACCAAGGGGATGTCGCCGGTCGAGGCGGTCGAGGCGTTCTGCGCCGAACTCAAGGAGTCGTGCCTGCCCGCCGATCCCGAGCAGGTCGTCCGCGTCACCAGCGGAAGCTGGCCGGAGGCCTTTCGCGTGCTGCACTCGGTGATCCCGCAGACCCCCTCGATCGTCGTCGTGGACGAGATGCCCTGGCTGGCGGAACAGGACGACCTGTTCGACGGCGCGCTGCAGACGGCCTGGGACCGACTCCTGTCGGCCAAGCCCGTTCTCCTGCTCCTGCTCGGCAGCGACCTGCACATGATGGAGCGGCTGACCGCCTACGACCGGCCGTTCTACGGGCGCGCCGACACCATGGCGCTCGACCCGCTCGATCCCGCGGAAACCGCCGGGGCGCTGGGCCTGACCGGAGGTGACGCGATCGACGCGTACCTCGCCAGCGGAGGGCTGCCCGGGATCCTGCGCGCCTGGCCGCACGGCACTCCACCGCTGGAGTTCATCCGGCAGGAGTGCGAGGATCCGGCGTCCGCCCTGTTCGGCGTGCCCGAATCCGTCCTGCTCGCGGAATTCCCGTCGCCTGACCAGGCCCGCCGGGTGCTGGAAGCGGTCGGCAGCGGCGACCGGACGCACGCCGCCATCGCCGCGACGGCGGGCGGGCGCGAGAGACCGCTGCAGTCCGGTTCGCTCTCTCCTCTCCTGCGTAGGCTCACCGACGAGAAGCGCGTGCTGGCGATGGACGAACCGCTGTCCGTCCAGCCGGGAAAACCGGCGCTGTACCGCATCCGCGACCACAACCTGCGGATGTACCTGGGCGTCCTGCGCGCCGCGGCGGAACATTCGCATCGGGGGCGGCCGGATCTCGCCTTCGGACTCGTACGGCGACGCTGGGCGAGCCTGCGGGGGCGGGCCGTCGAACCGATCGTCAGACAGGCGCTGGGCATGGCCGCCGCGGCGGGAGAACTGCCCTGGCCGGACGCGGAGGCCGTCGGCGGATGGTGGAACCGCCGGTTCTCCCCGGAGGTGGACCTGGTCGGCGCGGACCGGGCGCCGGTGGCACGACGCCTGCTGTTCGCGGGCTCGATCAAGTGGCTCGGCACACCGTTCGACGGTCACGACCTGGCCGCGCTGCGCCGCGACGCCGTACAGGTGCCGGGCTTCGACGCGGGGGCGGGCGGCCTCGCGGTGGTGTCGCTGTCCGGGGTCCATCCCTCGGTGGAAGGCGTCGGCCTGGCGTGGGGCGCCGGCGACGTGGTCGCGGCGTGGGGGTGAGGCACGCCGGAGGGCCGGGCGGCGAGAGCGCGCACCCGGCCCTTAGGTCGTGTCCCTGCCGCGGGACACTCCCCGGCCTCGCGAGAACTGGGGAGAGAGGTCAGCCCTCGGAGGAGAAGGCGGCGTCGAAGGCGGCGGCCGGTGGGGTGATGGCGTTGAGCGAGCGGATGTAGGCGAGGGATTCCGGTGCGCCGTGCAGCCGGTCCATGCCCGCGTCCTCCCACTCGATGGAGATCGGGCCGTCGTAGCCGATGTGGTTGAGCGCCCGGAAGCACTCCTCCCACGGCACGTCGCCCCGGCCGGTGGACACGAAGTCCCAGCCGCGGCGGGGGTCGGCCCAGGCCAGGTGGGAGGCCAGGCGGCCGCGCCGGCCGTCGCGGGTGGCGACCCGGGCGTCCTTGCAGTCGACGTGGTAGATCCGGTCGGCGAAGTCGAGGATGAAGTTCGCCGGGTC
>NZ_JBEYWW010000029.1:78614-130015 GCF_040644635.1 Microbispora sp. NPDC046933 | reverse complement strand
CCACCCCCCCATTAATTTTTTTCCGCCGGTGTCTTAAATCCTGGGGGGGGGGGGGGGGGGCGTGGGGGGGGGGGGGGGGGGGGGGGCCCCCCCCCCCCCCCCCGGCCCGCGCACGGGCGTGTCGGCGCCCCGGAACCCCCGGCGCGTACGGGGTTCCCGGCGGCGGGCGGGGCCCGGCGGGGGGAAGTGGTGGGGGGAAGTGGAGCGCGCCCGGGCGCCCCGCCATTGCGTGTCACGGGATTCGGACGAGCGCGGCACGTGACCGTGAAGAGACGCCACAACACTGTGGGCAGTTCACCCGGATTTACGGACAAAGTCGCCCTAGAACCACAGGGGACATAGGGTCGGTACACAGAATGGAAAAGGAACGTTTAACGCCCCATTCTCGGGGACGCACCCTCATGGAGGCCTGGTGGCAGTAACTCCCGACGTCACCGATGCGGCAGCCCGGCTCGAGGATCTGGTCGACACCGCCCACCGGATCCGCAACGCGATCGAATCAGTGATCGAGGGCAAGAGCGACGTCGTCCGCCTGACTCTCACCGTGCTCCTGGCGGAGGGCCACCTGCTGATCGAGGACGTGCCCGGCGTGGGCAAGACGATGCTCGCCAAGGCCCTGGCGCGCTCCATCGACTGCCCGGTCAAGCGCGTCCAGTTCACCCCCGACCTGCTGCCGAGCGACATCACCGGGGTCAGCGCGTACAACCAGCAGACACGGGAGTTCGAGTTCAAGCCCGGGCCGGTCTTCGCCAACATCGTCGTCGGCGACGAGATCAACCGCGCCTCCCCCAAGACGCAGTCCGCCCTCCTGGAGTGCATGGAGGAGCACCAGGTGACGGTCGACGGCGTGACCTACGCGCTGGAGTCGCCGTTCATGGTCATCGCGACGCAGAACCCGATCGAGATGGAGGGCACCTATCCCCTCCCCGAGGCGCAGCGCGACCGGTTCACCGCCAAGATCGCGATGGGATACCCGGAGCCGGCCGCCGAGCTGGAGATGCTCGACGTGCACGGCGCCTCCCAGCCGCTGGACAAGATGGAGCCGGTCGCGACCACGGCCGAGGTGGCCGCGCTGATCCAGGCCGTCCGCGCGGTCTACGTCTCCCAGCCGGTCAAGCGCTACGCCGTCGACATGGTGACGGCCACCAGGCACTCCCCCGACCTGCGGCTGGGCGCCTCCCCGCGGGCCACCCTCCATCTGGTGCGCAGCGCGCGGGCCCACGCCGCGCTGTCCGGCCGCGACTACGTGATCCCCGACGACCTGCAGGACCTGGCCGTCCCCGTGCTGGCGCACCGCCTGCTGCCGAGCCTGGAGGCGCAGGGGCAGCGCCGTCATCCGGAGCAGCTCGTCAGCGAGCTGGTGCGGCGCGTCCCCGTCCCCGACGCCAATTGACAACCGGCGTGCCCGGCGAAGTGACAGTGAGCAAGTGACGGAGGGCCCATGACCGGGCTGAAGGCTCTGACCCCGCGGGGACGCTCGTTCCTCGCCTCCGGTGTGGCGGCCCTGCTGTGCGCCCTCGTCCTCGGGGAACAGGACCTGCTGCGCGTGGCCGTGCTGATCATCGCGATGCCGCTGATCGCGTCGCTGGTGGTGGCCCGTACGCGTTACCGCCTGGCCTGCGCCAGACGGCTCGGCCCGGCCCGGGTGCAGGCCGGCGAGGAGAGCACGGTCACCCTGCGGCTGGAGAACGTCACCCGGCTGCCCACCGGGCTGCTGCTGGTGGAGGACACCCTGCAGTACGCGCTGGGCACGCGGCCGAGGTTCGTCCTCGACCGGATGGAGTCGCGCGGCGTCCGGGAGATCGACTACAAGGTCAGCTCCGATCTGCGCGGGCGATTCCCGATCGGGCCGCTGTCCGTGCGGATCGCCGACCCGTTCGGGCTGGTCGAGCTGACCCGCTCGTTCACCATCACCGACACGCTCGTGGTCACCCCCGAGGTGGTGCCGCTGCCGCCGGTGCGCCTGTCGGGCGAGTACAGCGGCGGCGGCGACAGCCGTACGCGGTCGGTCGCGGCGGCGGGCGACGACGACGTGGCGCCCCGCGAGTACCGCCAGGGCGACGACCTGCGCCGGGTCCACTGGCGCTCGACCGCGCGGCGCGGCGAGCTGATGGTCAGGCGCGAGGAGCAGGAGTGGCAGAGCCGGGGCGCGCTGCTGCTCGACACCCGCAGGCACGCCCACCGGGGCGAGGGGCCGCGCTCGTCGTTCGAGGTGGCGGTCTCGGCCGCCGCGTCCATCGGCGTGCACCTGTCCGCGGAGGGGCTCGCGCTGCGCCTGGTCACCGACCAGGGCGCGCGGCACGTGGTGGACACCGGGCAGTCGTGGTCCCTGCTCGACACGCTCGCCGTCATCCGGCAGAGCACGGCGCGGTCGCTGGAGCACGGCATCGGCGCGCTGCGCCAGGGCGGCGGGGAGGGACTGATCATCGCGGTCCTCGGCGCGCTCGACCCGGAGGAGGCCAGGACGCTCGCCCAGCTCAGGCACTCGGGCGTGACCGCCGTCGCGGTCCTGCTCGACCTCGCCTCCTGGGACCGGGCTTCCGGGAACGGGGCCTCCTGGGACGGCGTCGCCGCGGAGAACGCGCGGGCCGCGCGGTCGGTCCTGACCGGCGCCGGGTGGCGGGTGCTCGACCTGCCCGCCGGCGCCTCGCTCGCCGAGGTGTGGCCGGAGGCCGGAAACAAGAGGAGCGCGGCCTGAGCCGGCCGCTCCGGCGTGACGGAAGGTAAGAAGCAATGAAACTGCCGGTTGCGGCGGGTCTGGCCACGGCGGCCGTCACGATCACGCTCTACCCGCTCTTCGAGGGCGGCACCTGGTTCTGGTCCTGCATGGGGGCGATCCTCGTCACCACCGTGGCCGGGGCGGTGGCCTCCCGCCTGGGCGCCCGCCCGTGGGTGGCGCCCGCCGCGACGCCCGTGGCGGTCCTGCTCTACCTGACGCTCGTCTTCACGCCGGAGGAGGCGTGGCTGCGGATCGTCCCCACCAAGGACTCGCTCGTCCTGCTCGCCGAGCTGATCGGCTCCGGGTTCGACGACATCCAGCGATACGCCGCCCCGGTGCCGGCCAACCCCGGCATCACGCTGCTCACCACGGCGGGCGTGGCGCTGATCGCCCTGCTCGTGGACGTCTTCGCGGTGCGGCTGCGCCGGGCGGCGCTGGCCGGTCTGCCGCTGCTCGCCCTGTTCACCGTGCCCGCGGCGGTGATCACCGAGCCCATCGGGTGGCTCGCGTTCGTCGTCGCGGCGTTCGGCTACATCGGTCTGCTCGTCACGGACGGGCGGGAGCGCCTCAGCCGCTGGGGCCGGGCCGTCGTGGTGCGCCGTTCCTCCGGCTCCGCGCGCGGCGCCACCCCCGACACCGAGCGGCTCGCCCTGTCCGGCAAGCGCATCGGCGTGACGGCTATCGCGCTGGCGGTCCTGGTGCCGGCGGCGCTGCCGGCGCTGTCCCCCGATCCGCTGTTCGGCTTCGGCGTGGGCAACGGCCTCGGCGGGGGCGGCGGCAACATCGGCATCCCGGACGCCATCGCCAAGCTCGGCGGCCAGCTCAGGCAGCAGGGCAACGCCACCGTGCTCACCTACACCAGCAGCGACGACGCAGCACGCTACCTGCGGATCTACTCGCTCGACATCTTCGACGGCACGAAGTGGACGCTGGCCCCGCTGCGCGGGCGCCCCGAGGACCGCGTGTCGGAGGGGCCGCTGCCGCCCGCTCCCGGGCTCCGCCCCGAGGTGTCGGTGAAGCGGGCCGAGATGCGGGTCACGATGAGCGAGGACATCGACAAGCTCAACTTCCTGCCGCTGCCGTACCCGGCCCGGCAGGTCGACGCGGACGGCGACTGGCGCGCGGACCGGTCCACGCTCATGGTCTTCTCCACCGAGGACGAGGCGGCCGGGCTGGAGTATCGGGTGGTGACCGAGGAGCCCGAGCCCACCACGGCGGAGCTGCGCACGGCGATGACGCTCCCGGACAGCGACCGCTACCTGCAGCTGCCCGACGGGCTCGACCCCCGGGTGGCCGCCCTCGCGCGCCGGGTCACCGCCGACGCCGCCACCCCGTACGAGGCCGCGGTCGAGCTCCAGGAGTGGTTCACCCGGTCCGGCCGGTTCACCTACGACGTACGCGCGTCCGGATCGGGCGCGCAGGCGCTGTCCCGCTTCCTCCTGCGTGACCGCACCGGCTACTGCGAGCAGTTCGCCGGGGCGATGGCCGTGATGGCGCGTCTGCTCGACATCCCGGCGCGGGTGTCGATCGGCTACACGGGCGGCACCAAGATCGGCGACGTGTGGACGGTCCGCACCCACGACGCCCACGCCTGGCCGGAGCTGTTCTTCGACGGCATCGGCTGGCTGCGGTTCGAGCCCACCCCCGCCGGGGCCGCCGGGCAGGGCACCGCCCAGGTGCCGCCGTACTCGCTGCCCGTCACGCCGACGGCCGGCCCCACCACGGGCCCGTCCGACGGGCCGTCGTCGAGCGAGGAGGAGGACACCGGCCGGAGCGCCGGGCCGGCCCGGCCGAACCCGCGCCAGCTCGAGCGCGACCTCGACGGCATGGCCATCGCGGCCGACCCGGGCACGCCCGTGGCCGTCAAGATCGGGATCGGTGCCGCCGCCGCGCTCGTGCTGCTGTTGCTGCCCGCCGCCGCGCGGCTCTTGGTGCGCCGCCGGCGCCTTCACCGGCTGACGCGGACGGCCGCGGGGGGCCACGCGGCCTGGGCGGAGCTGCGGGACATGCTCACCGACCTGGGAATGGCCGGGGAGCCGAGCGAGACGCCGCGCGCCCTCGGCCGCCGGATCGGCGAGCGGTACGCCCTCGGGCCGCAGGCCGCCGAGTCGCTCGCCCGCGTCGTCACGTCCGAGGAGCGGCTCAGGTACGCTCCCACGCCCTCGGCGTCGGGGCCCGTCCCGGCGGACCTGCGCCGGATCAGGCGCGACCTGGCGGGGAGGGCCTCACGGTGGCGGCGCCTGGGGGCCGTGCTGGCCCCGGTGTCCGTCCTGCTGCGGGTGCGGGCCGCCGGCGAGGGCGTGCTCGACGTGTTCGACCGGCTGGAGGGACTGCGTCCCCGGCTCTGGCAGGCGACGGGGTCGGGCGGGACGCGCGGGACGGCCACGACGCCGGGGCGTTTCGGCGCCGCACGGGCCGGAGCCGGCGACTCCGGGAGGGAGCGGACACTGACCGGCGCCCGCCGCTGACCGGCCGTCCCCGGGGGAAGAGCACCGGCCGCCGCATACGACTCGGTGGGCCCGCGTTCGCGGGCCCACCGGTGTTGCCTTGGATGGGGAGCGGTGGCTCAGGTGGGGATCAGTGCTCGTCGTGGCGGCGGCGCCAGCGCTCTTCCATGCGCTCCATGAAGCTCTGGCGCTGGGGACGGCGGCCGCGGCCGCGGGACGGCGGGGAGTCACCGAACCCGTTCATGCGCTTCCAGCTCGACAGGCCCCACAGGCAGGTGGCGAGCATGACCACGAAGCCGGCGGCACCGAGCCAGATCTGGGCCGCGACGACGCCGACCATCAGCAGGACCACGCCGAGTGCGAAGCCTATGGAGGCCTTCACCAGGCGGCGCTTGTAGTGGCTGCGCGGATCGCTGATCCGTACGGTGTTCGCCCACTTCGGGTCCTCGGCATAGAGGGCCTGCTCGATCTGGTCGAGCAAGCGCTGCTCGTGCTCAGACAGCGGCACGGCGCCTCCCAAGGACGGCCCCATTCAGGGGAAGACGGCAACGGACGACACGGGGTGTCCGAACCTCGCGGTCGGTTATCCCCAGAATACGAGGCCTCAGACGTAGGCGAAAGAAAACGTCCAACGCGGTCCAAACCGGAGGTGACGTCATGAACCTATTGGACCAAACGGACGCCGAACAAGCGACGCCGGCTTCACCGCGTCCGGGCCGAAGCGGCGGGCCGCCCGGTCCATGGCCTGTTCGGCCTCCCGCCAGCCGGTCTCCCGCTCTCCCAGGCCCAGCTGGCGCGTCGCCGCGGTGGCCGGAATCAGGTTCTCCACACGCACGCCGACCAGCCGCAGCCGCACCCGCTCCAGCCCGGCGGCCTCGTAGAGCTCGCATGATGTGTCGAAAATCTCCTTCGCGACGTCGGTCGCCTCGCGCAGCGTACGCGACCGGGTGATGGTCGTGAAGTCGGATCGGCGGAGTTTGACGCTGACCGTGCGGCCGACGTGCCCGCCGGCCCGCAGGCGCGCGGCGACCCGCTCCGACAGCCGCAGCAGCTCACGCCTGATCGTCTCGGGGTCGTCGACGTCGTGTGGGAACGTCTCCTCGTTGCCGATGCTCTTGTCGGGCGCGTGCGGCACCACCCGGCGCTCGTCGCGCCCCCAGGCGAGGGCCGCCAGGTGCGCGCCGACGGCGCCGAACTCGCGCTGGAGCGTCGCCACCGGCACCTGGGCCAGATCCCCCACGGTGCGGATGCCGAGCCGTACGAGGGCCTGCTCGGTGCGCTCCCCGACGCCCCACAGGGCGGCGACGGGCAGCGGGTGCAGGAACTCCACGACCCTGTCGGCCGGGACCACGAGCAGGCCGTCCGGCTTGCACTGGCGCGAGGCGAGCTTGGCCACGAACTTCGTGCTCGCCACCCCCACCGAGCAGGTGATGCCGTACCGCTCGGCGACCTGGGCGCGGATCGTCCGAGCGATGGCCGCGGGGCTGCCGAGCCTGCGGCGGGCCCCGCCGACGTTGAGGAACGCCTCATCGGAGGCGATCGGCTCCACCTCGGGGGTGATCGCCTGGAAGATCTCCATGACGCCCCGGGACACCTCGGCGTACTTGGCGTGCCGGGGCGGGATGACCGTCGCCTGCGGGCAGATGCGCCGGGCCCGTGTCATCGGCATCGCCGAGTGCACCCCGAACCCGCGGGCCTCGTAGGTGGCGCTGAGCACGACACCGCGCGCGCCGGTGGCGCCGACGATGACCGGGGTGCCCCGCAGCTCGGGGCGGTCGAGCAGCTCGACGCTGGCGTAGAAGGCGTCCATGTCCACGTGCAGGATCGGGCAGCCGCTGTCGTCGGCCGGCCCGTCCGGCGGTGGCGACGGATCCCGAGGCAGCAGCTGGTTCCGGGACATGAGGTCACCCTACCCGACCACCGCGCTATCCGAACATTGTTTCTATTCGCGGTACGCGATGACGTGGATCTGGGTGGCGATGTCACGGAGCACGGGATGGGTCGCCGCCGCCCGCTCCAGGGCGACCAGGCCGTCGGGGTCGCTCTCGGCCAGCATGCCCGGGACGAGGTCGGCGAAGATCCGCACGCCGTGCACCTCGCCGACGGCGAACCCGGCCGCGGCCAGCAGCGCGCCCAGCGTCTCGCGGGAGAAGCGGCGCGGCGTGGGGTCGCGGTCGCCCCAGCGGCCGGCCGGGTCCGACAGCACCCGGCGCGCCTCGTCGAAGTGGCCGGCCAGCGAGCGGTGGACGGCCGCGGCGACCGAGTTGGCGGCCAGCACGCTCACCACGCCGCCCGGCCGCAGGATGCCGGCGACCGCGCCCAGCGCGCCCGCCGGGTCCTCGACGTACTCCAGCACGCTGTGGCACAGCACCAGGTCGGCGCTGCCGGGCTCCAGCAGGTCGGCGAGGTCGGCGGCGTCGCCCTGCAGGCCCTTCACGCCGACGCCCGTCTCCGCGGCGCGGCGCTCCAGCGCGGCCAGCGAGTCGGGGGTCGGGTCGACCACGGTCACGGCGTGCCCGAGCGTGGCCAGCGGCACGGCGAAGCCGCCCGTGCCGCCGCCGGCGTCCACGATGTCGAGCGTGTCACGCCCGGTGGCGGCCGTCCGCTCGGCCAGGAGCGCGCGCAGCGCCTCCCAGACGACGGCGCGGCGTGTGGCGTCACGCACTTGCGGCCTCCCTGTCGGGCCAATCGAGGCGGTCGGAGTCGAGGGGCTGTCGAGGCTGTCGGCTGCCGGGTTCAGAGCGAGAGCGAGGGCTTGAGCTGCTTGAAGCGGGCCAGCAGTCCGTTGACGAACTGCGGCGACTCGTCGGTCGACAGCTCCGCGGCAAGGTGCACCCACTCGCTGATGACCACGCCCTCCGGGACCTCCTCCGACCACAGCATCTCGTACGTCCCGCCGCGCAGCACGTTGCGGTCGACGGCCGGCATGCGCTCCAGGGTCCAGCCCTCGGCGTACGTCGAGATCAGCTCGTCGATGCGCTCCAGGTGCCGGACCACGCCCTCGACGAGGAAGGAGGTGTACTCGTTGACCGGCGGGTCCGCCCGCTCCACCCGCTCGGCGAGCACGCTGAGCGGGCTCACCTGCCGGGCCTCGGCCTCGAAGAGGATGTCCAGCGCGCGGCGGCGGGCCTTCCCCCGAGCCGACACGTCAGGCCCGACCGAGGTACTCGCCGGTGCGAGTGTCGACCTTGACCTTCTCGCCGGTCGTGATGAAGAGCGGAACCTTGATCTCGGCGCCGGTCTCCAGGGTCGCGGGCTTGGTGCCGCCGGTGGAGCGGTCGCCCTGCAGGCCCGGCTCGGTGTGGGAGATCGTCAGTTCCACGGCCGCCGGGAGGTCGACGTACAGCGGGTTGCCCTCGTTGAAGGCGACGGTCGCGGTCGTGTTCTCCAGCATGTAGTTGGCGGCGGTGCCCACCACCTCGCGCGCGACGTTGACCATGTCGTAGGTCTCGGTGTCCATGAACACGAAGTCGTCGCCGTCGAGATAGGAGTACTGCATCTCCCGCTTGTCGACGTTCGCCACGTCGACCTTCACGCCGGCGTTGAACGTCTTGTCGACGACCTTGCCGGACAGGACGTTCTTGAGCTTGGTGCGGACGAACGCGCCGCCCTTACCCGGCTTGACGTGCTGGAACTCGACAACGGTCCACAGCTCCCCGCCGTCGAGCTTGAGCACGAGTCCGTTCTTCAGGTCGTTCGTCGTCGCCACGTAGCGTCTCCCGCGTGCGGCTGCCCTACAGGACGAGCAGCTCCTTGGTCGTCAGTGTGAGAAGCTCCGGCCCGTCACCACGCGTCACAAGCGTGTCCTCGATGCGCACACCGCCCCTGCCCGGGAGATAGACCCCCGGCTCGACGGTGATCGGAACTCGATCCTCTAGTCTACCGGTCCTGCCAGGGCCCAGGAACGGCAGCTCGTGGATCTCCAGGCCGACTCCGTGGCCCAGCCCGTGGCCGAACCTCTCACCGTGACCCGCCTCCGCGATCACCTCACGCGCCGCGGCGTCCACCTCGTGCGCCGTCGCCCCCGGCCGTACGGCGTGGCGGCCCGCGCGCTGTGCCTGCCGTACGAGGTCGTGGAGGTCGCGCTGCCACGGGGCGGGCGGGCCCACCGCGACCGTGCGGGTCATGTCGGCGTGGTAGCCGTCGTAGCGGGCGCCGAAGTCCATGGTGACCAGGTCGCCCCGCTCGACCGGCCGGTCCGAGGGCGAGTGGTGCGGGATCGATCCGTTGGGGCCGCTCGCCACGATGGAGTCGAAGGCCGGTTTGTCCGCGCCGAGCTCGACCATGGCGGCCTCCAGCCACCGGGCGATCTCCCGCTCCGTGACCCCAGGAGCGATGCGCGCCACGACCAGGGAGAACGCCTCATCGGTGATCGCGCAGGCGCGGCGCAGCGCCCCGATCTCCCCCTCGTCCTTCACGGCCCTGACGGCCTCCACCAGACCGCCGACCGGTGTGAGGCCGGAGTGCTCGGCCGACAGCCGCTGGAACAGCCCCACCGGCATGTGGTCGGCCTCCACCGCGACCCGTGCGGCGCCCGGGCCCCGCTTGAGCAGGGCCCCCGCGACGTCGCGGCCCTCGATCACCTCGACGCCCGCGCACACCGCCTCGGCCGTCTCCAGGTAGCGCGAGTCGGTGGCGAGCGCGGCCTCCCCCGCCGCGGTGACGAGCACGGCGGCGTTGGAGCTGGTCAGGCCGGTCAGGTAGCGCACGTTGACCGGCCAGGTGACGAGGGCGGCCGCGGCCTCGTGCTCGCGCAGCGCCCCGGCCAGCCGGGCGCGGCGCGCGGCATGGATCGCGGCCGGGGAGACGGCCGCGTCCCCTGCCGGCGCGTTCCCTGCCAAGGCGTTCCCTGCCGGTGCGTTTCCGCCTGGTGTGTCCCCGGCCGGCCTGCCGGTCCCCCCGGCGTGAGTCCCTGTGGCGTGAGTCCCTGTGGCGTGAGTCCCTGCGGCATCGGTCACGGACGGACTCTACCGCCGCGTCCGCGCCTGCCTTCGAGGCATCCCCGCCCGCGAAGGTCACGCCCGCGTACGACCGCGTGAGGCTCGCGCGCCCCAGCGATCCTCCACCGCGTCGCCGACGCCCGCCCGGCCGGCCGACGGCGGCGGGCCGGGAGGAACGGCGAGGACGCGCGGCCCCGCGCCGGCGGCGGGGCGCGGGATCCGGACGGGTCAGGAGGCCAGGTCCCGGATCTTCTCGATCAGCCGGACCCGCTCCTCGTGCGTGTGGGCCATGGGGGCGACGTTGAGCGTGGTGACCCCCGCCTCGCGCAGCGCGGCCAGCCGCTCCCTGACGTGCCCCTCGGGGCCGACCAGGGACATCCGCTCCAGCAGTTCCCTGGGCACCAGCGCCCCGGCTTCCTTCTTCTTGCCCTCCAGGTAGAGGTCCTGGATCTGCTCGGCCTCCTTCTCGTAGCCGTAGCGGCGGGCCAGGTCGTTGTAGAAGTTCCTGCCCTTGGCGCCCATGCCGCCGATGTAGAGGGCGGCCGTGTAGCGGCCCACCTCCAGCACGTCGTCGACGTCGTCGCCGATCGCCAGCATGGCCTGGGCGATCACGTCCAGCTCGCCGAGGGCGGGGTCCCTGCGCTCCCGCCCGGCGGCGAGCGACGCGCCCCACACGTCGCCTGCCTTCTCGGGCACGAAGAAGATCGGCTCCCAGCCCTCCGCCAGCTCGGCGGCCAGCTGCACGTTCTTCGGCCCGATCGCCGCGATCACGATCGGGATGCGCTCGCGCACCGGGTGGTTGATCAGCTTGAGCGGCTTGCCGAGGCCGGTGCCCCCCTCCAGCGGCAGCGTGTAGTGCTTGCCCGCGTACTCCAGCCGCTCGCGCCGCCACACCTTGCGGCAGATCTCGATGACCTCGCGGGTGCGGCCCAGCGGCGCGGTGTACGGCACGCCGTGGAAGCCCTCGATGACCTGCGGTCCTGACGTGCCGATGCCGAGCGTGAACCGCCCGTCGGAGACGTAGTCGAGGCCGGCGGCGGTCATGGCCAGCAGGGCCGGCGTGCGGGAGTAGATCGGCAGGATGCCCGAGGCGATCTGCAGCCGCTCGGTCCTCGCCGCGATGTAACCGAGCTGGCTGACGGCGTCGAAGCTGTACGCCTCGGCCACGAACACGACGTCGAGCCCGGCCTTCTCGTAGTCGGCCAGCTCGGCGACGGTCTCCTTGAAGCCCCCCGAGTAGTTGAGGGCCATCCCGATCCGCATCCGCTTCGTCCTTCCGCGCGTTGAACCCGCCAGTAACCGAATGATGTTCCGTACTCGGGTTCCAAGGCTAGTGATGCGGACCGGGGATGACCACCGTCAGGGTCGGCGGGCGACGCCTCCGAGCACCGGCGGGAAGCCGGCGGGAAGCCGCCCTGCGGCGGCAGCGCGGCAGGCGGCGGGGATCAGTCCTCACGGAGCCGCCCCTTGTGGAGTCGACACAGGTCAGCGGGGGTGTCGACGTCCGCGGGGTCGCCCACGTCGTCGCAGGGCACGGCCGTGACCAGTTCGGGATGCGCGCGCAGGAAGGGCCTCGCGCCCACGTCGCCCTCGGCGAGCGCGGCCACCTCCGCCAGGTGCTCGCGCGCGATCAGCACCGGGTTGCGGGGCGCCCCGCCGTACGCCGCGACGGCGACGCGGGCGCCGGCCTCGAACGCCGCGATCAGCCGGCGCACCGCCTCGGGCCGCACCAGCGGCTGGTCGGCCAGCGCGATCACCACCGCGGGGGCGGACGGCGGGAGCGCGCGCAGCCCGGCCCGCAGCGACGACCCCATGCCGGTCGCCCAGCCGGGATTGCGCACGACGACCGCGCCGGTGACCGGCACGTCGGCGGCCCCGAGCACGACCAGCACCGGCCGGCACCCGCCCTCGGCGAGCAGCCGCACACCCCGGTCGGCCAGCCGCTCCCCCTCGAACTCCACCAGCGCCTTCGGCCCGCCGAACCGGCTGCCGCCCCCCGCGGCGAGCAGCAGCCCGGCGACCTCCCCACCGCTCACCGTGAGTCTCCATGGATGCGTCCCGACGTCTCGGTGAGCGGCCTGCCGCTGCCGCCCCAGCGCAGCTGGATCAGCTCGGCCGCGATCGACACGGCCGTCTCCTCCGGCGTGCGCGCCCCGAGGTCGAGCCCGATCGGCGACCTCAGCCGGGCCAGTTCGCCTTCGGTCAGGCCGGCCTCGCGCAGCCGCGCCAGCCGGTCCGCGTGCGTGCGCCGCGACCCCATGGCCCCGACGTACGCCGCGGGGGTGCGCAGGGCCACCTCCAGCAGCGGGACGTCGAACTTCGGGTCGTGGGTGAGCACGCAGACGGCGGTGCGCTCGTCCACCTCGGCGGCGGCCAGATAGTCGTGCGGCCAGGCCACCACGACCTCGTCGGCCTCGGGGAACCGCTTGGCCGTGGCGAAGACCGGCCGCGCGTCGCACACCACCACGTGGTAGCCGAGGAATCGGCCGATCCGAGCGACGGCCGCGGCGAAGTCGATCGCGCCGAAGACCAGCATGCGCGGCGGCGGCGCGAACGACTGCACGAACACCCGCAGGTCGTCCAGCCGCCGCTCGCCCTCGGGGCCGTAGCGCCGCACGCCGGTCAGGCCCTGCGCGAGCATGCCGCGCGCGTCGTCGTCCACCGCGTCGTCGAGCCGGGCCGAGCCGAGCGAGCCCGCCGCCCGGTCCGGCCAGACCACGCGGCGCGCCCCCACGCGGCCGGGGCCCGCGACGATCGTGGCCACCGCGACCGGACGCCGCGCGGCGACGTCCGCGGCGACCTCCCCCAGTTGGGGATAGTCCTGCCGGGAGACCGGCTCCACGAACACGTCGATGATCCCGCCGCAGGTCAGGCCGACCGCGAACGCGTCGTCGTCGCTCACGCCGTACCGCTGCAGCACCGGTGTCCCGGTGGCGACGACCTGCGCGGCGAGGTCGTAGACCGCCCCCTCGACGCAGCCGCCGGACACGCTGCCGGCCGCCTCGCCGTCGAGGACGGCCATGGCCGCGCCGGGCGGGCGCGGCGCGCTGCGGAAGGTGCCGACGACGGTGGCCAGGCCGAACCGCCGCCCCTGCTCCCACCACCGCAGCACCTGGTCCAGCACGTCACGCATCGGCCCCTCCCCTCCGCACGGCCCGCACCGGCCGGTCGCCGGCCAGCAGCGCGGCCAACTCCTCGTAGGCGGCCAAGCTGTGCCCGGCGACGAAGTCCGTGACGTACGGCAGCGCCGCGCGGATGCCCGCGGTCAGCGGCCGGTACGCCGGGTCGCCCTTGTGCGGGTTGACCCACACGACGCGGCGGGCGAGCCGGGACAGCCGGGCCATCTGCGCGCCCAGCAGGTCGGCCGGGCCCCGCTCCCACCCGTCGGAGGCGATCACGACGATCGCGCCCCGGGGGTCGGGCAGGCGCAGCAGCTCCCGCACCTCCTCCCCCAGCCGGGTGCCGCCGCTCCAGTCCGGGATCGCCGCCGAGCACTCGTCCATGGCGAGGCCGGGGTCGCGGTGACGCAGCGCGGCGGTGATCCTGGTGAGGCGGGTGCCCGCGCTGAACACCTCGGTCGCCCCCGGCTCCGCGCGCACCAGCGCGTGGGCGAAGCGCAGCAGCGTGTCGGCGTAGGCGGCCATCGAGCCGCTCACGTCCACGAGCATGACGACCCGCCGCGGCCGTTCGCTGCGCACGCGGCGGCGCAGCCGGGCCGGTTCCCCGCCGTGCCGCAGGATCTCCCTGACCGTGCGCCGCGCGTCGGTCGCTCCGCCGTGGGGCGACGGGCGGTAGCGCCTCGACCTGCGCGGCTGCCGCGCGCCGCGCAGCAGTGCGAGCAGGCGGTGCACCTCCCGCCGCTCGGCCTCGCTCATCCGTGCCACGTCCCGGTGCCGCAGCACCTCGATCTCGCTCGCGGTGGCGGGGGGCGCGCCGGGCTCGCCCGCCGGTCCCGGCTCCCCGCCGCCGTACGGCGCCGCCACCGGTCGGGTCACGGAGACGGCCGTGCCGCGCACGCGGTGCGGCGTGGAGAAGGCGGCGGAGAAGTAGGCGGCGAAGCAGCGGTCGTAGCGGGGCAGGTCGTCGGGCCCGGCGCACAGGGTGGCACGGCCCGCCCAGTAGACGTTCCGGACGTCGGCGGCGTCGAGGTGGCCGAGCGCCGCGAGGAAGCTCCGGGTGCGATGGTGGTCGGCCGCGACGCCGGCCGCCCGGAGCGTCCGGGCGAACCCGGTCAGCACCGCGACCGGCTCGGGAGCGGGCGGCCCGGGAAGGCGCTGGTCCGGGAGGCGCGGGTCCGGAGAGGGCCTGTCCGGACAGGGCCTGCCCGGAGAGGGCCGGCCACTGCCCTTCCGGCCGTCCCCGCGCCGGTCAGCCACGGCCGCCGTCCGGCGCGAGCAGCCCCCGGGCCCGGACGGTCTCCTGGTCCTCCCGGTGCTTGAGCACGGCGCCCAGCGTGGCGGCGGCCAGGGCGGGGTCGAGCTCCACCGCGCCCAGCGTGAGCAGCGCCTCGGTCCAGTCGAGGGTCTCGGCGATGCCCGGCGGCTTGAGCAGGCCGGCCTGGCGCATCCGTCCCGCCGCCCGCGCCACGTCCGCCGCGAGCCGCTCGGCGCATCCGGGCAGGCGCCGCCGCAGGATCGCGACCTCCCGGTCGAACCCCGGGTGCTCCAGCCAGTGGTAGAGGCAGCGCCGTTTGAGCGCGTCGTGCACCTCGCGGGTCCGGTTGGAGGTCAGGACGACGACCGGCGGGGTCGAGGCGCTGATCGTCCCGATCTCCGGCACCGAGATCGTGAAGTCGGACAGCACCTCCAGCAGGAACGCCTCGAACTCGTCGTCGGCCCGGTCGATCTCGTCCACCAGCAGCACGCTCGGCTGCGTCTCCAGGGCCCGCAGCAGCGGCCTGGCGATGAGGAACCGGCGGTCGTAGATCTCGCCCTCCAGCGCGGCGACGTCGGCCACGCCGGCCGCCTCGGCCGCCTTGAGATGCAGGAGCTGGCGCGGGAAGTCCCAGTCGTACATGGCCTGCGCCGCGTCGAGACCCTCGTGGCACTGCAGCCTGATCAGCGGCGCGTCCAGGATCGCCGCCAGCGTCTTGGCCAGCTCGGTCTTGCCGACGCCCGCCTCGCCTTCCAGGAACAGCGGCCGGCCCATCTTCAGTGCGAGGTAGGCCGCGGTCGTCACGCCCTCGTCGGCCAGGTAGTCGTGGTGGTCGAGCAGCTCCGCCAGCCTCGCCGGCGCGTCGATGTCCGAGATCGTGGTCGTCCGCCGCAGCACACGGACAGGCTACGTGGCGGGCGTTCGGCGAGGCTCTGGCCGAATCCGCCAAAGCCGGGCGCCTCACACGGCGCCGCGTCGCCACGATCGCACAGATCCGCCCGGGTGCTACTCGGAAATCGTGCCGAGCACGGCGTCCAGCAGGCCGGGGAAGCGGTCGTCCAGATCCTCGCGGCGCAGGCTCACGTACCGCTGCCGGCCCTCCGGGACGTTGCGGATCACGCCGGCCTCGCGGAGGGTCTTCAGGTGGTGCGACAGCGTCGACTTCGGCACCTCTCCCCCGGTGGGCTGGCACGCCGCCACCTCCAGCGGGCCCTGCGCGAGCCGCCGTACGAGCGCCAGCCGCGAGGGGTCGCTGAGCGCGAACAGGACGTCGGTCAGCACCAGGCTCGCGGCGTCGGGGTGTGGTAGGTCCCGGGCTCCAGGCATGGTTCGATAATAGTTGAACTATCGGGCGCTCCGTCGTACGGTGTGACGGTTCGAAAAATCCGGAACCATTGACCATGGGAGTGCCGTGATGACGAAATCGGGGGGCTGCCCGTCCGTGAACACCCTGGAGGCGGATCCGGACCCGCGGGCGGCGGGCCGTGCGATCGGACGCGAGACGGCCGGAGGCACACCCGGCGGGACCGGGCAGGCCGGGGGCGCGCACACGGCGACGCAGGGGACGGCCGGAAAGGCGGTGCGCGGCCGGATCTCCCGCAGGGCCGGGTTCTGGCTGCTGGCCGGGACCCTCGTGGCGTTCATGGCCGCCGCGAGCACCCCCTCCCCGCTCTACGTGATCTACCAGCAGCGCTGGGGGTTCTCCGCGGCCACGCTGACCGCCGTGTTCGCGGTCTACGCCCTCGCGCTGCTGATCGCGCTGCTCACCGTCGGCGGGCTGTCCGACCACGTCGGCCGGCGGCCCGTGCTGATCGCGGCCCTGCTGGCCGAGGCAGGCGCCATGGTCGCGTTCCTGACGGCGGACGGCGTCGGGCCGCTGCTGCTGGCCAGGGCCGTGCAGGGCCTGGCCACCGGTGCGGCGACGGGCGCGCTCGGCGCCGGTCTGGTGGACCTGCAGCCCGGCTCGCGCCGCGTCCGCCAACTGGGCGCGCTGGTCAACAGCGTCGCGCCGACCGCCGGCCTGGCCGCGGGAGCTCTCGGCGCCGGCCTGTTCGTGCGCTACACGGCGACCGCGACGACCTCGGTCTTCGTCCTGCTCACGGCCGTCTTCACGCTGCTGGCGGCCGCGATGGCGCTGCTGCCCGAGCCGGTCGCGCCCCGTCCCGGCAGGGGACGGGACGCCCTCGTCTCGCTGCGCCCCCGGGTGGCCGTGCCGCGGTCCGCCCGCGGCGCGTTCGCGGCGGCCGTCCCCTGCCTGCTCGCCACATGGGCCCTGGGAGGGCTCTACCTGTCGCTGGGCGGCTCGCTGACCGCGGGCGTGCTGCACGTCCCCGACCGCCTGGTCGGCGGGCTCGTCGTCACCGCGCTCACCGCCGCCGGGGCCGTGGCGTCGCTGGTGGTGCGCGACCTGCCGGCGGGGCGGGTCATGGTGGGCGGGTCGCTGGTGCTCGCCGCGGGCGCCGGGCTGACCCTGGCCGCGCTCGCCGCCGCCTCCACGCCGCTGTTCTTCGCCGGGACGGTCGTCGCGGGCTGCGGTTTCGGCAGCGCCTACCTCGGCGCGTTCCGCTCGCTCGCCGCGCTGACGGGCCCCGCCGAGCGGGCCGGGCTGTTCGCGTCCGTCTACGTCGTCAGCTACCTCGCCTTCAGCGTGCCCGCGGTCGCGGCGGGGCTCGCGGTGCCCACGCTCGGACTGCGGGCCACGGCCGCGGTGTACGGCTGCGCGGTCGTCGTCCTGGCCCTCCTCGCGGCGGTGCCCGGCCTCGTCCGCGAGCGTGCGGCCCGCACGGCCTGAAGAGACCCCGCGCAGCGCCCCTTAGGGTTCGGCACATGACCGACGATCGGAGCCTGCCCCGGCCCGGCTGCCTCACCGGCTCGCCGGCCGGGCGGGCGCTCGCCGCCGAGCTGGCCGCCCGCTGGGCCGAACCGCACCGGCGCTACCACACGACGGCCCACCTGCGGGCGGTCCTGACCGCGATCGAGCCGCTCGCCGCCCAGGCCGCGGACGCCGACGCCGTACGGCTGGCCGCGTGGTTCCACGACGCCGTCTACGACGGGCGGCCGGGGTGGGACGAGGAGCGCAGCGCCCAGCTCGCCCAGGCCCGGCTGCCCGCCTGCGGCCTGCCCGCGGGGCGGGTGCGCGAGGTGGCCCGGCTCGTGCGGCTCACGGCGGAGCACGCCTACGATCCCGGCGATGTGAACGCGGCCGTCCTGTGCGATGCCGATCTGGCGGTCCTCGCCGCGCCACCCGGCGCGTACGAGGCGTACACGAGGGCCGTACGCGAGGAGTACCGGCACGTTCCGGACGAGGCGTTCAGGGCCGGACGGGCCGCGGTGCTGCGGGCGCTGCTCGGCAAGCCCCGCCTGTTCGGCACTTCCGTGGGCCGGGACCTGTGGGAGCCGCGGGCACGCGAGAACCTCGCCGCCGAGCTGGCCGCTCTCTGAACGACGGGCGCACGCGGTGAGCCGCGCGGCGGTTGCCGGCGGGTCGCCGGCGGGTCGCTGTCGAGCCGGCTGGTGAGCCGTCACCCGGCACGCGCCGGCCGCACGCCTTTACAGCGTAGATCAGGTGCGGGTCTTCGGCCGGCGCAGGCCGGACTCCCGCAGGCGGCGCACCAGCTCCTGGCTGCCGACGGGCTCGGCCCCGAGGAGCACGGCCCGGTCGTAGACCGTCTCGGGCACGTCGTAGTGGTCCCGGTCGAAGGCCCGCTCGGGCACACCGAGCAGGCGGGCGAAGTCGTGCAGTTCCCGCAGCGAGGAGTCGCTGACCAGGTGGGACCACAGCAGGCCCCGGGGTCCCGGCCAGTTCGGCCGGTCGATCAGCACCGCCATGCGCCCCTCCCCTGGGCCGGTCGAGTAACCCGCAGCGAAAAGCGAGGACTACCCGACCGGTCCCTGCGGGGTCCCGGGGCCGTCCCCCGGTGTCGTCCCGGGCGAGCATAGCCCCGGGGCGCCGGCCGCCACCTCGTCGCCGCCCGTCCCCCGGCGATACGGCAGCCGACGCCGGCACGGCGGTGAGCGGATTCGGAGCGAATATCAGATGACCGGAGAACGCGTCGGCGGCCCCCCGAGGGCTACCTCAGCGGGAATTGCCCTCTAGCATTTCCCCGGAACTCGCTGACACTTGGGACAGCATTTGTACTTACGGTGGTTTGTGCATCGTTCGGTGCACTTAGGCGACGGCGACGGCTTCGGCTTCGCATGAATTCCGGGAGCCGCCTGCGCGACGGCCGCGCCACCCGCGCCCGCGGACGCCGACGCCGGAGACGCCGCGGCCGGCCAGAGTACGACCGCGCCGAGCAGCGCCGAGCCGACGATCATACTGAATCGCCCACCTCGCATGGCCTTTCTCCCTTCCGATCAAGCCGCCATGCGGCTAGTCGGGTTGTTCCTACCTCATTGTCCGAATCGTTTCCGGGAGGCGTCCACCCCACCGCCCGCTGCCCGAGATGATCCAGGGAAAATCCGATGCGAATCGCGATCCGGCGATTGACATGGATCGATGAACGACGTGCCGGATCAGATCCGGAATGGTGCCGCCTCTGGTTTCCACTGGCGCGGGATCTACGTCCCCACGAGGCGGCGGGCCGCGCCCGGCCGGATTTCCCCGGCGAATTCGCCGCGCCTTCCGCGATTTCGCCATACGAACCGTGCGGCGGCCCCAAAATATCCGTCCGGCCACGGCATGGAAAGCGCCCCGACCCGGCAAAAGCCCGCATAGTCGGCATCAGGGCGGCAACCGTCGTGCAGAACGCGCCCTCGCGTTGGAGGTCGGGACGGCCCGGCGACATCCGGGCCCCCGTGAGCGCTTCCGGCGAAGGGCGCCGACCACACACCCGCGACGGCCCGGATTCGGGACGCCAGACGGTGCGCGGGCCGGTGCGCCGCGGAACCACAGGGTCCACAGGGGGAAACGATGGCTGCACGAACTGTTCGATCCCTTACCGCACTCGCGGCGGCGGCCGTGCTGACGATGGCGCTGCTCGTCGGCTGCGGCGGTGGCACGACCACCGCCCCGGCGTCCCGGGGCGCCGCGGCGGCCGGCCCGGCGGCGCTCGTCACGCCCACCGCGACCGAGAGCGAGTACAACTCCCCGTGCCCGACCGGCGGCAACGCCAAGCGGTTCGCCAAGACCCGGTTCGCGCTGCACGCGGGTCTCGCGCTGGGCGCCTTCCACCGCTACATCTACAAACCGCTGCGCAGCGGAGGCTTCAAGGCCGGAGCGGAGAAGCGCAAGCGCACGATCGCGAAGGCCGCGATCGCCGGCGCCTTCGCCCTGCACCAGCTGAAGGTCGCCAAGGGCTTCGCCGCGGCCAATCCGAGCCTGTGCAGGGCCGTCGAGCGCGTGAACACCCGGTTCGCCACGCTCACCGACAAGCTGCACCACGGCACCGCCACGGCGGCCGACGTCGACGCCGGCAAGAGCTCGATGGACGGCCTGCAGCGCGACGCCTCGAAGACCGGCTACAAGTTCAAGGAGCAGAACGTCACCATCCCCGGCGTGAGCTGACCCCGCGAGAGGCGCCGGTCAGGACCCGGAACGCCCGGCTTCGTGCCCGTTCCGTCCGGCCCCGCCCCCGGCCCGCGCTGCGCCTCGGGCCGGGGGTGGGCCATCCGGCGAGCGGCCGAGACGGTCAGCCCACCTTGGCGAAGAAGGCGCGGATGTCGGCGGCGAGGTGATCCGGCTGGTCCATCGCGATGAAGTGGTGACCGGCCGGGTTGTCCTCCGGCCAGTGGAGGATGGTGTTGTGGCGTTCGGCGAGCCGCCGGATGCCGGGCGGGCCGCTGTACACGCCGGTGGGCGCGACGGTCTGGCCCTCCGGCCAGCCGAAGCCGGTGCTCTCGTAGTACGGCCACGCCGACGTCCCGAACGTGCCGGTGAACCAGTACAGGCTCACGCCGGTCAGGAACAGGTCCCGGTCGATCACCTGCTCCAGCGGTTTGCCGGAGGCGTTGAACTCGTGGAACTTCTGGGTCATCCAGGCCAGTGCCGCGAGCGGCGAGTCGTGCCAGCCGTACGTGAAGGTCTGCGGCGCCGCGCGCAACAGCGCGTGGTGGTCGACGCCGTTCATCCAGTCCTGTTCCATCAGCCGGGCGTACGCCGCCCGCTCGTCCTCGGTCATCTCCGGGAGATCCTTCTCCGTGGGGAAGCCGAGACCGCTGACGATGTAGACGCCGGCCACGTTGTCAGGCGCCGCCTTGGCCACCTCCGGGGCGACGTAGGCTCCGAAGTCCCCGCCCTGCGCGCCGTACCGCTCGTAGCCGAGGCGACGCATCAGCTCCGCCCAGGTCCGCGCCACCCGCGCCGCGGTCCAGCCGGTGCCGCGCGGCGGCGCGGAGAAGCCGAAGCCCGGCAGGGAGGGCACCACGACGTGGAACGCCAGGGCGGGATCGCCGCCGTGCGTACGGGGGTCGGTGAGGCGGCCGACGAGCTCGGTGAACTCCAGGAACGAGTTCGGCCAGCCGTGCGTGAGGACGAGCGGCAGCACGTCGGGCTCGGCCGAGCGCACGTGCAGGAAATGGATGCCCTGACCGTCGATCTCGGTCATGAACTGCGGGAACTCGTTCAGGCGCGCCTCGTGCCGGCGCCAGTCGTACTCCTGGCGCCAGTAGCGGGCGAGCTCCCGGAGGAAGGCGTCGGGGACGCCGCGGCTCCATCCGTCGCCGGGCAGCTCACGGGGCCACCGGGCGCGGTCCAGCCGGTCGTTCAGGTCGTCCAGGTCGGCCGAAGCGATCTCGACACGGAATGGGCGGATCTCGGTGCTCATGTCTCTCCCGTTGCGTCGCGCTTGCGGGATTGACGCTAGGGGCCATATAGGTCGCGACCTGTCCTAGATGACCGGGCATGCTTGATCCATGAGTGACATGTCCGCACGGTTGCTCGCTGTGCTGTCGTTGCTGCAGACTCCGCGCGAGTGGCCGGGAAGTGAGCTGGCCGAGCGTCTGGGGGTCAGCCCCCGGACCATCCGCCGCGACATCGACCGCCTGCGCGAGCTGGGATATCCGGTCCGGGCGACCATGGGCGCGGTGGGCGGTTACCGGCTCGCCGCGGGCGCGGCCATGCCGCCGCTGCTGCTGGACGACGAGGAGGCGGTCGCCATCGCCGTCGGGCTGCGCACGGCCGCCGCGCATCCGGTGGACGGCATCGAGGAGGCGTCCGTACGCGCCCTGGCCAAGCTGGAGCAGGTGCTGCCCTCCCGGCTGCGGCACCGGGTGGGATCACTCGCCGCCGCGACCGTTCCGATGCTCGCCGGAGGCGAGCCGCCCGTGGACCCGCGGACCCTGGTGGTGCTCGCCGGCGCCGCCGCCAACCGCGAGCGCCTGCGCTTCGCCTACCGGTCCGGCGACGGCACCGAGACCAGGCGCCTGACCGAGCCTTACCGCCTCGTCACGGCCGGACGCCGGTGGTACCTGCTGGCGTACGACAACGACCGCGACGACTGGCGGGTCTTCCGCGCCGACCGGATCGGCGACCCTCACCCGACCGGCGTACGGGTCCCGGCACGCGTGCCGCCGGAACAGGACCCGGCCGCGTTCGTCGCCGCCACGCTGTACTCGTCCGCACCCGTCTACGAGGTGGTGGCGACCGTGCGCCTTCCGGCCGGCCAGGTGGCAGGCCGGCTCGGCGCCGCCGCGGGGGACGTCGAGCCGATCGACGACCACAGCTGCCGCCTGCGCGGACCGGCCGACACCCTGGAGTGGCTCGCGTCCCGCCTGCTCATGCTCGGCTGCGAGTTCGAGGTGCACGAGCCGCCGGAGCTGCGGGCGTACCTGCGCGCGCTGGGCGACCGCGCCGCTCGCGCCGCCGCGGCGAAATAACCTATTGACTTGGTAGGAAATGTGGGCAACCCTGATGGCGAATCCTCCGTCGTCAACTGCGAGGTGTGTCCATGTCCGTCGTCGAACTCCAGGGGGAGTTGGGGGGCGCGGTCCGGGCGGATCCCCGGCCCCGCCGCCGCTCCGCCACGGCCCGCGGCCCGCGGAGGGGGTGGCACAGATGGGTCAGCCCCCTCGTCGTCGTGCTGCTGTGGCAGGTCGCCAGCGCGTCCGGGCTGCTGCCCGCCCGGCTGCTCGCCGCCCCGTCGCAGATCGCCGCGACCGCCCTCGACCTGGTGCGCTCGGGGACGTTGCCCACGGCGATCGCGGTGTCCCTCGAACGGGTGCTCCTCGGCTTCGCCGCCGGAGCGGTCGCGGGCGTCGGCCTCGCGCTGGTCGCCGGGCTGAGCCGGGCCGGTGAGAACGCCGTCGACCCGATCATGCAGATGCTCCGGGCGCTGCCGTTCTTCGGGCTGATCCCGCTGTTCATCCTCTGGTTCGGGATCGGGGAGACGCCCAAGGTGCTGCTGGTGGCGCTCGCCGTCTCCTTCCCCCTCTACCTCAACACGTTCGCGGGCATCCGGGGCGTGGACGGCAAGCTCGCCGAGGTCGCCCGGACGCTCAGGCTCGGCAGGGCCGCGCTCGTACGGCACATCGTGCTGCCCGGCGCGCTCCCCCAGACGCTCGTCGGGCTGCGGCAGAGCCTCGGGGTGGCCTGGCTGGCGCTGATCGTGGCCGAGCAGGTGAACGCCGACGCCGGGCTCGGCTACATGATCAACGACGCGCGGGAGTTCCTGCGCACCGACGTGATCGTGGTCGGCCTGCTGGTCTACAGCGCGCTCGGCCTGCTCACGGACGCCCTGGTCCGGCTCCTGGAGAGGAGGGCGCTGACATGGCGGCGCGAGTTCCTGTCCCGGTGAGTGCCCCGCTGTCCGCGGTGCCGGCCACCGTGCGCGGGCTCACCCGGCGCTTCGGCGACCGCACGGTGCTCGACGGCCTCGATCTGACGATCGGACGCGGCGAGTTCGTCGCGCTCCTCGGCCGCAGCGGCTCGGGCAAGTCCACACTGCTGCGCGCGCTCGCCGGCCTGGACGAGGAGGTCGAGGGCGGCCTGGAGGTGGACGGCTCGGTGGCCGTGGCCTTCCAGGAGCCCCGGCTGGTGCCGTGGAAGCGGGTGCGCGACAACCTCACGCTCGGCCTGACCGCGCCTGACCCGGTCAGCAGAGCGGAGGCGGCGCTGGCCGAGGTCGGCCTGGCCGACAGGGCGGAGGCGTGGCCGCTGACGCTGTCCGGCGGCGAGGCGCAGCGGGCGAGCCTGGCCCGCGCGCTGGTCCGCGAGCCGGGGCTGCTGCTGCTCGACGAGCCGTTCAGCGCGCTCGACGCGCTGACCCGGATCACCGTGCACCGCCTCGTGCTCGACCTGTGGGCGGCGCACGGCCCGGCCGTGCTGCTGGTGACCCACGACGTGGACGAGGCGCTGCTGCTGGCCGACCGGGTCCTGGTGCTCGACGGCGGGCGCGTCGCGCACGAGTGGATCGTCGCCGCGCCGCGCCCCCGGCACCGCGACCACCCCGACCTGCTCACCCTGCGCGCGGCCCTGCTGTCCGCGCTGGGCGTCACCCCGGAAGGACCCGCATGACCAGGAGACTTCTCGCCGCCCTGCTGATCGCCCTGACGGCCGGCACGGCGTGCGCCTCGACGGGGCAGGGCGCGTCCGGCGGGAAGGACGGGCAGGCCGCGGGCCGCGTCACCCTGCGGGTCGGCGACCAGAAGGCGGGGTCGCAGTCCCTGCTCAAGGCCGCCGGGCTGCTCGACGGCACCTCCTACGCGATCACGTGGTCGCAGTTCACCTCCGGGCCGCCGCTGCTGGAGGCGGTCAACGCCGGCGCGGTCGACATCGGCGGCGTCGGCAACACCCCGCCCGTCTTCGCCGCCGCCTCCGGCTCGAAGATCAAGATCGTGGCGGCGTACCGGCAGAGCGCCAAGGGATCGGCGATCCTCGTCCCCGACGGGTCCGCGATCACCTCGCCGGCCCAGCTCAAGGGCAGGAAGATCGCGGTGGCGAAGGGCAGCTCGGCCCACTACCACCTGCTCGCCGTCCTGAAGAAGGAGGGCCTGTCGTTCAAGGACATCCAGCCGCAGTATCTCCAGCCCGCCGACGCCCTGGCGGCGTTCTCGTCCGGCACCGTCGACGCCTGGGCCATCTGGGACCCCTTCACCTCCCAGGCCGAGATCCAGCACAAGGCCCGGCTCCTGATCGACGGCGAGGGCGTCGTCAACGGCCTCGGCTTCCAGGTCGCCGCTCCCGCCGCGCTCGGCGACGCGGGCAAGCGGGCCGCGATCGGCGACTTCCTCACCCGGCTGGCCAAGGCGCGGATCTGGGCCGCGGCCCATCTGGACGAGTGGGCGAAGGTGTGGGCGCGAGAGACCGGCCTGCCGGTCGAGGTGGCGGACGCGGCCGTGGCCAACGCCGTGGCCACCCCTGTCGTCATCGACGGCACGGTCGTCTCCTCCGAACAGGAGATCGCCGACGCGTTCTCCGCCGAGGGCCTCGTGCCGGGCACCGTCACGTTCTCCCAGTTCGTGGACGACCGCTTCAACGACGTCGTCAGGAAGGCACAGCAATGAGATTCCACTGGTTCCTGCCCACCACCGGCGACGGCAGGGCGATCACCGGCGGCGGGCACGGCCTGCGCCGCGTGCACGGCCAGTCGCCGGCCGGCGCGTTCCGGCCGCCCACGATCGACTACCTCGCTCAGGTGGCCCGCGCGGCCGAGCAGGCCGGGTTCGAGGCCGTGCTCACCCCCACGGGCACCTACTGCGAGGACGCCTGGCTGGTCACCGCCGCGCTGACACAGGTGACGACCCGGCTGAAGTTCCTGGTCGCGTTCCGGCCCGGGGCGCTGTCCCCCACGCTCGCGGCCCAGATGGCCGCCACCTACCAGCGGATCTCCGGCGGCCGGCTGCTGCTGAACGTGGTGACCGGCGGGGAGGCGACCGAGCAGCGGCGGTTCGGCGACCACCTCGGCAAGGACGAGCGGTACGCGCGGACCGCCGAGTTCCTGTCGATCGTGCGCGGCGCCTGGGACGGCCCGTTCGACTTCACCGGCGACTACTACGACGTGGAGGGGGCGACGGTCGCCGAGCGGCCCGACCCCGTGCCCGAGCTGTACTTCGGCGGCTCCTCGGCCGCCGCGGGCCCGGTGGCGGCCCGCCACGTGGACGTCTACCTCACCTGGGGCGAGCCGCCGTCCCAGGTCGCGGCCAAGCTCGACTGGATGCGCGAACTGGCCGCCGCCGAGGGCCGCACGCTGCGCTTCGGCATCCGCCTGCACGTGATCACGAGAGACACCTCCAAGGAGGCGTGGGCGGAGGCCGGGCGGCTGCTCGACCAGATCTCCCCCGAGGACATCGCGTCGGCGCGGGCCGTCCTGTGCCGCAGCGAGTCGGTCGGGCAGCAGCGGATGCTCGCGCTCCACGAAGGCTTCCGCGGCGGCCGGGTCAGGGACCTGGAGATCCACCCCGGCCTGTGGGCGGGGGTCGGCCTGGTGCGCGGCGGCGCCGGCACCGCGCTCGTCGGCAGCCACGCGGAGGTCGCCGACCTCGTCGAGGAGTACGCCTCGCTCGGCGTGGAGGAGTTCGTCCTGTCGGGCTACCCGCACCTGGAGGAGGCCTTCTGGTTCGGCGAGGGCGTTCTGCCCGAGCTGCGCCGGCGGGGCCTGCTCGGCCCGGCCGCGCCCGTACGGCTGAGCGCCTGACGGCCCGCCGGGGCCCCCGCCGCCGTCACAGGCGGTCGGGGGCCTCGCCGCGTTCGCGGATGAGGGCGGTGAGCTGGGCCACCGCCCGGCGCGAGCGCTCCCGCTCGGTGCTCTGGATGCCCATCGCGCCCAGGCTGACCCCGTTGGCGAGGTCCAGCTTGGGCCAGGGGTCGCCCTCCACCATCGTGACGTCCAGCACCTCGGCCCACTCGAAGCGGTGCACCCGCAGCGGGTTCACCACCGTGATCCCCTTCTCGTCCGCCCGCACCCGCAGGCGGCCGAGCAGGTGCAGCACGCACGCCACCGCCACGCCGAAGGCGACCATGCCCAGCCGGTCCGGGAGCTTGAACTGCTCCGGCAGGCCGACGGCCATCAGGATCGAGCCGATCACCATCACCGCCGCCATGCCGTACGCGATGACCGTCGTGACGCGAGGCCGCCAGGTGACGGGCAGCGACGGCGCACTCTCAGGCATGACGACCCCCGCGAGTGGGCACGGCGCGGCGGCGTACGGCGTGCCCGGCCTGCGGGGCGGCGGGCGGATACTGCGTGATCACCAATCAAGTCTTCCCGGCTCGGCGCTGCGGATGCGGGGCTGCGGCTTCGAGGATCGGGCGAGGTCAGCCGGCGAGGCCGCGAAGGAGGAGCGCGGTCTCCAGGGCGGCGATCGTCGCCTCGTACCCCTTGTCCTCCTTGCTGCCCGGCACGCCGGACCGCTCGACCGCTTGATCAAGGGTGTCACAGGTCAGCACCCCGTTGCCCACCGGGGTCGACTCGTCGAGCGAGACCCTGGTCAGGCCCGCGGTCACCGAGTCGCAGACGTAGTCGAAGTGGGCCGTCTCCCCCCGGACCACCACGCCCAGCGCGACGACGGCGTCGCAGCGCCGGGCCAGTGCCTGCGCGACCACGGGGATCTCCAGCGACCCGGCCACCCGGGCCGTGACCACGGCCGCGCCGCTGTCCCGCGCCGCCCGCTCGGCCCGGGCGAGCAACTGGTCGGTGATCTTCTCGTGCCACCGCGCGGCGACGATGCCGACGGTCAGCCCGCCCGCGTCCACCGCCGCCGCGTCCGGCCGTCCCTCGCCGCTCATGCCCTCTCCTCGCCTGACGGCTCGCAGCCGCATGAGCGGATCACGCTGCGCCTATCGATTCGCTCGCTTCGCTCACTCATGCCCTCTCCTCGCCTGACCGCTCGCAGCAGTTCATGAGGCCTCCTTGCCGAAGTGTTCACCGTGGATGTCGCGGGGAACGCCGCCCGAGATCTCATGGCCGAGCCGGTCGCGCTTGGCGGTCAGATACCTCTCGTTGTACGGGTTCATCGCCACCGGCATGGCCTCGCGACCCAGGACCTTGATGCCGTACCCGTCCATCCCCCGCACCTTGGCCGGGTTGTTGGTCAGCAGCCGCACCGACTTCACGCCGAGGTCGGCGAGCATCTGCCCGGCGTTGGAGAACTCCCTGGCGTCCACCGGCAGCCCCAACTCCAGGTTGGCGTCGACGGTGTCGCTGCCGTTGTCCTGCAGGTTGTAGGCCCGCAGCTTGGCCAGCAGGCCGATGCCCCGCCCCTCGTGGCCGCGCAGATACACGATCACCCCGCGCCCGTTCTCGGCGATCACGCGCATGGCCGTGTCGAGCTGCACGC
The DNA here is from genome assembly GCF_040644635.1 of Microbispora sp. NPDC046933. NCBI lineage: Bacteria > Bacillati > Actinomycetota > Actinomycetes > Streptosporangiales > Streptosporangiaceae > Microbispora > Microbispora sp. NPDC046933. The sequence continues at coordinate 102,323 of NZ_JBEYWW010000029.1, read as the reverse complement.
CGCAGTCGCAGCGCAGCGAGCCGAGCACGTCACCGGTGAGGCACTCCGAATGCGCCCGGACGAGCACGTTCTCGCCGTCCTCGATGTCGCCGTACACCAGCGCGAGGTGCTCGCCGCCGTCGAGCGCGCTGGCGTAGCCGTACGCGCGCCAGACGCCGTACCGGTTGGGGATGCGCGTCTCGGCCACCCGGGTGACCATCCGCTCGGACCTGCGGCGGTGCTCGATGAGCTGCTCGATCGACACCAGCGCGAGGTCGTGCTCGTCGGCGAACTCGCGCAGGCGGGGCAGGCGCGCCATCGTGCCGTCGTCGTTGACGATCTCGGCGAGCGCGCCGGCCGGGGTCAGACCGGCGAGCCTCGCGAGGTCCACCGACGCCTCGGTGTGCCCGGGCCGCACCAGCACGCCGCCCTCCCGGTAGCGCAGCGGGAAGATGTGCCCCGGCCGGACCAGCTCGTACGGCTCGGTGGCCGAGTCGCACAACGTCCTGATCGTCTTGGCCCGGTCGGCGGCGGAGATGCCCGTCGTCACTCCGTCCCTGGCGTCCACACTGATCGTGTACGCGGTGCGGAGGCGCTCGCGGTTGTCCTGCACCATCAGCGGCAGCCCGAGCCGGTCGAGCGTGGCGCCCTCCATGCCCACGCAGATCACGCCGCTGGTGTAGCGGATCATGAAGGCGACCAGCTCCGGCGTCGCCTTGGCCGCCGCGAAGATGAGGTCGCCCTCGTTCTCGCGGTTCTCGTTGTCCACGACCACGACGGGACGGCCGTCCCTGATGTCGTTGACGGCACGCTCGATCGGGTCCAGCCTGATCCCACCGTGCTCACCGGTTCGCTCGTTCACGCGACCACCGCCCGCAACTCGCGCGACTGCCGCAGCCAGCCGCGGAACCCGATCATGACCATAACGAAGAACACTCCGTAGACCAGGCCGGAGACCACCAGCCCGGAGCTGAACGCCAGCGGCACCCCGACGAGGTCCACGGCGACCCAGACGATCCAGAAGTCGACCAGGGCCCTGCCCTGCGCCCAGGTGGCGACCGCGCTGCCGACGAAGATGTACGCGTCGGGCCACGGCGCCCAGGAGATGTTCCAGCCCCGGGAGTTGAGGAAGGTGAACAGCAGCGCGACCGCGACCGTCCCGGCGATCATGACACCCACGAGTGCCGCCCGCTCCCCGAGCCGTGCCGAGCGGATCGGCAGCTCGGCGCCGCCGCGCGTGCCGCGCGACCACTTCACCCAGCCGTAGACCGCCAGGATTCCGAACAGAGCCTGCTTGAGCGCGTTGCCGGTGATGTGCGCGCTGACCGACGCCACGAACAGCAGCACCGACCCGAGCAGCTGCACCGGCCAGGTCCAGATCGTTCTCCTGATCGCGAGCCAGACCGTGCCCAGCGCGCACACGTTGCCCACCAGGTCGGTCCACAGCACGGGCTTGCCGAACACGTAGAAGGCCGCCGCCTCGGTCCAGCTCATGCCACCTCCTCGCCTTCGGCTCGGAGTGGCATGCGCCAGACACTGTGCCTATTGATTCGCTCGCTACGCTCGCTCATGCCACCTCCTCGCCTTCGGCTCGGAGTCCGGTCGTGCCGGAGGCGCGCAATTCAGCACCTCGCCAGACACTGTGCCTATTGATTCGCTCGCTACGCTCGCTCATGCCCCGGCCCCCTTGGCGGTCGCCGCGGTGAGCTTCTCGACGTACTTGGCGATCACGTCGACCTCGAGGTTGACGGGCTCGCCCGGCTGCTTGCGGCCGAGCGTGGTGAGTTCGAGGGTGGTGGGGATCAGGCTGACGGAGAAGGAGTCGTCCGTCACGCCGGCCACGGTGAGGCTGACGCCGTCCACCGCGATCGAACCCTTCTCGACGACGTACCGCGCGAGGTTCGCGGGCAGCGAGAGCCGCACGACCTCCCAGTGCTCCCCGGGCTCGCGCGACAGCACCTCCCCGGTCCCGTCCACGTGGCCCTGCACGATGTGCCCGCCGAGCCGCTGGTCGGCCCGTACGGCGCGCTCCAGGTTGACCCGTGAGCCGGGGCGCAGGGCTCCGAGCGAGGACCGGTCGAGGGTCTCCTTCATCACGTCGGCGGTGAAGGAGCCCTCCTCGGCGTCGGCCACCGTGAGGCAGACGCCGTTGACGGCGATCGAGTCGCCGTGCCGGGCGTCGGCGGTGACGACCGGGCCGCGCACCGTGAGGCGCGCGGAGTCGCCCCGCGGTTCGAGTGCCACGACCTCGCCGAGCTCCTCGACGATTCCGGTGAACATCTAGCTCTCCTTAGGGGACTGCGGGCCAGGGGAATTCGGACGCACAGGGGAATTGGGATGCACAAGGGGATTCGGATGCACAGGGGAATTCGGGTGCACAGGGGGATTCGGCTGCACAGGGGGATTCGGACGCGCGGAGGATTTCGGGCGCACAGCGGACTGCGGACCAGGGGACTTCGGACGCAGGACCAGCTTGAGGTCCGGTCCGACGGGGGTCACCTCGGCGAACTCCAGCCGGTGGATCTCGGTGATCGTCGAGACGCCCGCGGGGCCGAGCGCGGCCGCCCCCGCGCCCAGCAGCGCCGGGGCGAGGTAGCCGACGACCCGGTCGACCAGGCCCTCCCGGAGGAAGGCGCCGGCGAGGGTGGGCCCGCCTTCGATCAGCACGCTCACGACCTGCCTGTCGTGCAGCTCGGCCAGGAGGGCGCGCAGGTCGATCCCGCCCGGGACGCGCGGGAGCCGTACGGCGTGGTGGGACAGGTGGGCGGGGACGGCGGCGTCCTCGGCCACGGCGACCAGCGTCGGGGCCTCGCCGTCCAGGACGCGGGCGGCGGCCGGGGTGCGGGCGCCCGGGTCCACGACCACGCGCAGCACGGGCGCCGCGCGCAGGGGGGCGGGGACGCGGGCGGTGAGCCGGGGGTCGTCGGCGAGCACGGTGCCGATGCCGGCGACGACGGCGTCGCTCTCGGCCCGCAGGCGGTGCACGTCGGCCCTGGCCTCGGGCGAGGTGATCCACTGGCTGGTGCCGTCCTCGGCCGCGGAGCGGCCGTCCACGGTGGCGGCGAACTTCCAGGTCACGTACGGCCTGCTGGACCGCGCGAAGGTCAGCCAGGCGGCGTTGACCTCCTCGGCCTCGGCGGCCAGCACGCCCTCCTCCACGAGGACGCCGTGCCGCCGCAGGACGGCGGCGCCGCCCGCGGCCTTCGGGTTGGGGTCGGGGACGGCGACGACGACCCGGGCCACGCCCGCCTCCAGGAGGGCGGTGGAGCAGGGGCCGGTCCTGCCGGTGTGGTTGCAGGGCTCCAGCGTCACGTAGGCCGTGCCGCCCCTGGCGCGTTCACCGGCCGCGCGCAGCGCCACGACCTCGGCGTGCGGGCCGCCGGCGTAGGCGTGGAAGCCCTCTCCCGCGACCTCGCCCGACGGGTCGAGGATCACGCAGCCGACGACGGGATTGGGGCTGGTGCCGCCCATGCCCCGGGCGGCGAGCGCGATCGCGCGCCGCATGTGAAGGATGTCCCCTGAGGTCACCCCGGTCTTCCTCTCGCCGTTGTCTACGGCGGGCCCCGGGGATCGTTCGGGATGCGGCCTCGCATCACCGGCACGGACAGCCTCGCTGCCGGCGCGGCCACACGGCCGTCCGGCGGCACCACGGCCGCCCGTTCGCGCGCTTCCTCCCATCCGGACTTTCACCGTCGGTCCTGGAATCTCACCAGGTCCACCGGCCGATGGCTTCGGCCGGGTCGCGGACTGTCACCCCTGGGGACAGGGGTGTCACCGCCGGTTCGGAATTACACCGACCCCGGAGCACGCTGCTCTGCTACCCGTCAGTGTAGCCGTGCCCGGCTCGTTGCCCCAGGGCGGGATTGCGGTGATCTGCGGCACACACTTACCAGATGCGATCGGTCTCAACCGCGTGCGGATTGTGTCACAAAATTGTGACACAACAGCATTTGTGTAATAAGTAGTGTTCCGCGCCGCGTATACCGAGGTCAATGCGGTCGCAGGACACAAGGTGATTTACTTTGCACAACGAAGCAAGCAAGTGGCGAACTGCCCGCCTCAAGTGATTGACCCCCGCAAAATTAGTTGCCAGGGTTCCCTATAGTCGGATCTCTTCCGATCGTTAATGGTCCATCCGGGAGCACCGCACCATGACGTTCCCCTCCTCGACCGCAACCGACGCCGCCGCGGAGTCCGCGGACACCGCGGGCACGGCCGGTTCCGGTTCCGCCGTCGTCGGCCGCTCGCCCGGCCAGCTGATGTGGCGCCGTTTCCGGCGTGACAAGACGGGCGTGGGCTCGGCGATCATCGTGCTCGCGTTCTTCCTGATCGCGCTGCTGGCTCCCGTGATCGCCGCGTTGTACGGCAAGGACCCGTACACGACGTACGGCCAGAACCAGCCCGGCCTGCTCAACGAGTTCGGTTACCCGATCGCGCCCAACGGCGGCATGAGCGGCGACTTCTGGTTCGGCCTGGAGCCGGGCCTGGGCCGTGACGTGTTCACGCAGCTCGTGTACGGCATCCGCACCTCGCTGAGCATCGCGGTCATCGTGACCGTGCTGTCCACGATCATCGGCATCGTGATGGGCATCACCTCCGGCTACGTCGGGGGCAAGACCGACTACGTGATCGGGCGGGTCATCGACACGCTGCTCGCCTTCCCCTCGCAGCTCTTCCTGATCGTCTTCCTGCCGGTCGTCGAGGCGGCGTTCGTGCTGCCCGAGGAGGAGACGCCCGTCTGGCTGCGGTACGTGTCCATCTGCGTCGTCCTCACCGTCCTCGGCTGGGCCACGATCGCCCGCCTGCTGCGCGCCCAGGTGCTGTCGCTGCGGGCCCGCGAGTTCGTGGAGGCCGCCCGCGTCACCGGCGCCTCGCCGGCACGGGTGATCTTCAAGGAACTGCTGCCCAACCTCTGGACGCCGATCATCATCCAGGCCACGCTCGCGCTCCCGCTCTACGTCGGCGCGGAGGCGGGCCTCGGCTTCCTCGGCGTCGGCATGACCGAGCCCACCCCCGACTGGGGCCGGATGTTCCAGGTGGGCGCGAACGTCTACCACTCCGACGTGACCTACCTCCTGTTCCCCGGCGTGTCGATGCTGATCTTCGTCGTCGCCTTCAACCTGCTCGGAGACTCCATCCGCGACGCCTTCGACCCACGCACCAAGCGCTGACTCCGTAAGCGCGCACCCCCATAGGAAGGACCACATGACATCGCACAGCAGGCGAATCGCCTCGATGACCGCCGTGCTCGCGGCAGGCGCGCTGGCCCTGGCCGGCTGCGCCAAGGGCGGGGGCGGTGGGGCGCCCCAGGGCGGGGCGGGCGCCACCTCGCAGAAGCCGCTGGAGAACAAGGCCGTCAGCGCCATCTCGGTCGGCACCGCGGCCGACTCCACCGGCCCCGCCCCCGAGGTGCCGGGCGCCAAGTCCGGCGGCACGGTCTACATGATCGACCGGGACGACTTCAGCCACCTGGACCCGGGCCGGGTCTACCTGAACTACAACTCCTCGGTGTCCAAGCTGTTCACCCGCACGCTCACGGCGTACAAGCACGACGACTCGGGCAACATCAAGCTGGTCGGCGACCTGGCCACCGACACCGGCACCACCACCGACGGCGGCAAGACGTGGAAGTTCACGCTCAAGGACGGCCTGAAGTGGCAGGACGGCTCGCCGATCACCTCCGGTGACATCAAGTACAGCTTCGAGCGCCTGTTCGCCGACTTCATCACGGAGGGCCCGGACTACGCCGAGACGTGGCTGGTCCCGGACCCGAAGAAGCCGTTCCGCGACCAGTACAAGGGCCCGTACGACGGCAAGGAGCTCGACACGATCGAGACTCCGGACGACAAGACGGTGGTCTTCCGCCTCAACGACGTGCACCCGGACTTCAACTTCACCGTGGCCATGACCGGCTACGGCGCCGTGCCCAAGGCGCACGACACCAAGCAGAAGTACGACAAGCAGCCGTTCTCGTCCGGTCCGTACAAGATCGTGAGCCACATCACGGACAAGTCGCTGGACCTGGAGCGCAACGAGCACTGGGACCCGAAGACCGACCCCATCCGGCACGCCTACCCGGACAAGTTCCACATGGAGTTCGGGATCCAGGTCCAGCAGTCGACCGAGCGCTTCATGGCCGACGCCGGCAACGACAAGCAGGCGTTCACCTTCCACAACGCCGTCGCGCCCGAGCGCACCCAGGAGGTGCTCAACGACCCCGAGCTGATGAAGCGGTCGCTGCGGGGCCTGACGCCGTTCACCACCTTCTACAACATCAACACCAAGCGGATCACCGACGTCAACGTCCGCAAGGCGATCATCACGGCCTGGCCGTCGAAGCAGATCCAGCAGCTCCAGGGCGGCGAGGTCTCCATTGGTAAGATCGCCACGACCGTGATGAGCCCGACGGTGCTCGGCTACGAGGCGTTCGACCTGTACGGCAAGCTGGCCAAGCCCGAGGGCGACCCCGAGGCGGCCAAGGCGCTGCTCGCCAAGTCGGGCAACCCGAACCCGACGGTGGTCTACGCCTACAACCAGACGCCGACCCAGGAGAAGGTCACCGTCGCCATCAAGGAGGCGCTGACCAAGGCCGGCTTCAAGGTCGTGGCCAAGCCGCTGAACGCGGGCACCTACTACGACGCCATCGGCCCGGTGGACAACAAGTACGACGTCTACTGGGGCGGCTGGGCGGCCGACTGGCCGACCGGCTCGACGGCGATCCAGCCGCAGTACGACGGCCGCCTGATCGCGGACAACGCGCCGAACTACACGCACCTCAACGTGCCGGAGATCAACGACGCCATCGACAAGGCCAACGCGATCACCGACGCCGCCGAGGCGGGCAAGGCGTGGGCCGCGATCGACCGGCAGATCATGGACCAGGCCGCGATCGTGCCCGAGTTCTACCAGACGTACTTCGGCCTGTACGGCTCGGGCCTCGGCGGGGTGAAGTTCGACCCGATCGAGGGCGAGCAGTCGGCGCTCGACATCTACGTCAAGTAGCAGCAACCCGGGTCCGCCGCCCCTTCACGGGGCGGCGGGCCCCCTGCCCGTCCCGCCCGCAGGAGCAAGTGCGAGACCATGACCAGCTATCTGGTACGCCGCGTCGCCGGCGCCCTCGTGATCCTGATAATCATCAGCGCGATCACGTTCTACCTCTTCTACGCCGTCCCGCGTGACCCCGCCCGGGCGTTCTGCGGCAAGATCTGCCCGCCTGAGACGCTGGCGCTGATCCGGCACAACCTGGGCATGGACGAGCCGCTGTTCGTGCAGTACTGGCACTGGCTGGTCGGCATCTTCGCGGGCCGGGAGTTCGTCCAGTTCGGCTCGTGCCCGGCGCCCTGCCTCGGCTACTCCTTCGCCACCCAGGAGCCCGTCTTCAGCGCCATCGTCGACCGTTTCCCGGTGACGCTGTCGCTCACCCTCGGCGCGTCCGTGGTCATCCTGGCGTTCGGCATCCTCACCGGCATGATCGCGGCCTGGAAGGTCGGGCAGCCGCTCGACAAGATCGCCAGCTCCTCGTCGGTCATCGGCGCCTCGCTCCAGATCTACTTCGTCGGGCCGCTGCTGGCGTTCTACCTGGTGGACACCATGCAGCTGATCCCGCGCCCGTCCTACGTGCCGATCACCGAGAACCCGCTGGACTGGTTCACCCACCTGATGCTGCCGTGGGTGGTGCTGTCGATCATCTTCACCGCCAACTACACGCGCATGACCCGCTCGCAGATGGTCGAGCAGCTCGCCGAGGACTACGTCCGCACGGCGCGGGCCAAGGGCATGTCGAGCCGGACGGTGTTCTTCCGCTTCGCGTGGCGCGGCGCGATGATCCCGATCATCACGATCTTCGGTGTCGACCTCGCCACGCTGCTGGGCGGCGCGATCATCACCGAGCAGACGTTCAGCCTCCACGGCATCGGCGAGCTGGCCGTACGCGCCGTGCAGAACACCGACCTGCCGATGCTGCTCGGCGTGACCATCGTGGGCGCGGCGGCGATCGTCCTGCTGAACATCGTCGTGGACGTGCTCTACGCGTTCATCGACCCGCGGGTCCGCCTGAGCTGAGCGCGCCCCACCACGTCGAACGCCCAACCAAGTCGAACCGGGAACTGGAGCAGCAAGTGACCACCGTGTCGTGGAGCGGCGAGCAGGGGACCTCGCGCGGCCCCGGGCCGTTCCTGTCCGTCCGCGACCTGAGCGTCGAGTTCAGCACCGAGGACGGCATCGTGCACGCCGTCGACGGCCTGTCCTTCGATCTGGAGAAGGGCACCACGCTCGGCATCGTCGGCGAGTCCGGATCGGGCAAGTCGGTGACGAACCTCGCCATCCTCGGCCTGCACGACCCCGCCCACACGAAGATCGGCGGGGAGATCTGGCTGGAGGACCAGGAGCTGATCTCGGCGGACCGCGGCACGATGGAGAGACTCCGCGGCAACCGCGTGGCGATGATCTTCCAGGACCCGCTGACCGCGCTGTCGCCGTTCCACACGATCGGCCGGCAGATCGGCGAGGTCTACCGCAAGCACAAGGGCGCGAGCAAGAAGGAGGCCCGCGACCGGGCCGTCGAGATGCTCCGGCGCGTGGGCATCCCCCAGCCGGAGACGCGGGTGGACCACTACCCGCACGAGTTCTCCGGCGGCATGCGGCAGCGCGCGATGATCGCGATGGCGCTGGTGTGCGACCCCGACCTGCTCATCGCCGACGAGCCGACGACCGCGCTCGACGTGACCGTGCAGGCGCAGATCCTCGACCTGCTCAAGGAGCTTCAGCAGCAGTTCGGCACCGCGATCATCCTGATCACCCACGACCTCGGCGTCGTGGCCGGCACCGCCGACAACGTCCTGGTGATGTACGCCGGGCGGGCGGCCGAGCGCGGCACCGTCCGCGAAGTGCTGCGCGAGCCGCGCCACCCCTACACCTGGGGCCTGCTGTCGTCGATGCCGCGCCTGAACTCGTCCGTGGACGTCCCGCTGAAGCCGGTGCGCGGCACTCCCCCGAGCCTGCTCAACCCTCCGTCCGGCTGCCCGTTCCACCCGCGCTGCGACTATTCGAAGCTCGCCGGGCCGGAGCTGTGCTTCAACCAGCGGCCGTCGATCTCCCCGGAGACGGGGCACGGCGACGCCTGCTATCTCACCCTTGACCAGAAGAGGGAAATCCGCACCGCGAAGACCGAGGATCGCGCATGAACGAGACGCTGCTGGAGCTCAAGGGGCTGGTCAAGCACTTCCCCGTGCGGGGCGGCGCGCTGATCAAGCGTCAGGTCGGAGCCGTCCACGCGGTGGACGGCATCGATCTCGTGGTCGGCGAGGGTGAGACCGTCGGCCTGGTGGGCGAGTCGGGCTGCGGCAAGTCCACCACCGGCCGCCTGGCGGCCCGCCTGCTCGAACCCAGCTCCGGCAAGATCCTGTACCGGGGGCGGGACATCAGCCACAGCTCGCGCAAGCAGCTCAAGCCGATCCGGCCCGAGATCCAGATGATCTTCCAGGACCCCTACAGCTCGCTCAACCCGCGCCAGACCGTGGGCACGATCATCCGCGGGCCCATGGAGGTCAACGACATCGACCCGCCCGGCGGGCGCAAGAAGCGGGTCCAGGAGCTGCTGGAGATCGTCGGCCTCAACCCCGAGCACTACAACCGCTTCCCGCACGAGTTCTCCGGAGGCCAGCGGCAGCGCATCGGCATCGCCCGGGCCCTGGCGCTCGACCCCAAGCTCATCATCGCCGACGAGCCGGTGTCGGCGCTGGACGTCTCCATCCAGGCCCAGGTGGTCAACCTGCTGCAGGAACTGCAGCGCGACCTCGGCATCGCGTTCCTGTTCATCGCGCACGACCTCGCCGTCGTACGGCACTTCTCCCAGCGCGTCGCGGTCATGTACCTCGGCAAGATCGTCGAGATCGGCGACCGCCAGTCGATCTACGAGCGGCCCCGGCATCCGTACACGCACGCCCTGCTGTCGGCCGTGCCGGAGCCGGACGTGTCGAGCGAGCCGCGCGAGCGCATCCGCCTGGCCGGTGACGTGCCCTCGCCGATCAACCCGCCGTCCGGCTGCCGGTTCCGCACGCGCTGCTGGAAGGCCCAGGACAAGTGCGCCACCGAGGTGCCGCCCCTCGTCCGGCTCAGCGGCAACCGCGAGGGTCATCTGACCGCCTGCCACTTCCCCGAGGCACCCACCACTCAGGGCGAGGACGTTGTCCTCGACCCCGCCCTCGCCTGACGCGAGCCCCCAGGTTCCGCAGCCCCGGGTTCGCAGCCCCGGTGAGTGAGCCCGGTGAGTGAGCCCGCTGAGTGGGCCCCGATCGGTCACTCGCCTCGCCCGGCCGTGCCGTACGACACGGCCGGGCGGCTTGGTGCAGGGACGGATCGGCCCGGACAGCGGCGGACGTTCCGCTCAGGCGGGCGGGGTGGCCCGCTCGGCGAGGCTCCGCAGCTCCGCGACGGCGCGGGCGGGGTCGTCGGCGCCGTAGACGGCGTTGCCCGCCACGAAGACGTCGGCTCCGGCCTCGGCGCAGCGCTCGATCGTCTCCGCCGAGACGCCGCCGTCCACCTGCAGCCACACCTCGCCGCCGTGCTTGTCGATCAGCGCCCGGGCCCGCGCCAGCTTCGGCAGCACGATGTCGAGGAAGCGCTGCCCGCCGAAGCCCGGCTCCACGGTCATGACGAGCATCATGTCGATCTCGGGCAGCAGGTCCTCGTACCCCTCGACGGCGGTCGCCGGGTTCAGCGCCAGGCCGGCCCTCGCCCCCGCGGCGCGGATCGCCCGGAGCGTGCGCACGGCGGCCTTGGCCGCCTCGGCGTGGATCGTGACGCTGGCCGCTCCCGCCTCGGCGTAGTCCGGCGCCCACCGGTCCGGGTCCTGGATCATCAGGTGGCAGTCGATCGGCGTCGAGGTCGCCTTGAGCAGCGACTCGACGACCGGCAGTCCGAGCGTCAGGTTGGGCACGAACTGGTAGTCCATCACGTCGACGTGGAGCCAGTCGGCGACGTTCTCCACGCGCGCGGCCTCGTCGGCGAGGCGCGCGAAGTCTGCGGACAGGATGCTGGGCGAGATCTGAACGGCCATAGTCCCTGCAGTCTATTTCGCCCGGGCGTCCGTCCCGCCCCTCCCCGGCGGCGCGGGCGCCTTCACCCCGAGCCCGCCGGCGCGGCGGTGTCGTTCGCCTGCGCCGCCTTCGCGGCGGCCCGGCCGGACATCGTCCGCAGCGGGATTTCCTCCAGGATGTTCGAGACGCTACCCGGCGTGGTCTCCGTCGCGCGCGACACCGGCGCGACGACGGAACAGCTGATCAGCGTCGCCCTGCGGGCCGTCCACGCGCCGACCACGACGATCAGTTCCACGGCCGGGCCGGTCTCCTGACCACGCTACGGCGGCGCCGGCCGCCTGCCGCGCCGGCGCCCGAGTGCCCCCCTTGTTCCGAGGCCGGGACTTCGGACCGCTCGTCTAGGGGCGGCGCAGCAGCGCCAGGAACATCGCGTCCGTGCCGTGCCGGTGCGGCCAGAACTGCGCGTACGGGCCGTCGCCCAGGCCCGGCACCTCGGGCAGGAACGCGCGGGCGTCCAGCACCTCGACCCGGTCACGCACGTCCTCCACCACCGCCCGGGTCTCGGCCAGGTGCGGCGAGCAGGTCACGTACGCCACGACGCCGCCCGGCCGCACGGCCTCCAGCGCCGAGTCCAGCAGCCGCCGCTGCAGCGCGGTGAGCTCGGAGATGCTCCGGGGGTCGCGCCGCCACCGGGCCTCCGGCCGCCTGCGCAGTGCGCCGAGCCCGGTGCAGGGGGCGTCGAGCATCACCCGGTCGAACACGCCGGGACGCCAGGCGGGCCGCGTTCCGTCGGCGGTGATCACCTTCGCCTCGCGGGTGGTGCCCCACACCAGCCGGGCACGGTGATACTGCACGTCGGCGCCGAGCAGCCGGGCCCCCCGCTGCATCGCCACCGCGTCGAGCAGCCCGGCCTTCCCGCCGGGGCCCGCGCACATGTCCAGCCAGGTGGAATCCCGGTCGAGCGGCACGCGGGTCAGCGCGAGCGCGACGAGCTGGCTCGCCTCGTCCTGCACCGCGGCCCGCGCCTCCCCCACCGCGAGAATGGAGCCGGGGTCGCCCTCCGGCAGATAGGCCGCGTACGGCGAGTAGGCGGCCGGCTCGGCCCCGGCCGCGACCAGCTCCTCCACCGTGGCCCGTCCCGGCCGCGCCGCCAGCGCCACGCGAGGCCGCTCGTTGTCGGCCTCAAGCAGCGCGGCCGTCTCGTCCACGTCCCCGCCCACGGCGTCGCGCAGGGCGGTGACGATCCAGCGCGGGTGGCTGTAGGTGACCGACAGGTTGCCGACCGGGTCCTGCGCGCGTGGCGGGGCCACGATCTCCAGCCACTGCTCCAGCGTGCGGCCCGCGACCTTGCGCAGCACCGCGTTGGCGTAGCGGGACGGGCCCGGCCCGACGCGCAGCCGTACGAGGTCGATGGTGGCGCTGACCGCCGCGTGGGGCGGGATCCGCGTACGCAGAAGCTGGTGGACGCCGAGACGCACCGCGTCGAGCAGCGGCGGATCCACCTCCTCCGGCGGCCGGTCGCTGCACGCGGCGATGACCTCGTCGTAGGTCCCGAGGCCGCGCAGCGTGCCGTACGCCAGCTCGGTGGCGAGGGCCGCGTCGCGTCCGGTGATCCGCCGCTGCCGCAGCAGGGTCGGCATGAGCAGGTTGGCGTACGCGTCACGCTCGTCGACGGCCCGCATCAGGTCGTAGGCGGCGTTGCGCGCCTCGTCGCGGGGCGGGTGCCCGCGGCCCTGCCTCGGCTGCCCGGCCTTCGCCGCGTGCGCGGCCTGTCCGCCGTGGCCCGCTCTGCCGCCGCGTCCCGGGCGGGCCTGCCCTGCGCCGCCTCCACCCGGGCCGCCCCCGGGGCCGCCCCCCTGGCCGCTCCCCTGGCCGCGCCGCGCGCCGCCGCCCTGACCTCTGCCCTGCTTCACGGTGTCACCCTCGACCCTGCCGCCCTCGACCCTGCCACTTGCTGATCCGCCGTCACCGGCTCCGGCACTCGCCGAGCCGTCTCCGGCTCAGCGGCCTGTCTCCGCCGCCCGCCGGCCCGGCGGTTCCGACGTGCGGTGCGCCCGCGATCGCCCGCGCACCGCGCTCGTGCCGTCCGCCCGGAGCGGTGCCGGGATCCCGGCGGACACGGCCCTTCAGACCAGGGTCTCACCGTCCGCGAACCGCACGCCGCGGCCCCACTCGGCCGCCGTCATCTGCCGCTTGCCCTGCGGCTGCACCTCGCCGAGCTCGACGGGGTGGGTGCCGGTCCCGACGAGGACGGCCTTCCGCGTCGCCGCGATCTCCCCGGGGGCGAGCTTGCCCGCGTCGGGCGCCAGCCGGACCTGGCCGATCTTGACCCGCTGGCCGCGGAACTCGGCCCATGCGCCGGGAGCCGGCGCGCAGGCCCGCACCAGCCGGTCCACCCGCATAGCGGGCGCGGCCCAGTCGATCCTGGCGTCCTCGACCGTGATCTTCGGGGCCAGGCTGACGCCGTCCGCGGGCTGCGGCCGCGCCTCCAGCGTGCCGTCCTCGACGCCGTCGAGCGTGGCCAGCAGCAGGCCCGCGCCGGCCTCCGCGAGCCGGGCCAGCAACGCGCCGCTGGTGTCGTCGGGCCGGATCGGCTCGGTGAGCACGCCGAACACCGGCCCCGCGTCCAGCTCCTTCACGATGCGGAAGGTCGAGGCGCCGGTGACGTCGTCGCCGTGCAGCACGGCGTGCTGGACGGGCGCCGCGCCGCGCCAGGCGGGCAGCACCGAGAAGTGCAGGTTGATCCACCCCTGCGGGGGGATGTCGAGCGCCGCCTGCGGCAGCAGGGCGCCGTACGCGACCACGGGGCAGCAGTCGGGGCCGATCGCCCTCAGCCGGTCGAGGAACTCCGGGTCCCCGGCCTTCGCCGGTTTGAGCACCTCGATGCCCGACTCCTCCGCGAGCTGGGCCACCGGGCTGGGGTGGACCTTGCGCCCCCGGCCGGACTGCGCGTCCGGGCGGGTCACCACGGCCGCCACCTCGTGGCGGGGCGAGTCCAGCAGGGCGCGCAGCGACGGGAGCGCGGTGTCGGGCGTGCCGGCGAAGACCAGGCGCACTACAGGGCCCTTCCCTGCGTGGCGTGCGGCGAGATCTTCACCACCGGCGCGGACAGGCCGCTCCACTCGGCCTCGCGGATCGCCTTCATGGCGAGCTTGCGCTGTTTGGGGTCCAGCCGGTCGATGAACAGCACGCCGTCCAGGTGGTCGGTCTCGTGCTGGAAGCAGCGCGCCATGAGGTCGGTGCCCTCCAGCGTCACCGGCTCGCCGTACATGTTGAAGCCCTTGGCCACCGCCCTGATCGCGCGGGGCGTCGGAAAGGACAGGCCGGGGAAGGACAGGCAGCCCTCCTCGCCCTCCTCGTCCATCTCGCCGCCGAGGTCGAGATCGGGGTTGATGAGGTGCCCGAGCTGCTCGTCCACGTAGTAGGTGAACACGCGCAGGCCGACACCGATCTGCGGCGCGGCCAGGCCGGCGCCCGGCGCGTCCATCATCGTGTCGGTCAGGTCCTTGACGAGCTTGCGCAGTTCCTTGTCGAAGTCGACCACCGGCTCGGCCGGGGTGCTCAGCACCGGGTCGCCGAACAGGCGGATCGGCTGAATGGCCAAGGGTTGGCTCCGTTCACGTCACGTACACGAGGAGGATCACCCCAGTCTACGGGCGTGAACGCACCTTCATCGCCGTCTTCCTGGCGGTCTTCGCGATCAGCGGATCGGGATGGTGCCTGCCGAGCATCTCCAGCACCGCGAGGGCGTCGGGGTGGTCGGCCCGGCCCATCTCGGGCACCAGCGTGAGCAGGTCCTCCCCGAGGAGGTCGAAATGGGCCACCGAGTCGACCGGGGCGCCGATGTAGAGCAGAGCGGCGAGGGTGTCCACCGCCACCCAGGCCCCGTCGCCCTCGCCGAGGGCCGGCGCGTCCAGGTCCCGCACGCCCAGCCAGGCCGCGGCGTAGCGCCACATCATCGGCTCGTCCAGGGCCTCCCGCACCGCCTGCTCGGCCTCGGGGCCCAGCTCCTCGAGCACGGTCCCCGCGGTGCCGCGCTGGGCTGCGTTGCCCGACGCGGCGATCTTGATGAGCTCGCGCGCCGCGTCCTCGGGAACCCGGCGCTCCAGCCACAGCGTGGCGGCGCTGGCGGAGGCCCGGCCGGTCAGCATGGCGTCGATGAGGTCGGCGGCGCCCAGCTCGGCGAGCGCGGCCACCTCGTTGAGCGACGGCGCGTCGTGGCCCTCCCTGAGCAGGTCGCGGCGCACGGCCCACACGCCCGGCTGGGTGAGCCGGACGAGCTCGCCGGTCAGCTCGATCAGCCCGCAGTACTCCAGCAGCGCCATGGCCGCCGCCAGCTCCCCCGGCAGGGTCATCCGCAGCCGCCGCAGGTCCGCCGGCCGCGCCTCGCAGCCCACCTCGTGCGCCTGGAGGATGCCGCCGGCCAGGGCGGCGAGCGGCATGCCCTCACGCACCGAGTAGATCGTCGCGAGGATCTCGGTGAGGTGCTCGTCGATGACGGGCGACCCGGTCAGGCCCTCCTCGGTCCGGTCGAGCACGTCCATGACCACGCCGTCCCAGAACTCCATGGGGTCGGGCACACCGGGACCGGAGCGGGCGCCCTGCCGGGTGACCTCCACGAGACGGCCGTTGACCGCGACCACCCACAGCAGGCGCAGCCTGCCGGCCTCGAGACCCAGGTCGGCGACGACCGCCTCGGCCTCGGCGGGGTGCGGCAGCCCCTGCTCGGTCACCTCGCACACGCCCCGCGGCGAGGCCGCGCAGCGGGCCCCGACCCACTCGGCGATGCGGCGGGCGTCCCGTACGAGCGGGACCTCCCGCACGGCATGGACGAGCTGCTCGTCGGGCGCGATGTCGACCGGCGGGAAGGTGAGCACGTCGCTGTCGGCCATTCCAGCAACTTACTGCACAGCAGTCACCTGATGCCCCGCGAACGAGCCTTGAAAGCCGCTTTCCGGGCGGCTTTGGCGGCGGCCTGGTCCGGCAGCGTGCTACCGAGCAGCTCGAGAACCTCGACCACGTCGGGGTGGTCCACCCGCCACATGTCCTCGATCAGATGGGCGGGCGGCCCCGAGGCCGCGATGTTCTCCGCGAAGCCCTCCGGGTCGGCCTCTGCGGCGGGCAGCGCGAGGGCGAGCATGTCGACGCTCACCCACAGGACCTCCTCGGGGGTGAGCACGGGCGCGTCCAGGCCGCGCGAGGACAGCCAGTGGATGGCGTGCGGGCGCAGCTCGGCGTCGTCCAGGTAGGACCGCACGACCGGCGCCGCCTCCACGCCCAGCCGGTCCACGATGGTCACGGCGACCCCGCGCACCTCCGCCGGGGCGCCGGCCACGGCGGCGAGCAGCTCCGACGCCGCCTGCTCGGGGGTGCGCCGCGACAGCCACTCGGCGATGTCCCGCTCGGCCGCCTCGTCCGCCGTGCCGTCGCCGATCAGGCAGGCGATCAGCCCGCTCGCGTCGCCCTCGGCCGGGGCGGGCGCGAGCGGCGCGTCCAGGCCCATGCCGGCGTACAGCTCCCGCAGCCCCCACAGGGCGTGCGGGGTCAGGGCCAGGCCGTCCTCGGTGCGCTGGACCGTTCCCGCGTACGCCAGAGCGGTCAGCGCCTCGTCCAGCCTGCCGACCGGCCGCCCGGCGGCCACCTCGCGCAGGTAGTCGGCGAGCGCGTCCACCGGGACGGGCGACTGCAGCCGGTAGAGCAGGTCGTGGATCTGGGACATCCCCTCGTCCACCACCGCCTCCCCCGTGAGCGGCACGGACCTCTCGACGAGGAACTCCAGCGCCGCCCGCCACAGGTCGAGCAGTTCCTCCTCACCACGCGCGTCCAGCTCACGGAAGTCCTCCGCGACCACGACGGCGGTGCCGTCGAGCCGGGCGAGGCCCAGGTCGAGCGCGAGACGCCACGCCGGCTCGGGACACTCGACGCCGAGCTCGGCCGTGCACGCCCGCGCGTCCCTGACCCGCAGCGACCGGCGCGTCGTCACCGTGCGGCCGCCCTCCACCAGCCAGGCCACCACCCGATGGGCGTCGCGCAGCAGCGGCACCTCGCGCACGGCCCGCGCCACCTCCTCGCGCGGCGCGAGCCGTACGGGCGGCAGGGGCGCGCAGCCGGGGCAGTCGCAGGCGTCGCCGTCCGCCGCGTCCTCCGCGCGAGCTCCCGGGGCCGCGTCGAGCTCCAGGGAGTCGGGCCCGATGGCGCTGAACAGGCTCTTGGCCATGCCGAACTTGGACGTGTCGGCGAGCGCCCGCGGCATCTCCGGCTCGATGCGGTCGATGGTCTCCCGCATCCTGGCGGCCGTCTTGCTGCCGATCTCGCCCGTGTCCAGCAGGAACTCGACCAATGTCCGCGCCGCGGCGACCGTCTCCGGTGCGCTCTCCGGCGGCGCGATGACCTTGCGTGGGTAGATTTCCAGCAGGAGCTCCTCGAAGGCGCCCGGCCGGAAATCGCCCAGTTCGTTCACCTCCAGGTAGTCGCTGGCGTAGTCGCACAGCAGACGTACCTCGTCGACGTCGACCTCGACGTTCCGCTCGCGCCCCCAGGCACGGAGGCCGTCGATGGCCCGGTTCACCCATTCGATCGACACAGAGGCACGCTAACGGCTCGCTTTGTGCGAGGCGAATCGGTCAGATGAGGTCGAGCGGATCAATGTTCACACGTACCACGTCCGGCGCCTTGCGCGCGGAGCGCACACCGGAGGCGCCCTTCAGCGCGCGGGCCAGCGCGGATCCGAGGTGGCGCGGCACCCGGACCATGGCCCGTTCCAGCCCGCCCTCCACCGGCACCGGTCCCAGCACCTGCGCCCCCGGAGGCAGCACGGCGCCCGCCAGCGTCTCCCTGACCGCCGCGGCCGGGCCCGTCAGCGTCGCCATCCGCACGGCCGGGGGGAAGCCCAGCTCGGCCCGCTCGTCGAGCTCGCGTTCCGCGAACGTGACGGGGTCCCAGCGCAGCAGGGCCTGCACGACGGGCACCGCGGCGTCGGCCAGGACGACCAGCTCCCCCGCCGGCCGCAGCAGCGCGGCGGCGTTCGTCCAGCGCCGCAGCGCCTCCTCGGCCGCGCGCAGGTCGGGGCGTCCCAGCAGCGCCCATCCGTCGAGCAGCACGGCGGCCGCGTAGCCCCCGTCCGGCACCGGCTCGGCCCCGGGCGTCGCCACGACCAGCGCGGGGGCGCCGCTCACCGTCGCGAGCACACCGTCGCGCCCGCTGGTGCGCACGGGCACCGAAGGAAAGGCCCGGCCCAGCTCCTCGGCGGTGCGCCGGGCGCCCACGATGACGGCCCGCACGCCGGTCCCGCCGCAGGACGGGCAGCGCCAGTCGCCCGCGATCCGGCCGCACCAGCGGCAGTACGGCACGGCGTGCCCGCCGCGCAGCGCGAGCGGGCCCGAGCAGACCGGTCCCGTGGCCACGGGTTCCGCGAGTGCCGGTTCCGGGAGCATTCGCATCGCGCCGCCCGGCAGGGCCGGATGCGCCCGTGCCGCACCGGAGCCCGCTCCCCCGCCCGCGCGCCCCGCGGCCCCGGGCGCCGGAGCCGGGCGCACCGGCGGCAGGCCCGAGCAGCGGGCGGGGGCCCGGCAGTGGCGGCAGGCCAGCGCGGGCAGGTAGCCCCTGCGCGGCACCTGGACGAGCACAGGACCGTGCTCCAGACCCTCCCGCAGCGCCCGCCAGGCGAGGCTGGGCAGGCGGGCCGCCCTGGCCGCCTGGTCGCGGGCCAGCTCCGCGTCGTCGCCCGCCGGGCGCACCCTCGGCGCCCGCGCCCTGACCGCCGCCCGGTCGGGGACGAGCGGGGCCGCCCAGCCCGTCTCGACGAGCGCCGTGGCCTCGGCCGTGCGCGCGTAGCCGCCGACGAGCAGGCCCGCCCCGGCCTGGTGCGCGCGCAGGGCGAGGACCTCCCTCGTGTGCGGGTAGGGCGCATGACGCTCGGCGTGCAGGTCGTCGCCGTCGTCCCACACGACCGCCAGCCCCAGGCGGGCCACCGGCGCGTACGCCGCGGGGCGGTTGCCCACCACGATCCCGATCTCGCCGCGCAACGCCTTGAGCCAGCGCCGGTAGCGCTCGGCGGGCCCGAGGTCCGCCGTGATCGCGACGTGCGGCGTCTCCCCCAGGGCCGCGGTCACCAGCGCCACGTCCTTGCCGTCGGGCACCACCACGACGACGCCACGGCCGCCGTCGGCGGTCGCCCGGGCGGCGGCCGCGATGGCGTGCGGCCACGACGGCCCGCCGGCGTCCGTACCGGGCAGGGCCGTCCACACGGCGCGCGGCGCCCTGCCCTCGGCCAGCGCCTCCAGGAAGGCCGCGCCCGCCGGGTAGGCCCTCCAAGCGTCGCCGTACGCCCGCGCCGCCCGCTGTCCCGCCGTCTCCCGTGACGCCGTCTCTTGTGACGCGGTCTCTTGTGACGCGGTCTCTTGTGACGCGGTCTCTTGTGACGCGGTCTCCCCGTGTGCCGCGCCTTCGTGCACCGTCTCCGTGTGCGCCGTGCCCGCGTGCGCCATGTCCGCGTGCGCCATGTCCGTGTGCGCCATGTCCGCGTGCGCCATGTCCGCGTGCGCCGTCTCCGTGTGCGCCGTGCCCGCGTGCGCCGTCTCCGTGTGCGCCGTGCCCGCGTGCGCCATGTCCGCGTGCGCCATGTCCGCGTGCACCGTCTCCGCATGGGTCGTGCCCGCGTGCGCCGTGCCCGCCCTGTCCCCCTGGGCCACCCCCTGCCCTGCGGGTCCGCCGCCCTCGCTGGGGCTTGGCCGCGGGCCGCCGGTGTCCGCCGTCGCGCCTACGGGCTCCTCCGCGGGCGGCGGAACGTCGCCGTCGGCTGCGCCGGCGCCGGGGGAAGCCGCCCGGCGGGCGGGCGTTCTCGCCTCGGCCTCGACCCGGGCGTGCCGCGGAGGAACGGCCAGGCGCAGCACGTCCGGCATGGTCCCGGCGTACCGGTCCGCCACGGCGCGGGCCAGCCGGGCGATGTCGGCGGTGAGGACGGGCTCCGGGGAGATCACCCGCTCCAGGAAGGACAACCGGCCCGCGTGCTCGCTCTCGGACAGCCGTTCGAGCAGGTAGCCGTCGGCGAGCTGCCCCGCGAAGCGGACCCGCACCCGGCAGCCGGGCACCGCCTCGGCGTCCATCGTGGTGGGGACGAGGTAGTCGAAGGGCCGGTCGAGGTGCGGCAGCGGCGTGTCCACCACGACCCGGGCGACGGGGAGGTCCGGCGCCGGCTCGCGTGCGCCCTTGGACGCGCCCGCCCGCGCCTGCCCCGAGGCTGTGCCCCCACGGTTCCGCTCAGCCGTCCCCCGCGCCCGCTCTGTGCCCCCACGCGTCCGCTCTGTGCCCCCACGCGCCCGCTCGGTGGGTCGCTCCGGGGCGGCCGGGGGCGCCGGAAGGAGCGCCTCCTGCGGATATGGGGCGCGGGTCGGGTCGGTCACGTCTCCGTCCTACCAGACCCGGCGAGCCGCAATCACACGTACGCCCACCGCCTGTGGACGTCCGGGCATGCGCGGGCGGCGCCCGCCGTCAGGGGCGGACGCCGCCGGGGCGACAGTGATCGCCGTGCTCGTCAGGTGTGGGTCACAGACCCGCGGCCTTGCGCAGGGCGTCGGCCCGGTCCGTGGACTCCCAGGAGAAGCCCTCGCGGCCGAAGTGGCCGTAGGCGGCGGTCTCGGAGTAAATCGGGCGCAGCAGGTCGAGGTCGCGGATGATCGCGGCAGGACGCAGGTCGAAGACCTGGAGCACCGCTTCCTGGATCACGTTGACCGGCACCTTCTCGGTGCCGAACGTCTCGACGAACAGGCCGACCGGCTGGGCCTTGCCGATGGCGTAGGCGACCTGGACCTCGCAGCGCTCGGCGAGGCCGGCCGCGACGACGTTCTTGGCGACCCAGCGCATGGCGTAGGCGGCAGAGCGGTCGACCTTGGACGGGTCCTTGCCGGAGAAGGCGCCGCCGCCGTGGCGGGCCATGCCGCCGTAGGTGTCAATGATGATCTTCCGGCCGGTGAGCCCGGCGTCGCCCATGGGCCCGCCGATCTCGAAGCGGCCGGTCGGGTTGACCAGCAGGCGGTAACCCTCGGTCTCGATCTCCAGGTCGGCCAGCACCGGCTCGACCACGTGCTCGCGGATGTCGGGGGTCAGCATCTCCCGCAGGTCGATCTCCGGAGCGTGCTGGGTGGAGACGACCACGGTGTCGAGGCGGACCGGCCGGTCGCCGTCGTACTCGATCGTGACCTGGGTCTTGCCATCCGGGCGCAGGTAAGGAACCGTGCCGTTCTTCCGCACCTCGGACAGGCGCCGTGCCATCTGGTGCGCGAGCTGGATCGGCAGCGGCATCAACTCGGGGGTCTCACGGCAGGCGTAGCCGAACATCAGGCCCTGGTCGCCCGCGCCCTGCCGGTCGAAGTCGTCGGAGCCCTCGCCCTCGCGGTGCTCGTAGGCGTCGTCCACGCCCTGCGCGATGTCCGGCGACTGCGCTCCGATGGACACCGACACGCCGCAGGAGGCGCCGTCGAAGCCCTTGTGGGAGGCGTCGTAGCCGATCTCGAGGATCTTCTCGCGGATCAGGGCGGGGATGTCGACGTAGGTCTCCGTCGTCACCTCGCCGGCGACGTGGACCTGGCCAGTAGTGATCAGCGTCTCGACGGCGACCCGGCTCTTCGGGTCGTCCTTGAGCATGGCGTCGAGAATCGCGTCACTGATCTGGTCGGCGATCTTGTCCGGGTGGCCCTCGGTGACCGACTCGGAGGTGAACAGGCGACGGGACAACTCAGGGCTCCTCATGCAGCGGCTGCTGACGTCCATGAGTGACCGGCGGCAGAGCCGAGCCCCGCCGCGGCCACTCGATGCTCACGCGAGTCTAGCCTCAGGCGCTGCGGAGCGGCGAAGCCATCCACGTTCCGGTCACCGGGCCGGCGGCCGGGGAGGGCTCCTGCCATCCCTCCGGACGGCGCGTCAGAGGTCGGGTAAGGGATCTCTGGGCAGGTCACCGGGCGAGAAGGCCTCCGCGTCCGCCGCCGCCACCACGGCGGCGTACTCGTCGTCGACCTCCAGGGTCATGCCGCCGATTTCGATGTGGGGCCCCGATCCGAACTCGACCGGCCCCAGGCGGGTGCGGCGGGGGTAGCGGGCCCACACCCCGGACGGCTCGTCCCTGCTGAACATCTTGGTCGACAGCAGGGTGATGGAGCGGTCGGTCACCACGACGAGGAAACCGATGGCGGCGGGAGGCGGCAGGGCCATGGCGGGAAACACGTAGCGGATGTCCTCGCCGGGGCCGAGCATCGCCCGGCAGCGCTCCCTGATCGTGGCGGACACCGGCATGGCGATCGCTCCCTCGATGCACGACCTGTGGGGGGGCGGAGCGGGCGCCCGCACCGGCACCCCGCGAAGGTCAGGCGAGACGCTGCGCCACCAAATCCCACACTACGTCGGCGAGATCCTCTTTGGGACCCCTCGGAATCTCCACGGATCCGCCCTCCGCCGTGAGGACGACGGCCGCGTTGTCCGGCGTGCCGAACGCCAGGTTCTCCCCGACCTGGTTCACCACGAGCAGGTCGCAGCCCTTGCGCTCCAGCTTGGCCCGGCCGTTGGCCAGGACGTCGTCGGTCTCCGCCGCGAATCCCACGATCACCCGGGGATGCGGCCCGTCCGCCCGGGCCTCCGTCGCGGTGCCCGCCCCGGCCCCGGCTTCGCGCCCGCGGCCCACCGGCGCGCCGTCCGCCGGCGGGTCCCCTGCGGCGTACGCCTGCCGCCTGGCCCGGCGGACCTCCCCCAACTCGGCCAGGATGTCTGGATTTTTCACCAGATGGATTGGATCGGGCTCGGCGGACGACTTCTTGATCTTCGTGTCGCTCTGCCGTACGGGCCGGAAGTCCGCGACCGCGGCGGCCATCACGACGGCGTCGGCGTGCTCGGCCGCCGCCAGGACCGCGTCGCGCAACTGCCGCGCCGACTCCACCCGCACGACCTTCGCGCCCGCGGGATCGGGCAGCGTCACGTTCGCCGCCACGAGCGTGACCTCCGCGCCCCGGGCGACGGCCGTGCGGGCGAGGGCGTATCCCTGCAGCCCGGAAGACCGGTTGCCGATGAAGCGCACGGGGTCGATCGCCTCGCGGGTGCCGCCGGCGGAGACGACGACGTGCCGCCCGGCCAGGTCCTCACGCGGGCCCGCCAGAACGCGGCGGCACACCTCGAAGATCTCGGCGGGGTCGGGCAGCCGCCCAGGACCGGTGTCGGCGCCGGTGAGCCTGCCGACGGCGGGCTCGATCACGATCGCGCCGCGCTCGCGCAGCGTCGCCACGTTCGCCCGCGTGGCCGGGTGCTCCCACATCTCGGTGTGCATCGCGGGCGCGAACACCACCGGGCAGCGCGCGGTGAGCAGGGTGTTGGTGAGCAGATCGCCGGCCAGGCCGTGCGCCGCCCGGGCCAGCACGTCCGCCGTCGCCGGGGCGACGACCACCAGGTCGGCGGACTGCCCGATGCGCACGTGTGGCACCTCGTGCACCGACTCCCACACCTCGGTGGTCACCGGATTGCCCGACAGCGCCGCCCAGGTCGGCTCGCCGACGAACCGCAGAGCGTCCCGGGTCGGCACGACACGCACGTCGTGTCCCGACTCGGTGAACAGGCGCAGCAGCTCGCAGGACTTGTAGACCGCGATGCCGGCGCTCACGCCCAGCACGACAGACGTCATCGACTCACCGTGTTTCCCGCTTCACCATCGGGACGC